>NZ_CP026109.1:0-362755 GCF_002902965.1 Paraburkholderia hospita | reverse complement strand
CCACTCCGACCACGCTAATATCGTGGGGGAATGTCGGCCCTGTCCAGTTCACGCCTTTATTTGCGGACGTTATATACCCGATGCTCAGACCCGACGGCGTGACATTGATCGCGGTGAAGAAATCGAGCAGGGTCCCGTCAGGCAACACCCGCACAATGTTGTCGATCGTTTGTGCGTTCGTGCCCGGCTGGTAAATGGGGGTGGCCGTACTCCATGTCACGCCGTTGTCGATGGATCGCGAGAAGAAACTCGGGCCGGTAAAATTAAACTTGAACAAGGGGGCACCGCCCGCTGCTGACGCTGCAGCTTTACGCAATTTGCGCGCGATCAGGACACCATCGTTTTCCGCGAGCAACTGGGCGGCGTCCTTCGTTTGTGGGAACACACTCAGCTGATCCCACACCGCATAGACGTATTTGTTCGCGGTCGGATCGGCGGTGAGGGAGTTCTTGTCATTGAGCACGTGCGGCGAGTTGTTGCGAATCAGCGTAACGGGCGGTTGCCACGTCGCGCCGTGGTCGACGGAACGACTGACCAGCATCGCGCTATTGCGTGCGCCAAACGGAGTCGTCGGCTGCGCGGGATCCAACACCAGCGCGAAAAAGAATGCCGTTCCGTCTTGCGCAAAGTCTACCCAGGGATCGGACGCGCGACGGAATTTGCCCCCGGTGCAGTCAGTAACGCCGGGCGGGATCGAATTGGTCCAGGTGCTGCCAGCATCGTTGGAGACGACGCCGACGAGCCCGCGTGAGCCACCATTGTTCCACCGGTCCTGCTGGTGGCCCACGAGGAGGCGAGACGGGTTGATCGGATCGGTCGCCACCCATGGCTCGATCGACGTGGCCGGAAACAGGACACTCCCGAATGCTGACTCCTGCGCATGTACCTGGTCTGCCGTGCATCCGCTGAATGGATCGCCTGCGGCCACCGTGACGAGCGGTCCTAACGTCTGCGCCTGAGAGCCTGGCCCGATCGCGCACGTGAGAGCGACGACACCGCCGGCTGCGATGCCTTGGGAAACAAAGCTGGATAGGCGTCTGAAATTGAATTTCATTGTGTGCCTCGCGAAAAAGGGTAAAACGCCTCCGCACTGCCGGGTTCTGTCACTCGTACCCATGCGAAAACGACTTGCTCCACCGCAAATCCAACGCTTGCTACCTCCCGTCGAGAGATGAACTGATGCGCCTCCGATGCACGTACGAAAACACACTAGATCGCGGGAACAGGATTTGTGTGAAAAATTCATTACGGGTGCTGGTTCCTGACGCGCCGTCCCCATTGCTATTGACGTGGTATAGGGTTTGCAGAAAGACGGTTGAAGCATTTATGTGCTTGAAGAAACAGGATGGCGCCTCAAATCAAGTGCCTTTCGACGGTGCAACTACGCCGATCCGCTTCATCGAAGGAAGAAGGTGGCTGCATCGAGTCTCAGTTTTAAGTTGATGCCAGAAGCATCGCCGTATCATCCGGGATGCTGATTAATTTACGGGGCGATGAACCGCACTTTGCGCGCCCACCGAGGCATGGCCGGGGACCCAAAAGCCAATCTGGCGACACCTGTCCCGGAGGGTCGGATTTAGCCCTCGTTGTGGACATTGACGAGATGAACTTGAGAGCGGCGGAAACCGGGTGGGGTGCCGCCCTTCGCGACAGACGGCAGGCGGCGAGACGCACACGCCTGCAGGGACCGGGCAGTGAGTCGCGCACTGGGCGTAATCGCAGTCATTGTGATTGAGACGGGTGGGTGGATCATTCACCAGACTCGGACGGTCGCACGCCAGACTTCCCTTGTATTGGCGTCGGTCGCGACGACCGCGAACGACGCGGGAAATTATGATCGCGGAATGCGTTTCGCCATGCTGGCGATGGGGAAGAGTCGGCTTTCGCCGGAATCGGTAGAAGCAGAGCTGGAACTGATGCGTGGCGCGCATGCATCAATGCAAATTGCGCTGCTCAGCGGGCATTAGGATGCGGTTGATTCCGCCGCCTTCAGCCCGGTCGGTCGACGGGTGGTGACCGCGTCCGCGGATCAGACCGTGCGGGCGTGGTCTATCCGATGGCTCATGGAGAATCGAGGTGGGAGCATGGCTGAAGCCGTGTGCAAGGAGAAGCTCGTGGGCGCAAAGCTGCTCGCAACCGGGGATGAAGCTGCCCTTTCTCTCGTACGCGGGCGCAAGGGGGAAAATGTGTGCGGATCGTAACTCGCCGATCCGGACGGAGCGGCCAGCCACGATACGTGTGCCCCGAATCATGGCCAGGGCTACCAACCGATTCCTTCACATCTGTGAAGAACGCAGAAATCACCGGTGATTTTGTTCGCTACTCAACAGTTCGGTAGACAAGTACAGGCAAGCATGCGTGGTAAGGTGCCGGGCTGGACTGTTCTTCCTTTTCGTCAAGCCCGTGGTAGCGGAGCTTTGATATTTTCCCAGTATGCCGCGAGCTGTGGCATCGGGACAATCCGCCGCGAACAGGGCATCAAACCCGGTCGTATTCGCTTCGAGCGTCTTGCTAACGCTCACGAAGCGCTGCGGCTGCTTTCTCGTGTGCCGAAGCGCGCTCCAGCGTGCGGGAGTCGTCCATCACATCAGAGCCAAGCGACGCTTAAGGCGGGCTTAAGCTGGAGTTCCCGACAATGATGCGGTCCAGGGAGCGATAGTGCCATGCGTTTGTTGCTGATCGAAGATGATGAAATGATTGGCGAGCCTATCGCAGAGATGATGCATGGAGCGGACCATGTGATCGACTGGGCGCGTAATGGACCCGAAGCCAAATCGTTGCTCGACCACGAAAGCTACGATCTGCTTCTGGTCGTGGGACCTTGGCAAGGGAGCGAGCGATTGACGTTTTTTCGGACCTTCGGGTCTGGGACACCGAGCATAACAATGGCGTACTCATCTATCTCCTGCTCGCGGACCGAGGTGTGCACGCCAGGGTGCATGCCGAAGAGTGGGAAGCCATCTGCCAGAGCATGGAGGCAGAGTTCCGGCGCGCCATGTATGAATCGGGGGTACTCCAGGGCGTCGAGCAGGTAAGCGCACTGCTCAAGAGGCATTTCCCGGTTCAACAGGAGGGGCGCAGCGAATTGCCGAGTAAGCCGGCGGTGTTGTGAGCTCGTGCAGAATCCGTTGCATCGTCTATTGCAAATGGAGACATAACGTGAACTTACATTCCTCCTCATCCCACAGCCGTCGCGTTGTCCCGACTGTATGTCGCATCGCCGGCGCATCCATCTTTTCGGCCGCTTCCTTATTAGCGCAAGCGGGTATCGACCAATATTCGTTCAGCGGAGCAGACGGGGATGTTTATGGCGTCTACTCCACTTCGGACGGCTGCATCACCGGCTTTGTGTCGATTGACGCCGCCGCTCAAGGAGCACATGGCCTGACCTCACAGAGCGCAACCTCATTTGCCTTTGCAGCTATTTATGGTTTCAATGCTTGCAATAAAGTGTTCTTCTATGGGTACGGCTCCACAAGCACATTATCATTCTCAGCGTCCGGAAATAGCTCGCAGACGCCGTCTTCAATAACCGCCGCAGGTCATATTCCCGTGAGCTACCTTATTTATGACTCGAATTATAAGTATATTGTAACTGTAACCGATAGCCTGGCATTCCAAACAAGCTTGAATAAAGTAGGAACAGAATCTCAGACCGTTCAAACTACTCAGCAGGCATACGGGGCGAACACCGTGATTGTGCGGACCCACATTGACGCCGGCTCTAGTCCAGCCAGTGCGTCGCTAACAGTTTCCACTCAGAATCTTGGGGCGCTCACGGTACCGAGTCCCTTTGGCTACGTATTCTCGAGCAGGGTCCACCAGGTGACCATCCAGCACTAGCAGCTGTTGAAATAGACGGCACCAGTGCATGCGAGCTCCTTCGGACGAAGAGCCGCGCCAGGTGGATTCGCGTCGATTTGACGCGGCGTCCTTGCCGAACTTGAACGCGAGCTACTGGCGAATTGAACGATGCGACGTGGCTCAGTTTGTTGGTGCCTCGCAATACAACTGTTCCCGCACAGGGACTGGTATCACGCGCAACCGACACAACCGTCGGGACCTGCACAATTTGGGCAATCGTATGAAGCGCAAGCTCTCCGTGATTGGAAACGATGTCCGCGCCCCCCGACACGGCACCGCGATTCGGTAGTCATCTGTTGCTGATTCGATGTGCTTACGCGCCGACCGCTTTCGAGCCAGACTTTCTGATGAGGTGTGCCTGCGACGACAACTTCGGGCTCGCACGCTGGCCGACAATGACAGGAGCCGGAGACACTGGTGACGCTGGCCGAATATCTCGAACTGCCCCTTCGAAACGGAGGGGGCCTCTTCATGATGCAGCAATGCGATGACGTCTTTGGAATGTACGTTGGTAATGCCGCAGAAGGACAGGCAGATGTGACTTTCTACGGAACGGTTGCGGCAACAATTGCCACGGGAATTCTTCGGCTGACGAAGGTCGGACGGAACCGTATAGAAATCGCAGAGTATTACATCGTTCGAAGCCTCACCCACTTCGAGGACCGGGGCGCAGCGCTCCCGATATTCGTCGAATGATGTTTCCCAAGGACTGACTCAAGGACCATGGCATCTTTTCGGGGAGCGTCGCATTGAGTCCTTTTGAGGCTGGAAACTCCTTCCGGGCGCGCCGGGAGGAGCGCTTAGGTGCCCTCGATGGTTCTGGTGCAAATAGGCCGTCTGGAAGAGACGGTTCAGATAGAAAGGATTTCTTATCGAGCAGACAGGACAGCACTCCAGACGGCGGGCGCAGTGATATCTTTGAGGCCGAGCTTCGCGAGATTGAATTGACCTTTTCGAATGCGATGCAGCAACTCAATGCCTGCGAGCGTGATCGCGGCGTTCCTGAACCGTTTGAAGCCGAGCATGACATTGGTCCGGGACTTGATGTGGCGATGGTCCTGCTCGATCAAGTTGTTGAGATATTTCGAGGACCGGATCTCTTCGTATCCTCCGGCAGCAGGCCATCCGCCTTCATCTCCCGCACAGCACGGTGTGAGGCGGCATAGCCATCGAGCGTGATGGTCTTTGGTGGCTTGCCCTGATGTTTGATGGCCCTGCTAAAGAAGGCTATGGCCGCCTTCACGTCACGTTTCGCCCTGAGCAGGAAATCAACCGTCTGCCCCGACCGATCTACCGCCCGATAAAGGTAGACCCATTTGCCGCGGATTTTCACGTAAGTTTCGTCGACGCGCCACGACGCACCTGCAGGCGTGCCGAAACGTTCCCAGCGCTTGACGAACTCCGGCGTATAGCGCTTCACCCAACGCAAGATCGTCGTGTGGGCCAGCGACAGGCCCCGCTCGGCCATCATCTCGACAAGATCACGCAGGCTGAGCTTGTAGCGCATATACCAGCGCACGCACAGAATGATCACGTCGCGGTTGAAGTGACGACCCGAGAACAGTTCGTCCGTACTCTTCAGCTTGCTCATTGTCGGATGATGAGATCGGGGAGCAACACTTTAACCGATTCACCTTCACGATTTGCACCAGAACCATCACCAGCCACACGGGTCCCGCGACGCGCGCCGGAACCCCGGCCGGAGACTTGCGGCAGGGTCCGGCGGCATCGTGGCGCGTTCGCCGGTGGCTCACTTCTGGTTTCCCATAGAAGGCGACCCGCCGCCCGCCCGTGTACAACTCGCGATTCAACGCTTAACGGAGGCTAGCACACATCAAATCTCTGACTGTAAATCTGTCCGTCAAACCGGGACAATCGTTCGAAACCATCCGCCAGCATGGCATCGATAAAGGCGCGCGCCGCGCGGTCAACGCAAGTGAGAGCGATGCTGTCCGAGTCGTATATGACGGGATCGGCAAAGTCACCGATGATCTTTTGTTTTGACGTCACTGTACGCAACGACCACGAGACGCGGTATCTCAGCGCGACTCCATCGGACGAACGGGCCGTCCGCTGCTCTATGCGCGCTTCAATAACGAATCCGCGATAACGCCCGACGATCTGGTGTTTCATTGATTGGCTCCACAAATTTCGAGCGATGGCATCTACGGCACGGAATTGCACAGCATCGCCGATCGCAGCGACGATGGCCGTCATTGGACCGGTGCCACCGCTGGGGTGTCTTCGTGCCCGTCAGCGTCCGTGACCGTCTACAGCGATCATGTCGTCCGTCAGATCGGCTACCGTCCCGACGGGCATCATGACCAGCAGGCGCGACAGGCGAGCGTCGAACTCTTCGATGCTCATCGCTCACCTCTCAATGCACGGAGCCGAAGAACGCCATCGCGCCTTCGGCTGGCGTCAGGCCCGCCTTGAAAAAGCCTTCGAGACGGTCGGCAGTCGCTTCGTCGAGCATGAAGGGCGGATAGATGTGGCCCACGGCGAACGCATGGCCGTACCAGTCGCTTAGCCACGCGCGAAGTTCGAATCATGTCCTGCGGCAGTGCATTCGAAGCATCGTCGTGCATGTGCGTGTCTCTGGCTTGCTGAGCGATCAGGCCGCCATGCGGCCTATCCCCATCTCCAGACGGCGCTGGCCCGGCGGAAACACGTGCCATGCGCCGTCGGCATGGCGAAAGAAGAAGAGTGAAAACGATCCGGTCGGCCGGTCGACCTGAATGCACACGCGGCATGTTCCGCCCGTGCGGGAGCGGTCGAGCAGACGCACGCGCACCCCGTGGCCCCCAGTCGAACCGACCAGTTTTTCGACCTGACAGCGCAGCGATCTGTTGCCCGCCATGACTTTCCCCGCGACGCACGATGAATCGATGCTACGGGGGATCGGTGCGCGCCCCCAATCGGCGGCGGCGGAATGTCGTCTCAGGAAGCGCTGATTTCAGCCGTCAGGATTTCCTGAACCGGAACAGCATGAAGCAGCGACATATAAGGGCTTTCACCTCCGACGGGGCTTTCTGGATGAATGGCGTTAAGGTTTTACTGACACGCGAATCAGGATGTCACACGCCCGTCTTTGAGTGTGCGCTGACTGCGATGCAAGGTCTTTTCGAAGATGATGAGCTTCCGAAACACGATGTCAAACCGACGCGCCATGATGGCCTATCTGTCCGAGCGTGAGAACGTTGTCGAGCGCGTCGATTCGCTCTGTCTGCGGTTGTTCGACACCTGGTGCGAGACGCGCAATGTGACGCCGCTCGCGTATCTGTTGCATTGCTGGCCGTTGACCGACAGCGCGCCGGATGCCTTGCGGCGGGTGGGTGAAACGATGCGCTATCTGCGGCGCCATCATGCGGACCAGCTCGACGCGTACGGCTTTCACGCGCTGTGCGAAATGGCCGATCTGATCGACGAACTGGTAGAACATCCAGCGCGCACCGTTCGGCTGATGACGGTGTGCGAGGTGCCGCACTAGCAAACGGACAACGCAGGCAAGAACGCGCAAGGATGCGGGCAGGGCGCAGTGGCTGCGGGGCGGGGGCGCGTCGTTTCATCGGACGCTTGAAAGCCGACGTGCGCGCGGTAGAGCGGGCTCTGGTATAGAGTGCAGAACAGGACACCTACAACGGCGGCACTCGCGGAGAAATATGGCTTTCGACGCATGGTGTAGCGGGCTCCTTACGTGCGGCACAGCATGGTGGCGCGGTTGCTCGCTACGGTGCTCGTCTTTAGCTGCGCGATCACGCTGGGCGCGACGGCGGCGCAGCGCGATCGCGACTACGAGCGCGGCATCGCACAGATTCAGAACCGTCTCGTCGATATCGACGGCAGCTATCGCGACAGCCGCGGCGAAGCGCTATGGCGGCTTGATCAGCCGCAACTGAAGCTGAAGCCGGAACTGGAAGACATGCTCCGCCTCGCAGACATTCACGCGGCTGAAGTGCGCGAGGCGCAGTCGGCAAGCATGCCGATGGTCGTGGCCGTGGGCGACGATGCAGGCGCTAACGCGTCCATCACCAAGGCGGTGGACTTCGACGTGCTGCTCGCACGCATGTCGGGTTTGCACGGCATCGCCCAGTGGACGGAACGCATCGCGGCAAGCGATCCGCCGCATGCGACGTTCGCCGCGCGGCTGCATCAACCGGCGCGCGCCTATCGGTCGAAGCCGGTCCTGCAACTCGTTGAGCGGTACCTGGAAGGGAACACTGCATCGTGAGCCATCTCGCCGCTCCAGTTGCGCATACGGGCACGATCCTGATCGTCGATGATTCGCCGGCGAATCTTGGCGTGGTCGTGGACAGCCTCGAGGCCCGCGGCATTCGCGTGCTGGTGGCGCTCGACGGTATCGAAGCGTTGGAGCGCGCGGTCTTCTCGCAGCCAGATGTGATCCTGCTCGACGTGAAGATGCCGGGCATCGACGGCTTCGAGACCTGTCGGCGCCTCAAGTGTGATGAGCGAACGCGCGATATCGCCGTCATATTTATGACTTCGCTGACGGGCAACGAGGATCGCGTCGAAGGCTTTTCGGCGGGCGGCGTCGATTACGTGACCAAGCCGTTGCGCGTCGACGAGATGCTGGCGCGCGTTGGCGTACACCTCGAACTGCGCGTGATGCACAAGCAGATTCTCGCGCAGAACCGGCAACTGCTCGCGGAAGTCGCCGTGCGCAAGGAAACCGAGGCTGCGCTATCGCAAGCGCGCGACGATCTCGAACGGCGTGTCGCGTTGCGCACTGAAGAACTGGCGCGCGCCAACGCGGACATGCAGGCGCAGATCGACGAGCGGCGGCGCACCGACGCACGCCTGCAGGCAAGCGAGGCACGCTTTCGAGCGATTGTCGAAACGAGTCCCGTGCCGCTGTGCATCACGTCGATGCCGGACGGATGCATCCTGTACACGAACGAGCCGCTGCGCGAACTTTTCGGCATGAACGAAGGCATGTCGGCCAATATCGAGGATTTCTATGTCGATCCCGGCGAGCGTGATCATCTGGTCGAGCATCTGAGGACGGAAGGCAGCCTGCGTAACGCGGAGGTGCGGTTCCGGCGCGCCGACGGCGCGCAGTTCTGGGCGATGGCGACGGCGCGCGTCGCGACCTACGACGACTCCCCGGCGATTTACGTTGGTCTGAACGACATCACGGGGCGCAAGCAGATGGAACACGAACTCGTCGAATCGCGCGAGCAGCAGCGTGAGCTGTCCGCTTACATGGAGGCGATCCGCGAAGAGGAGAGAAAGCGCATTGCGATGGAAATTCACGATGAACTGGGCCAGTTGCTGACTGCGCTCAAGATGGACGTGTCGCTGCTCAAGATGCGCATCGCGGACGACGCGGAAGCGAAAAGAAAAGCCGACGACATGCGCGAACTGGTCGAAGGCACGATCTCGATGGTGCGCAATGTTGCGAGCCATCTGCGGCCCGCCGCACTCAACTTTGGTATCGTGTCGGCACTCGAATGGCTTGTCGACGAGTTCAACCGGCGCAATGCCATTGCCTGCGAATTGCGCATCGAAGGCGGTGAACCCGCGCTGCCAGACGCGGATGCAACGGCCCTGTTCCGCATCGTGCAGGCGTCGCTGACCAACGTCGCACGTCACGCCGACGCAACGCGCGTGGAGGTGACGCTGATCTCGACGGCGGAGAGGCTCGAACTGCATGTCTGTGACGACGGACGCGGCTTCGATCAGCAGACGGGGCACCGCGACTATTCATACGGACTGCTCGGCATGAACGAGCGCGCGCGGCTGATTGGCGGATCACTTTCGGTCGACAGCGCGCCGGGTGCGGGCACCACGGTTTCGATTCACGTTCCGCTCGATGGCGGACCTCGAACATGATCGGGATACTCATTGCAGACGATCATGCGATCGTCCGTGGAGGACTCAGGCAGATCATCGCAACCACGAGCGATATCATCGTCGCGGCCGAAGCAGCCCACGGTGGGGAAGTGGTCGACAGGCTGCGCTCTTGCCCCGTAGATCTGCTGCTGCTCGACATGACGATGCCCGGCATCAGCGTCGTCGATCTGATCCGCAGGGTGCGGGCGGAGCAGCCTTCGTTGCCCGTGCTGGTGCTGAGCATTCACAACGAGGCGCAGGTTGCCTCGCGCGCACTGCGCGCGGGCGCAACCGGCTATCTGACCAAGGACAGTGATCCGGACGTGCTGCTCGCGGCGATCCGCAAGCTCGCGGACGGGGGACGCTTCATCGATCCGAAGCTCGTCGATGCGATGGTCTTCGACTCGCCCCGCAGCGACGTGCCGCCGCATGAAGTGCTCTCGGACCGCGAATTTCAGGTGCTGCAGGTGCTGGCGGCGGGCAGGAGCATCAATGCTATCGCCAATGCATATGCGCTCAGCGCGAAAACGATCAGTACCCACAAGATGCGGCTGATGCAGAAACTCGGGCTTTCGAACAATGCTGAGGTGGTCCGGTACGCGATACGGCACGGATTGATCGTCGAGTAGAAGGAAACTTGCCCTGCGCAATGAAGGGATGAATCGGTACCACGCGCATTTCGTCAACGGGTTTGTCCACATTTTTTCGACATGCGGCCAGTGACGGCGCCAGCACGAATGGTGGGTGCGAAAGAGGCAAGGGCGAGGCAACCACTGCATCACAGTCTGCTCCGGCCAAAAAAGGCAGCGATGAAGGCCCAAATTTATTGGATTTGCCTCCTTTCCAGATATTGCTCGACGAAGCTGAGGACTGCCTTGGACCGGTAAGCCTTCGCCAGGCGGCAGAGGTGCTCTGCGAAAGGACGATAGCGCTCGTCAAGCTCGGTCACGTGTGTGGCGTGTTGCACGATGGCACGCATGTCGCCGAGTCGCGCCAGGCGATGCAGCGCTTCGATCTCCTGCGGCGGCGGTGCGATCATGGTCCCGGTAGAAGGAGCGGCAGCGGATGCGGCCGTTTGGCCAGGTCCAGTGACTTGCGCTTCTGTAGCTTCGTCGCTCCACTCGACATTCAGGAGGGCCGCGACCTGTGACACTAGCTCACTGAAGTCGATCGGTTTGGCGATAAAGGCATTCGCCCCGGCCGCCAGACTTTTCGCCGCATCGGTTCCCGAAGCGCCTGCGGAGACTGCGACAATCGGCAGCTGCTCGAACTCCGGTATCTGGCGCAGGCGACGCGTGGCTTCGAGCCCGTCCATCCCGGGCATGACGACATCCATCATGACGAGCGCAGGATGCAGGGCTCTGGTTTTCTCCAGAGCTTCCGATCCATTAGCGGCCTCCGCAATGTGGAATCCGAGCGGAGCAAGCATATCGACCATCACGGCACGGTTCTCCGCCACGTCATCCACGACCAGCACAGTCTTGCGCGGCCCCTTGTAGCCGCTCACGAGCCGCTCGGGCGCGGCGACAGCCGCCGGATGCGCTACCACCTGGACGTTCAGTTCAAACGCGAAGGCGCTGCCAGTATCGCGGCGGCTCTCGACATGGATCTCACCTCCCATCAGACGCACGAGCTGCTGGCTGATGGCGAGGCCGAGCCCCGTGCCACCAAACCGGTGGCGGGAGCCGCTCACTTGCTCGAAAGGCCTGAAGATCGCCCCCAGGCACGTTTCGTCTATGCCGATACCGGTGTCCTGCACTTCGAAACCGAGTCGCGCGGGCGGCATGAAACGGACGCTCAGACGTACGCTTCCCCGCTCGGTAAATCTGATTGCATTGGAGAGCAGGTTGAGCAGCACCTGACGCAGCCGTAGTTCGTCCACCAGCACACCTGCGGGCAGCTCGGGCGCCATCTCGCAAGTAAAGGCCAGGCCCTTTTCCGTTGCCTTCACCCGGATCGTCTCGGTGATGAAGTAGATGAACCGTTCGAGCGGAACCTCGGAGAGGTTGAGCTCCATTCTTCCGGCCTCGATTTTGGCCATATCCAGGATGTCGTCGATGAGCGTAAGCAGGTGTTCGCCGCTACGCTGGATGACTGTGAGCCCGTCGATCTGGCGTTGATCGAGGTTCTTGTTGCGCTTAAGGATTTGCGCGTAGCCCAGAATCCCGTTCAACGGCGTGCGCAGCTCGTGGCTCATGTGCGCAAGAAAGTCGCTCTTTGCCTGGTTGGCCGCATCGGCGTTTTTCTTGGCGAGGGCCAGTTCAGCCGTCCGTTCGAGGATCATCTCTTCGAGGTGCTCGCGATAGCGCCGCAGTTCCTCTTCGGCACGCTTGTGCTCCGTGATGTCGCGCGAGATGCCTAGCAGGAACTGCGGCTCGCCGCGCACATCGAGGATCGGGATCTTCATCGTGTGCACGAGGCGCGGCCCATGGCGCGTCTGAACCGGCTCCTCCGGCACGTCGACCATCTGCCGGGACTCCAGCACGGCACGATCCTTCAGTGCGAAGAAATCGGCCTCATCCGCCGGAAACAGGTCGTGGACAGACCTGCCAATGAGTTCCTCGCGCCGGTAACCGAGCAGTTCCTCTGCGGCCTTGTTAAAGCGCACGAAGTGCAGGGTCGCCGCCTCCTTGACGAAGATCGTATCCGGGATGTTTTCGATAATGCTGCTCAGGAAGTACTCGCTCGCTCGTGCGGCCTCTTCGGCGTGCTGGCGTTCGACGATCTCGGCCGCCTGGCCCGCAAGCGCCGTGCTGAGTTCGGCCGTGCGCAGCGCGACGCGCGCCTCAAGTCCGGCGTTGAGCTCCTTCAGCGCGTCCTCGGCCTGGCGGCGCTGGCGCCGGTCTTCGAGGAACTGCTCGACTGCGCGCGCCATGTCGGCAATCTCGTCGCCGCCATGCACCGGGACGCCGGCTTGTGTCCCGTCGACATCACCGTGCCGTAGCGTGTGGCTGACCCGGCGCAGCCGTGCCACGACCTGACGACCGAGGAAGACGCGGGCGATCAGCCAGGTGAGCAGCAGGCTCACCGCAACTTCGCCGCCCACCCACCTGCGCGTGCGGTCCGAATCTTCGGCCAGATGCTCGACCGCTTTGCGGTAGTCGCGCGTCAAGTAGTCCGACTGCTGGCGAGCCGCGACGGCCAGGGCATCGGCCTGGCCACGCAGATCGGCGTCCAGGCTGGCCAATGATGCGCCAGGCTGCGGCATGGACGCCGGCGCGGCGCGCGCGCCGAGCGCGGTCTCGCGCACCTGCGCGGCGATGTTGACCGTGTTGCGGAAGCGCTGGCTCGATCGATGGAATGCCAGCGCGTCGACACCGGGGTCGTCGCTCGCGGTCGCGGAGGCCAGGCGGTCCACCAGGCGGTCGAAGGATGACAGCTGTTCGATGACGTGCCGATGCGTCTCGCGCACGGCCTCGACAGTCTCGTCACTGGAGAGCCGCAACGCCAGCCGTTCGATCATCAAGGTGTGCTGCGCCAGGTCCTGTGCATCCTCGAGGCGCGCCAACCGCTCTTCAGCCAACTGTCGGACAGCGTGGGCTGAACCGGCCAATGAGTAAATGGTCGTCACACCGACCACGACTACCAGGGCAGCCAGGCACGAAACCACGAGGGCGAACTGCGCGGTGAGCGAGTGTGGGAGCGGAAGTTTCACGGGCGTTGCCAGATGCGGCGATAGATGTCGCGATAGCCGTTGGCGGGGTCGTAGAGCAGACGATCGCCGCCGTCAGCGGCGATGTTGTCCGCGGTCACGAGATGCACCGGAAACACATAATCCGTGACGCTTTCCTTGGCGAAGAGCCTGTTCAACTCATCGATCAGTTGCCAGCCATGCAGATTCAGGGGTTCTGCCACGGTGCCCGTCTGGAACGTGCCCGTCCGGATGCGCAGGAAGGCGGACTCACTCCCGTCGCCGGCCGACAGCATGGCTATGGCGGTGTTGGGCATTCCGGCCTGGGTCAGCACCGGAGCAGCGTAGTCAAAATAGATGTCGTTGATCGCTAGCGCATGCGTCCAACGTCCGCCATAACGCGCGAGCAAGGCGCGTGTTGTGCCCGGCATCAGTTCCTGGCTGCGCGAGATCGCCACATCGCGCACTTCGAGCATGGTGCAGCCGCCGCACGCACGCACGACGGCAGCCATTTCATCCGCCTTGCCTTGCGCAATCCGGAAACTGGTGTCGGTGAAGATGATGACGCCCGCATGCCCGTCGGACTGCACGACGGCCGCCAGCGCGGTCACGCGTGCGACCTCGAGCGGATCCGTCGACACGTTCATCGCCACCGGCGTGCCAGGCACCGGTCCGGCCTGCGCTGCGACGTGCCAGCCGACGATCGGAATACTCCGCTCGGCAAACGGGCGCAGCGCGGGCAGCAGGGCGCGTGCGTCGCCACCGGCGATGATGAGACCGTCTGGGCGACTTGCCAGCGCATTCGCAAGCATCTTCAGCCGCAGGTCCGGCGTGCCGCCGGAGTCGAATATTTTCACGCTCCAGCCTATGACCCTGGCCGCCTCCAGCACACCGTCCACCACGCCGAGGATGCCGCCGTTGCGCAAATCCTCGGCGACGACGGCGATGCGTTTCCCAGGTTGCGCGCGCGGCCCGTTGCGCGGCCCGTTCCAGGGCGCAGCGGGTTGTGCGGCAGCGTCGACGACGCGCTTCGCTAAGGCCAGGTAGGTCCCCGCGGCGACCAACGCCCCAGGCGCGGGGGCAGGCAACACGTCCTGCGCCGTGGCAACCGACGGCATACATGCGCATGCCCATGCCAGAAGCAAGCCCCTCATCCTGTTCCCCATGCGCTCCATCGAGGTCGATTGGTAGCCATCGAAGGACATACCCAAGCGCCGCTCGCGGAGGACCTTGTGAGCAAGATATTACACCCCGATGCCCGCGTCAGCGGTCATACGCCAGCGCAGAGGACTGAAGCGCGGCTGGGAAGGGACCCGGGACGTGAACCGCCTGCAGGTTTCACCTGTTAATTAGTGCTCTATGCGGATTTCCGGCAGGGACTGCATGTCGATCATCGCATTTTCTGGGCACCATTTCGTTCGCGCTGTGCGCCATGACTGCACACAATCCCTGCTTCGCTTCGATCTCGCTGATCGCCGGAGGTGGTCGCGGCTACAATGCGCAGATGATCGGTTACCGTTACTGGCCGAAGGTCGGGTTTGACGCGGAACTCTTTGACGGTGAGACGGCTAGCGCGCCGCACCTCGTAACGTGCCGGACGGTGCAGGACATCGTCGCTCTCGACACGGCTTGGGGGAGCGCAAACGGGAGTCAGCGGCTGATGGAGTTTGACCTTCGGGCCGACAGTCCCGGCTGGCAAAAACTGCTAGATTATCTGCACGAAAAAGAGTTTATATGAGCCATGCCCTGAAACCGAAGCCGCAGCTGGATGCTACTGCGGGCACGCGTAAAGGCATGCGGCTGTCGCTCGCGTCCATTCCCGCATTGACGAAGGACGGCAGGGCGAAGCCGCGGGCCGCCGCCGGCAATCCCGGTAATCTTCCTGAGTTGCCCGAATGGCGCAAAGCCGGGTCAAGGTAGAAAAATGGCCCTTTTTATTGCCCGCACGGATTGCCCATAGGGTGTGCCGCCGAGAGTGAATCTAAACATAAATTAATCTAGCGATTGTTGATTAGTTATCCTATTTGATTTGGATAGCTCAGGCCGGGTACTTTCTGGGGGCAGACCTGTTCGCCTGAAATCGGCGATCAGGGATGGTTCCATTGCGTTCCTGTCCGCTTTAGATTCGCCGGGCGTCCAACTTCTGACGAAGCATTTAAACCACCACCGTAAGTGCTAGCCGCGCCGCTCTGCGCGGCCAACTTGGCTTCAGCAGCCGTCGGCCGGGGTAGTATGGGTCTTCGCCGGAGCCGCGGTTATATCCAGCCTTCTCGCGCAGCGGCATCAGTTCAGCGCCGTGAATGGAGCGACAAATGTGGACGTGTTGCGTGGCAGCCTTTCGCAGATGAAGGTCAGCATTGAGTCTGCATCTTCGCCGGCATAGTCGCCTTGCGGACAGCCGTTGACGCATCTGGATGGCACATGTCGGTCATCATTGCACGATGGCTGGTCTAATCTGTCCGCGGGCCGTCGCCTGACTTTGCTTCAGGCACCGGCAACACGGGCGCCGAACACAGCTGTGCGACATCGACAGGACCGCGTGCATCGTTCCGGCCACCGGTCACAACGCGCCTTCTCCTGACGACCTTTTACTCCGCCACACCTGCCAACTGCTCGATATCGTCCCCGATGCGACCACGCGCCTCTGCTGCAGCGTCGTCGGCGTTGCTCGATGCGATCGGAAAAATGAGGCCATTTCCTTTAAACGCGCCTTCGTAGTGCACCCAGGCACTGTATTCGAATATCCCCGAATCGAGTCTGGCAACATTTATGGTCACATCGTAGGACCGCTTGAGACCCTGCGAGCGCGTGTAGACAAACCGATACACCTCGGACTTCATCATCAACCTCCTGGATCATTGCTCCGGCACTGACATGAACGGATTATTTGCGGCTTGCGTCATGGCATTGTCGGTTCGACGCCCCTCGCTACGCAGCCATCGTTCGGTCTTCGATCACTAGGCAGAGGAAGCTTGCTGACGAGCCAGGCCCACTCACCACCGGTCATCGCCCAATCGGCATCCGCGAAAAAACAACGATCACGTCGCGTAATCTTCGTCGGCGTGCTCGGAGCTTGCGCCCGCTTTCTCCCTTGGCGATGGCCGCGACAACATGCAGTCAATGAATGTATGCGCGCGTTTTTCCCCGTACCTGAATGCCTCCTGCTCGGTAAGAAACTCCAACTGCTCTGGAACGCTCGCAACCTTCCGATGCGGATCGCCAAGGGAAAATACTCTCCACGAGACCCGAAAGCGCCGATGTGTGCCACCGAGCGCTTGCGATCTGGCTGGAGTAACGTGGACGTCAATGCTGCAACCGCGATAGGGCGCATAAGATTGACTGGGCATGGCTCTCCCGTGGAACGTCAACCGGGATGACGAGCCGACAGGTCGGCTCGCCGCTGCGTCCGACACGACGTCTTCAGCATTAGCGGTTGACCTTGCACCCGGCGTCTTGTTTGGCCGTGTGCCTGAACTTTCCGATGGGCACCGATCTGTACGGCCATTCCTGGACAGATGCTGTCCCTATCAGCGCAGCAATCGACATGCCAAATCGCGCCGTTCCGGTCGCCGCGCACCATGCTCCGGCCTTCGCGCAGGCTCCCCGCCAAGAGGGACTGGGGGATTCGCGGTAGTGGCCAATCGACCCGATTACGCGCGACTACATCGCGGCGGTTCGACGCGTCCCTTTTTTCTCATCGTCGGCGACTCGATCAAAAAAACATCAACCACGAAGGAGCAAAGTGCGCGCGTTGGTATTCCGGGCCTATGGGATCCGGCGCGCGGCAAAAAAATACCCGCCACGGAGGGCGGGTGGAATCCATATCAGGAGGAGACATGGAGGAGACGAATCTAGTATAAACCCTTAGTCAGACAGAGCGCAACGGCCGGTTCAGCATGGCTTGGGCACCGGACTGGCCGCAGGGACGGTGACTGTGCTCGAAGGCTGGTCTCTGATCGCGATTAACGGAAGGCTTGCCTTTGAGAGAAGTGAAGCGTCCCCAATTTTGGTTCAGTGTTGTCTTGCGAAGATCGACGCCTGCGAGTAGGATTAAATCCTATTGCAAGGAGGTGCTATGCGAACGACGCAGCAGATGAGCATCACGTTACCCAACGAGATGGCTGAATTCGTACGGGACAAGGTCGCTCGCGGTGACTACGCATCAGACAGTGAGGTGTTGCGCGATGCGCTTCGCGTTCTTCGTGAGCGGGACCGCGCGGTCGAAGCCTGGCTGCGTGAACAGGTCGTACCGGCCGCGAAGGCACTTCGCGAAAATCCTGAGCGAGCGCTATCGGCGGACGAAGTCCGTGCGGAACTGAAGAAGTCCCGCGCGGGCCGCGGATGAATTGGCGCGTCCAGTTTGCTCCCGAGGCACTAGCCCAACTGCAAGCGCTTGAACAGCGCATCGCCGAGGCCGGCGCACCGCTTGCCGCCGAAAGATACGTCGATTCTATCGTGGACTTCTGCATGAAGCTTCAGACGTTCGCAGCACGCGGTGTTGCGCGCGATGACCTTTTGCCGGGGCTGAGAATCACGCACTTTCGCAAGCGCACGATCATCGCGTACCTACTGGATCGCGAAGTCGTTTTCATCGTTGGTGTCTTCTACGGCGGCCAGGACTACGAGGTCGCGCTGGCATCGGGCGATGAGTGAATGTAAGTGGCCACGATAGACTCCCGGCCATTTCCAGGGTCCAGGCAAACTGCGATTTAATTTAGCGAATTTTTACGCTATCCTGATTATTTGGTTTTTCTGTTGAAGCTGCTGCTGGAAGCAGTGCCACCGACTGGCGCGAGAGGAGTGCGTAATGCATGCGTTTATGCTGGCGGCGCTGCGTTTCATGGGATCATCCGGGTTGTGTCAGGCGGTGGGGCTTCTTGCGCGGTACAGCATCACAGGAGAGGAACGACGATCGATGGACTGGTGGGCGGGCGCTTGTATGGCGAGGCGCAGATTCGCACGGGGCAGAATGGCAAGCGGTTCGTGACCTGCAAGGTGCGGGCGACCACCAATGACGGCGATACGATTTTCGTCAACGTGATTGCGTTCGACGATGACGTGCAAACCACGTTGTCGCGCTGGCTGACGCGGATAGCGTCGCGTTGAGCGGGGCGTTGACCCCAAAGGTATGGACGGACAAGAATGGCCTGATCAAGCCTGCCATGGATATGGTCGCCCACAGGGTCATGACGGCTCATGAGGGACGCCGCGAGGGCGATGCTTGATGTGCTTTTTGAAGCCCGCCATTCGTCCTTAAGATCGGCGGCTAACCGATCCGCGACGGGCGCCCTGTCACCGACACCGCAACAGCAGAAGCCGCGACTGCAGCGTGTCGTCCCGACATCATCGATTTTGCCCCAACATTCCCTCTTTGATCCCATCCATAAATTGAACGGTCTCGTAATCTCGCACGAGTTTTTCGAAACCGCGGACGACATCGGCTTCCATCGCATGAAGGCCTTTTTCGCCGTGAAAATTAGATCTGAAGGCCTGATTGAAGCGGTTGTTCAGGTAGGAACTGACTTCCTCAATTTTTTCGGGACTGCCTGAGTTTGTGTAGAGTACCGACCTGGGTGATGCGGCGTCATAGAACAGGTTGTGTCGCCACTTGGGTACAAAGCTCGCGGGCCTCTTGTCGGTAATCCACATGGAACTGATTAGCTTGATATTCCCCTTCATGCCCTTGGGCGTTGTGAACGTCCACACCTTGCGTGGCAGCCGCTCCTGAAGTTCAGCGAGCTTGTCAGTATCGGCCCCAAGTGTGCCTATACGCCCTTCGTTTACATCCGATACGAAGTCTTTCCAGTAGAAGAAAATGTCCAAATCTGCTCCGTTCACAAATTGACGGTTTCAGGGCGCACGCCGGGACGGTCAACTGGGGGCCGACGCAGGGCAATCCAGTTCCCAAGGGCGCTTCGAATCTTCGAATGACCGGTGCAGCGGCGCTGCATACGGTGGAATCGGCTCCCGACGGCTGGTACCTCTAACGCCTGAACTGTATCCAGTCGAAGCCATCCTGGCGTACCTGAAGAACAGTGCGATTGCCATCTGTGCCCCACGCATCTGCACGAAATCGGCGACTTCGCGCGCCGACGGCTGAAGTCGATGCAGCGTCGCCCGAATGCGCGGCGACACCAGTCAGGGCAAGCCGGTGTCAGGCAAACCGTCGAAGTCAGGCCTGCAGCATCAGGGTGGAGTGATAGCGCCACATCTTCGGGTCGGCGCTCAGCAGGGGCATCCCCTCGTGCAGCGCCTGGGCGATCATGAGGCGGTCGAACGGATCCGCGTGATCCGCATGGAAGGGAAGCATCGAAACTGCCTCCGTATGTTCACCTGTGATCGGCAGTTCGACGAAACCGGACAGACGGAACGCCGAGCGTGCATCACGCGGATGCACCCGCAGGTTGCCTTTCGCATGCTTGATGGCGATCTCCCAGATCGCGGCTGCGCTGACCAGCAACGTATTGGCCGGATCCTCGATCAGGCTGGCGGCATGCGATGACAGCTGCGGCGCGCCTTCAGCGGCCCACAGCGCGATATGCGTATCAAGCAGCACTTTCACGGAGTGAGTCCCTGCTGCGCGCTTGCCTCGAAGTCGGCGGCGATCGCGTCGTCAGCGGCGTTGAACGCCTCGACAGTGGCGGGCACGGCCAGCCCGGCCAGCAGGTGCCGTGCGGCGCCGATGCGCCGGGGCGCGGCGAACGGCAGCAGCCGCGCGACGGGCGTGCCGTTGCGGGCGATAATGACCTCGTTTTCCTGGCCGACCTCCAGCCGCTCGACCAGACTCGACAGTTTGGACTTGGCGTCGTGCATGTTGACCGTGAGCATCACGATATTCCCTCGTTAGCTAATCGATGTTAGCTAGTATGCGGGAACAGACCGCCAAAGGCAAACATCTACGACGGGTGACGGTTCAGCATGAGTCATGCCGGTGGCTATTTTACATAAGGTTTTTTATCAACTTTTATGTATGTAGTTTATTTATAGTAAAAATCAACGTGTCGACGGCGGCATTGCGTCCCATAAACCCGGCACCGCCGAAGAAAGCCCAGCTGGGTGGCGTGGTGCGTTGCTCTGCTCATTCCAAGCTGGACGTGGTCGAACAGACCACGCGACCAGCTACGAAATCACGCGATACGTTCGTTAGCGCCCTTTATTCCGCACGAGTCCGGACTATGGTTGCCTGCGAGCCGGCGGCACGTTCGTCAGGAAGCTACCTCAAGCGCTTGCCACCACCAATGGCTGCGCAGGCACGTTGGCGATGTCGCGATCGCCAGCGCCGTCGCGCAATGTGCCGGATCGGGCAAACCTTATCTCTCCATTGTCTGCAGACGCCTGGGTGTGAGAACGCCGGCGTTTTCCGTGCCGCGCCGACAAACGTCGAGTCCGGTCGCCGAACACTCCCTGGCGACCATCCGGGGCATTCTCGCGGCCCGGACGGCGCCAGCGAAACTGGTTGCTGTCCGGTAGGACGCGCACGCGGCGGTCATGGCTGGCGTTGGTCCGCTCCACCCGTTCCTGACGCACGGAACTGCCCCACCCGGTTGCGCCCCGAGGCCTTGGCGCTGTACAGCGCCTCGTCGGCCGCGCGGATCACGCTGCTGACGTCGCCCTGCTGGTCGGGGCACCAGCTGGCCGCGCCAATGCTCGCCGTCACGCGCCCGTATTCACTGCCCGCATGCTCGATCGCTAGCTCACTGATCGCCGCCCGGATCTGTTCGGCAATCTGGCTCGCGCCGCCGGGCGCGGTATCGGGCAGGACAACGACAAATTCTTCGCCTCCATAACGCGCCGCACTGTCCGCCGGTCGCCGGATATTGGCACGGATGCAGCGTGCGACGGCGGCCAGCGCATCGTCTCCGGCCTGGTGACCATACGTGTCGTTGTAAGCTTTGAACCGGTCGATATCGACGAAAAGGAGGGAGAACATGCTGCGGGTACGGCGCGCCCGACGCCACTCCTGCTCAAGGATCTCCCCCAGCGTGCGGCGGTTGTGCAGGCCGGTGAGCCCGTCTGTTCTCGCGAGCAGTTCAAGTTCCGATTCGGCCCGCATCCGGCGGCGCAACTGCGCGCCCAGCAGGAATGACAGTCCGACGAAGCCGAGAGCAAACGCGGCCATCAGCGAGCCGATGGTGATCGCGCGTCGCCGCCACGCCGCGTAGATGTCCTGCTCGGCTTCGGCCACCATGATGATGAGCGGCAGGTCCGGAAAATTTCTGAAGTAATAGAAGCGGCGCACGCCGTCAATCGACGCCGTCTCAGAGAAACTGCCTTCCGCCGCGGTTCTGAAGCGCCGGAACGTGCTCGCCTTGCTGATGTCGCGCCCGGGCGTGCGCGCATCGTACGGCTGTCGCATGACCATGATGCCGCTTTTGCCGATCAGCGAAATGGCGCCGTGCGGCCCGAGGGAGAGTCCGGCGAAAAGCCTGTGAAAATAGTCGAGGTTGATCGTAATCAGCGCGATCCCGGCAAACGAGCCATCCGGACGGGAAATGCGCCGGGTCATGGCGATGCTGGGTAAACCGTCACGCAGGCGCGACTCGTAAGGATCGCTGATGTAGAGACCCGCGTTGGGATTGTCGCGCTGTACGGTGAAATAACGGCGATCGGCGAAATTGCCTGTGCGCGGTACCTCGCTGGCAGAATCGATGATGATGTTGCCCGAGGCGTCCAGCACCAGGATCGCACCAAGGTCTCGTGCAGTCGTGGCGCGATCGAACAGCACCTGCCCGCGCAGGCGCGGCGGCAATGCCATCACTTCCGGGTCGCGCACGCCGTCGACAACGGCCTGCAGCGAGAGCGCGTACAGCTCCAGGTTCCGCTCGATATCCCGCTCGGCGATGAGCGCCAGATTGCGCGATGTTTCGCGGGCGCGCTCCATTGCATCAAGGCGCCCCTGATACAGCACCGCCGCAAACAGGGCTGTCACGACGAGTGCGATGACAATGCCGCCGCAGACCAGCGCCAGCGGTGCCGAGCGGCTGCGCCAGAACTGGTCGGTCAGCGATGCGCGCCCTCGCCTGTTGTTTGTTACCGTCTGCACGATGCCTCTTCACGTCTGCGGACAATCCAGCTACGCATGCCCCCCGTCCGGGAAGGCGCCATTGCTGCGTGGCTCGTCGCGTCGGCCGTTCCCCTCGATATCCAACGGACGAAAGGTGTTTGTGGATCCGCGATGACACACAACGCCCATTAGCAGGCCCAGGGGGCCAGCGGGCGCCCACGGCACGGCGCAGATGCGGTCCCCCCCCACTTCCCCCGCCCACGAGAGCGCCGGATATTCTACCGGCACACCACCGTGTTATCGGCAAATGTCATGCTTTCCTGAACGCGGTCGTGCCGAGGGCGCATTTGTTCGCCAGGGGTGCCGGCGCTGCCCGGAAAAATCGAAATTGACCTGAATCGCTGGTCGCGTTGGCAACTGTCGAGATACGCGCTCCGAAGAGGCGCATCCCGACAGGTGCAGGTGGCCATGCACAACACGACCTTCCGGTGGTCCACGCGATTCGATCGATCGGCCAGAACGGTAAGGCCCGTCGGCGCGCTTGCCGATAATCCCTTCGAGACTTCATCGTCATCGGCGACCGGTGATGGCCCGACTGCATGCGTCCCAGCTGGGCAGATTCGCCACATCCATTTGAGCTATAATAAAGTCTCATTTGGAGATTCCCGTGAACGCGCCTGCCACCTCCGCCCGTCGCCCGCCGGCCCGCAAGACTGCAGTTCGTGTCCCGGCAAAACCCGCCGCGCCGTCGCGGGCTGCCAAAGCGCACGCGACGAAGATCAACGATTACCTCACCCTCTATCACGCGCCTCCGCTCGAGCGCATCAGCTTCATCAAGTACGGCGTGGATGCCTACGACGTGTACGTTCTTGCGCGCAACATGGGAACCTCGCAGGACAACCTGATGGTGACCTTGGGGCTGCCGCGCTCGACCATCATCCGTAAGGCCAAGGGGAAGGCGCGTCTGTCCGCGGAGCAGAGCGAACGGGTGATCGGTATGGCGAGGCTGGTCGGCCAGGTCGAAGCGATGGTCGCCGAATCCGGGAATCCGGAAGGCTTCGACGCCGCCCACTGGGTAAACGAATGGCTGGACCAGCCCAACCCGGCACTGGATCAGCGCCGTCCTGCTGAGTTCATGGATACGGTCGCGGGACAGGAATTTGTCGCCTCCCTGCTGGCGAAGGCACAGAGCGGAGCGTACGCGTGACAGTCGCGGTCTGGCGGATCGCGACCGAAGCGCCCAACTACCCCGCAGACGATCTTTCCGGTGCCGGCGCGAAGGCGACGGGTGGCCGGTGGAACCGGCGCGGAACGCCGGTTTTGTACTGTGCGTCGACCATCGCCCTGGCCTGTCTGGAAACCGTGGTTCACATTCGTGCGGCGGGATTGCCGCTGAACCGCTACCTCGTGTTTCTGGACGTGCCCGACAACGTCTGGCAGGCCGCGACGGTTTTCACGAACATCTCAGCGCCCATAGGATGGGACGCAATCCCGCCCGGTATGACGAGCCTGGATACAGGTGAGAAATGGATCTATAAGGCTGCCACAGCCCTGCTTCTTGTGCCGTCTGTCATCGTCCCGGAGGAGACGAACGTCCTCATCAACCCGGCCCATCCGGATGCCGCGGGCATTCGTGCGCAGAAAGTGCGGCGTTGGACCTACGATCAGCGAATGGGTTAAGGCCATGCCAGGCCTTCGACGGCCTCGAATGAAAGCGCGTAAAGGTCGTCAGTGATTTTCGTTTCGAAATGGTCGATGGACAGCTCACGCTGGACGAGGACGGGACGCGCCTGCTTTATGTGGCCGCGACGCGCGCACGGCATGTTCCTGACATGTCAGGATTGCGCGCCGAACTGCTGGATGCTCCTCTCTTGCCGCGAACCACTGATCCGGCACACCAAAGGTGGCGTTTCTTCGAACAACGGGCCGAGCGCTCATTTCTGGCTGCGTTGTACTCCCCCGCGCGGCGCCCACAAATTCTCGCGGTGATAATCCGCGCCGGGTTTTACCGGACACAAGACTTCGTTTCCACGACATCCGGGCACGTTGCCCTAGCTTAGCGCCCAACCTTGTCGTTGGCTGTCGTGGCACCAATGACTGGTCCGCCCCCGTCAAGCGGACGATCGAGTGACTATTCGCTTCGTTGTCCTAATACCCGATTTTGGCCGGCTTGAGAGGTCGCGCCCGGTTGCGTTCGCTAAATAACGGCGCTTCCTCGCTCACGAACGCAATGCACGGTGTACCAGGGCGAGCCAGCCTGAGGCATGCCTGCGATTCTTAACACCCGGCGTTATCCTCGGCCCGTCAGGCAGTATCGCACAGGGGCAACGCGTGCCCACCGCTCTGCACACAGCCTGCAGGCGCGACTTCCAGATTGGCGCAAGCGACGCCTCGCATCTGAGAGTCCGGGGCGTCATCGCGCAAGGACCAGGCCCTGACGCAAATGCGATCCCCGCGTTGCATCCACTGGCTACCGTCCGCCGTATAAGAAAGCGCAACTCGCCACACTTGTACCGAGGAGGTAATCATGAAGTTCATGCTGACGTTCACGTGGGCACCCGACGCCCGCATTCGCGAAGAAGCCATCGAGCGTTTCCGGAAGACAGGCGGTCTTCCGCCGACGGGCGTCACGTTGCTCGGCAGATGGACCCGGGCGGATCTGAGCGGCGGTTTCGATCTGCTCGAAGCCGAAGACCTAAGGAAAGTAACTGAGTTCGCCTACATGTGGAGCGACCTGATGAAACTGGACATCACACCTGTCGTGGAGGACGACGATCTGAACGCTGTTTTCCAGACTGTCGCCAGGTAGTGTGTAGACCAGACTCGATGCGATCAATGCGATGCCCGGCTGCGGTGCTTTGCAACGTGTAACAAGTAATGGGTGCAATCATGACGATAAAAGTCGTGCAGAAATATGATCTCCTGCCTGGCGTTGACCAGCAGGCCTATGCTGATCTGATGAAGAAAGTGGTCGCCGCCTTGCTGCGGGCCCCAGGCCTTGTCGAGATCGATGCCAGCCGAAATCTGCTGGGATCGCCCCAGGTGCGGGCGACGAGCGTATGGCAGCGTCTTGCAGATTGGGAAGCCGCGCGGGAACATGAAGAACTGGTGGCATTGGAGGTCGAGTCTCGCCGCCATGTCACGAACATGAGCGTCGAAATCTGGGGGCCATCGCCTCTGCTCACTCAGCCTCTTCGTCCAGAGCGCTAGACGGGTGCGCCCCACGGTGGCAGAGCGAGCCTGCATGGAAGCCTGCCACCCGTGACGACAATGCGATGAATGCCCAATAGCGCGCCGTGAGTACAAGCTCCCGGATCGCCGGAGGTCGCGATGGATCGCCGTCATTTTCTGCAGTCGTCCACGTTCTTCACGATTGCCGTGGCAACTGGTACGGTCCCGGCGTGCCGGTCCATGCCGGATACGGAAGCGTTGACGGACAAGGGCCACTATGTGTTTGCACAGGGCGTTGCAAGTGGCGATCCCCGGGATGAGTCGATCGTGTTCTGGACTCGCTGCGTCGCCGCGCAAGGTGATGGAAAAGCTGTGTCCTTGCGGCTCGAAGTATCGACTCAGCCGGACTTCGCGCTGCCTGTCGCCACTGTGCCGTTGCGTGCGTTGCACACTCACGATTTTACGGTCCGCGCGAAGGTCACAGGTTTGCATCCAAAGACCGCGTACTACTATCGATTCGTGGCTGGCAGCGATATCAGCCCCACCGGTGTGTCCCGTACCGCGCCGGGTCCCGCCGATGCCAACACCAGGGTGCGCTTTGCCTGGCTCACCTGTCAGGACTGGAGCGTCAATCACTGGCAGGCGATGACGCTAATGGCCGCCGAGGCCGATCTCGATTTTGTCGTACATGTTGGCGACTACATCTACGAGGCAGTCGGCTTGCGCACTGCCGATCCGGCGGAACGGGCGCACCCGCCGCTAAAGCTGCCTGACGGACAGCCGATGCCGGGAGGAGGCATCTACGCCGACTCGCTCGATGACTACCGCACGCTTTATCGAACCTATCGGACCGACCTGCGGCTGCAGGCGGTGCATCACCGGTTTCCGATGATCGCGATCTGGGACGACCACGAATTCTCCGACGATTGCTGGCAGGATCATCAGGTCTACACCAACGAAGAGAAGCGCGAAACGCAGCGTCGGCGCAATGCCACCCAGGCATGGGCGGAATACATGCCCGTCGATTGGAGCGACGTCAAATTCGTCGGCGAAAACAGCGCATACGACAATATCCGCATTTACCGCGACTTCCACTTTGGTTCGCTGATGCATCTGGTCATGACAGACGAACGGCTTTATCGCGACGGCCATGTGGTCAGCGCAGCCGCGATAGCACAGGCCCGTGGCAACGACCCGGTTCATGGCGACAACGCGGCGGGTTCACGGTACTTCGTCGAACGAGGTGTCCTGCAACGCTTCGAGACACTCGACACCGCCCAGCTCGGCCGCTCGCCTTCGATGCTTGGCCCCGTCCAGACACAATGGTGGAAAGACACGCTCAAGGCATCCCCTGCAACGTGGAAGGTCTGGGGAAATGAAGTCATGCTGAACCGGCTATGGGTGAACCTGCCTTCGGGAAGCGGTGGCCAGAACAAGAGCCTGGTAGTCAACTGCGATTCGTGGGACGGCTATCCGGCACACAAACGTGAGTTGCTCGACTGGCTAAGAGAGGAGTCGATTCGCAATGTCGTCGCGATCACGGGCGATCTACACGCGTTTCAATGCGGCGTCGTGCGGAATGAACCGGATCTTTCGAAGGGCGAGCCCGTGCTCGTCGACTTTGTTTGCGCGGGGATCAGCAGCACGTCTTTCTATACATATATCAAGGCAGCGTGGGAAGGGACACCACTCGCGCCGCTGGTTGCCACGCCAGCCGCGCTCGACGACTTTCTTAAAGCCAACAACCCAGACCTTCGATACGTCGATCACGACGCCCAGGGATATGCGTCGGCGACGGTGACACCGGGGCGCTTTGTGGTCGTATTCAATAAGGTGAAGCGGGTCGACAGTAACGGGATCGCACCAGCGGATCCACTGCTTCAGCGTACCCGATTGACCGTGTTAAAGGACACAGCCGAGGTTCGGGTCGGATAGCTTGCAGACCATCGGCAACACTGTCCGGCGCGACGGCACATGACGGAGTAGCAGCCCCCTTGGTGCACGTCGGGATTCCTCCTGCAGCAAATTGTGCCGAAGTGGTATATGATGAGCATCATGCGAAAATCATCATTCAACGGGAAAACTCCGAGCCGTAAGGAAATTACGCACGCACGCATCGTCGAGGTTGCCGCGCGTGCGATCCGGCGCAGCGGCTACGACGGGACGGGCGTGGCCGACATCATGAAGGAGGCCGGTCTGACACATGGTGGCTTCTATGCGCACTTTCCATCGCGGGAGGTGTTGCTCGCCGAAGCGGCTGACCGGGCCGGTGCCGAGTCCGTGGCCCTGTCGGAGCAAATCGCCGCCACTGTGCCACCGGAGCAGGCATTGCCGTCGATGCTGCGCGCCTATCTGTCGAAGGAGCACCGTGAGGGCATCGAGACAGGCTGCCCGATCTCCGCTCTTGGCTCAGAGATGCCGCGCCAGGCGCCGGTCGTTCGGCGTGCGGCTACACGTCGCATCAAGGAGATGATCGATGTCGTTGCGCGCCAATTGCCTGATTGGGGCCAGCCGGGGGCGCATGAGCAGGCACTGATGATCGTTGCCACCATGGTCGGCACCATGGTGCTGGCGCGCGCCGTCGACGACCCCAAGCTGTCGGACGGTTTTCTGGAAGCCGCATTGAAGAAATTCGCACCCACTGACGAGTAAATCCGCTTGTTCGACGTGTGTTCTTTGCTCGGCCTAAAATATTACGTTCATCATATTTTCGCAGGGTGCACGTTGGACTAACCACGCAAAGACACTGCTCACTATCGGAAGGAAGGACATTATGAAAAGCGGAATAGCCATCGTGACGGGCGCCTCGTCAGGCATCGGCGAAGCCACGGCAAACCGCCTCACTACGGCGGGGTACAAGGTCTACGGCGCCAGCCGTCGCGGAACGCAAGCCGGCCAGCGGGCGTTCGAAATGCTGCCGCTGGACGTGACCAGCAAAGCATCGGTCGAAGCTGCTGTCCATGAGGTACTGCGCCTGCACGGCCGCATCGACCTGCTGGTGAACAACGCTGGCTTTGGCATCGCCCCCGCCGCAGCAGAAGAGAGTTCGCTTGACCAGGCCCGTGCGATCTTTGATACGAACTTCTTCGGGATTGTCCGCACGACGCGCGCCGTATTGCCCCATATGCGCCGACAAGGTCGCGGCCGCATCATCAACATCGGCTCTGTGCTGGGTTTCTTGCCCATGCCCTATATGGCGTTGTACTCCGCCACCAAGCATGCGGTAGCAGGCTATTCGGAGTCGCTCGACCACGAGTTGCGCACGATGGGCATCCGGGTATCGGTCATTGAGCCCGCCTACATCAAGACGTCTTTTGATGCGAACTTCGTGGCGCCCGATGCTCCCCTCGACGAGTACCGAGAGGTGCGCGCGTCCGTAGACAAACGAGTCAAGGAGGTTGTCGAGGGCGCCGACGGTCCCGAGGTCGTGGCCGAGACTGTGCTGCAGGCCGCCCTCGCGGCTCGCCCGAGACTCCGCTATGCAGCCGGCGGACTCGCCGGACGTCTGCGATTGCTACGGAGATTTGCGCCTGCGGGCCTGGTCGACGCCGGCACTCGCAAAGACCTTCGGCTCGCAACGTAGGCGCTATTACCTAACACAACAGGAAGCTAACAAGGAACCATGATGAAGGCATTCGTCGTCGATCGATATGGACGCAAGCATGGCGTACGAGCCGGCGATATGCCGGTTCCGGAACTGCGTGAAGATGACGTGTTGATCCAGATTCACGCCGCTGGTGTGAATCCTCTCGATTCAAAGATCAGGGATGGGGAGTTCAAGCTCATTCTGCCCTATCGCTTGCCGCTGATTTTGGGCAACGACCTGGCGGGGGTCGTTGCCCGCGTCGGATCGCGCGTGCGACGATTCAGGCCGGGCGATGAGGTCTATGCGCGACCACCCAAAGATCGGATCGGTACTTTCGCGGAATTCATCGCGATCAAGGAAGATGCGGTGGCTCTCAAGCCCAAAGCGCTCAGCATGGAAGAAGCGGCTTCGATCCCGTTGGTGGGCTTGACCGCCTGGCAGGCGCTGATCGAACGAGGACAACTGAAGAAGGGGCAGAAGGTGCTCATACACGCCGGCTCGGGCGGCGTTGGCACCTTTGCCATTCAACTGGCGAAGCATCTGGGCGCGACCGTCGCGACGACAGCGAGCACCGCGAACGCCAGGTTGATGAAGCAGCTCGGTGCGGATATCGTCATCGATTACAGGAAAGATGACTTTGCTGCTGCGTTGAAAGACTTCGACGTGGTGCTGGATACGCAGGGCGGAAATACGCTCGAAAGGTCACTGCGAGTGCTCAAGCCGGGTGGCAAGCTCATCGGGATCGCCGGTCCGCCCGATCCTGATTTCGCTGCACAGATGGGCGCCTCCTGGTTCCTGAAAACGGCGATGCGCTTTCTAAGCTATCGCATCCGGAAGGCGGCTAAACATCATGACGTCACTTATTCGTTCCTGTTCATGCGTGCCGATGGCGACCAGCTAGGTCAGATCGCGTCGCTCATTGAAGCAGGTGCGATCAGGCCTGTGATCGATCGGGCTTTCCCGTTCGAGTCAACACGAGAGGCTTTGGCTTACGTCGAAACAGGACATGCAAAGGGCAAGGTTGTCATCAGGATCCGATAGAAGGACGGACCTCCGTTTGCTTCCTCACGACTGCAACGACGTTTTGACATGAATTTCTTGTGACCTGCAACGTCAGCCGTCTGTTGTCAGCGCGGAACCGACCTTCAAACGTCCCCAGAACAATCGAGAGGAATGGACCCGACGGCACCAGAAAGCCGGTGCTGATTGGAACAAGTCCTTGGAACGATGGCGCTCACGTCAGAGCAGTGCGTTTCCCTTCAGTGCGCGTGCGCGGCTATTCTAATGACCATCCACGCACTTTAAACATAATAGCAATTAGCAACAATTTGGGGTCAGATCATCCAGTGCCTTCAGACCGTCTTCGGCCCAGCTGAGAAACGACTGCACAGCCAGACGCACGTCCTCCAGCACGGCAGGCTCGTCAACCGCCTTCAGGTCGCGCACGATGATCTTCCAGGCCTTGCCCGTGATCACGAATCCCTCCAGCAGCCGACGACGGTTCTCCATGAAATGGATCTTGAATTCGTCGGAAATGGGAATCTGCATGTCGAGCGATTTGCGCCACATCTCCATCGACACGAGTATGAAGTCGGGATCGAACTCCACGACGATCGGCATGTACCGCCTGGTTGCGTCTTCCACTATTCGGGTCCGTCCATTCAGGTTGTGCAGCGCCGCCACGACTGTAGGTCACACCCGTCGGCACCTCAACGCGTGTGAGCACGACACCTTCAGTCCTTCCCACGATAGCACGGTGTCGTATCGCGGCGGCGATACCCAGTCTTCGACCGCCGGCTTGCGCAACGATCCCACCGTGGAGCATCGGTCGAAACCGATTTCGTCAACCATGGGTACCGATTTAACGGGCGCCGCTGATCATGCCGCAACTTGATGCGGCGGCTTCATGGCAAGCCGTAGCGCTGACGGCGTGGCGCAGCTTTGCGGTGGTTTGCTGTTCAGCGAAAGTAACCAGTCCGTTTATGCGAGGCGCCCAGACCGGCAGATTGGAGTTCTTTTTCAACTCACGGTCATACGCGACACAACCGTCAGGTGGTGAGCCGCCGATAGGCCTCAAGATGTCCAGCAGGCCCTGCGGGTCGCCGCGTTTCTCAAACGGAAAAGTCAGATTGCGACGGGCGGCTACGTACGTCGGATCAATTTCCAGATAGCGTGGCTCTGCGTCTTCGACACCCACTGCGTCACTCTGCCCGCTGGGCCTTCTTGTGGATGAGGCTTACCTGCCCATTGCGCTCGACGATCGCTGACTCCACTTCATCCAGATCACAGGTATGAAGCGTCTGTCTCGCCGTCTCCAATACGTCCGTCCGGGTGGTGAGCGCCGCAGACATCTGCCTGCTGTTAAACTGGCCGCCGCTAAAAACCTCTCTTTCGGCCCCGACGACGAATGCCTCAAGGGCCGGTGAGCGAACACACGCCCACGCCAGCGCGCGATGGATCAGCACGATCGCCAGCGACGCGGCCAGTGTAGGAATGGCGGGTGATGCCCCGACAATGATGCGACTCAGTGTGGCTCCGAGCAGGATCGCGACCACGTAGTCAAAGGGCGACCGCTGTCCGAAAGATCGCCGACCCGATACGCGAATCAGAACAAGCGTGGCGAAGAAGACCGCGACGGCGCATGTCGTCATCTGCGCGGCATCAAGCTCTCGCCCTTCCCCAAATATCGCTGTCATCAAGTCCATGAAGTTCTCCTGGCCTGCCGGGTTCCGCGGGTGGCTGGCAGGTTTGCCGCGCCTCAAGCACCTGGCTGACCCATACGCTGCCGGGTGCCCGATGCCGAGGGTTGGTGGTTAGGTCAGTCAGGCGCTCCGATGTAGCTTGGCAGGCCGAGTGCGGCCCTGCTTCTTGCGAGCTTGACCGCCTTCCTGACGCGCAATTCGAAATCTCCGTCGGTCGCGGGTGGCGGCAGGCGATGCCTGAAGAAATCCGCCCACCGGAACTCTTCAAGCGGCACGGCCGTCTTTTCCTATCCGCCGCTGTCGCGCGCGGATGCAGAGAGGCTGCGGAATTCGTCGTCCGCCAGCTCCCACATGCTCGTACGTGTCTGCAAACGCCACCCTTCGACCGTCGCGATCATATGGGTAAGTCCACCGGTGGTTTTCCCTGGTGAGCCAGAACTTCGCCTCGTGAGAGACGACAGGTCTCTTATCAGCACGACCGGGACACGTGTGTCGCTGACATGCCAGAGTGCCGTCGCCACGTGATGATGGTCTATTGCATAGGGCGCGTTCGCGGGACCGAGCGCGATGGGTCCCAGCTTTTCGGCGATGGCCATCTCAAGCTAATGCCTGCTCAGGGAACGACATGCCCTCGGCTTTTCACGAGTTTCACGCTCGCCGCGCGTGATCCGGGTCGGGCGCAACCGGGCGATCTTTATCGTCTTCATTGCGGTTCTGCGCGCTCGAGTGTGGATGGGCCGGGCGGCCCCGTGTTGCAGGACCAACCCCAACAAGCGAGAGGGTTCCCATGAGACCGCAGCAGGGAACGTGCCGTCACATCGGCGGGTTCACGACGCACCAGGCAATCGTGCGCCTTCGCGTGCCGCGTGGGCGGCGCCGTACGACGCGGGCGAGCGCCCACACTTCGGCACCGCTGAGTCGCGGAACGCTCATTGCTGGATGTTGATGCGGATCGTGGGGCCGGATATCGATGGCAGCGACGCAATTCCTCACATATTTCAGGGAGATACGAATGAACACGCAAGACAAGAAAAGCAGACCGACTGACGCCCCCGCCGCACCGGCCGCGATCGCGTTGCTGAAGGCGGATCACCGCGCAGTGGAGAAAATCTTCGCTGCGTTCGAAAAGGCGGCGGACGACGATCTGGAAGCAAAGGGCACGCTGGCGCGGCGCGCATGCGAAGAACTGACGGTGCACGCGATTATCGAAGAGGAACTTCTGTACCCGGCGGCGCACAAGGCACTCGAGAAACAGGATGAGATTGACGTGGACGAGGCATACGTCGAGCATTACCTGGTCAAGACATTGATTGAGAAGTTCGATTCGCTTCGTCCAGGCGATGATGGCTTTGACGCGACATTCAAGGTGATGTCCGAACTCGTAAAACATCACGTCGAAGAGGAAGAGTCCGAGCTCTTTCCGGAATTGCGCGAAAGCGGCATTGATCTCGTCGCGTTGGGTGTAAAGCTGGCTGCGCGCAAGAATGAGCTCATGAAAAAGCTCGACGCAGCGGGGAGCAAGCTTGTCGGCGACCGGTCACTGTCGTTCATACGAGCTGCCTGACCGCAGGTAGGTTCGTGCATGTCCGCCGGGGCGCCATATCTGCTTCACACGGCCTCGGCGGCACCCAACCGGTGCCGCGCGCCGGCCGCTTTATCGCGACCGAGCCGATGAGGACGGTTACATTGGACGTGAGTTCGCGGCAGGAAGTGTCTGCACGGTCGTCGCGGCCTTCAAAAGCAATGCGCAGGGCGCGCATATCTCGTTTGCGACTTTGCTCGCAAAAGCAGTCCGCGCGAGAGTATTTCCTTCGCTCGCCACGCTGATGGGTTCTCCGCGATGCGATCTCTGTCAAATAGCGATGTCGGTATCTTGGAGCGCAGTAGCACGAAGTCGACATGCAAGGCGTCGTATGGAAACTCAATGGCGCCCTCAGCAGAATTACATCCTATATCGGCATAATAACAATTAGCCAAATTATGGGGCCAGATCATTCGGTGCCTTCAGACCGTCTTCGGGCCAGCTGGGAAACGGCTGCACAGCCAGTCGCACGCGCCCTCCAGCAAAAGGCAGGCTCGCCGACCGCGTTCGGGTCGCGCACGATGATCTCCAGGGCTTGCCCGTGATCACAAATCCCTCCAGCAGCCGACGACGGTTCTCCATAAAATGGATCTTGAATTCGTCGGAAATGGGAATCTGCATGTCGTGCGATTTGCGCCACATCTCCATCGACACGAGCATGAAGTCGGGATCGAACTCCACGACGATCGGCGTGTACTGCCTGGTTGCGTCCTCCACTATCCGGGGCGACCCGTTCAGGCTGTGAACCGCCGCATCGTGAGTCCCGCCCGCGTGCAGCGGGACAACGAAAACGGCGGTGCGATCTGGGATGAACACGACGGACAGACTTTCCTTGCCCGTTGCCGCCACATTTGCCGCGATATTTGAGGCCTCTGAGCGGCCCGCTTAAGCTGCGGGGTCGCCTTGTGGAGGCTCGAGTGGTGCGTCATCCGCCAGCAACTGCTGACGCGCTTTTTCCCAGTACTCGTCTGACCGCCCGTCGGGGCTACCGTCCCTTTCCCAAAGATCGTAAGCGAGCGTACGGATCTGCTCTTCCGTGACGGGCGACCTGACTTCGGCGGCCGATAGGCCTACTTCAAGTTTCATTTCTGTGCTCCTTGAAAGACGGGTTGATGCCGCATGTGCCCCCACTGGTAGTGGAGTGGGCCGACCGGCGACGGAGATCCTCCTTATCTGCGCGATGAGTGTTGATCGGGGAAAAAGACGCCGCCCATGGCAACTGGCCCGGAAAAAAGCCCGCGACGACCGCGGGCAAACCACACGGAGCCAATTCGACACCGCCGGAACGAGAGCGATGTCGGTGATATCGAGCAACTCGCATGCCGCAGCCATTGGAAACCATCCTCATTCGTCGACCGGTTCGATCTTTATTGGCGCGATCGCGGGCGACGAAACAGGCAGGCGGCGGCAACGCTGTCTAATACGATTAGCGAGTGCTCCACGAGAGCGCTTTGCGAACGGACCCAGCAACCTGACGGGACTCGTGTACGCTGCCAGCGCCATCGCGCAGCGGTCCGCGCGCTTCGCCAGATGTCTTCCGATATCCGGCCCTTCGACGTTTTTCCGTCACGGTTACACGTCGGCCCGGTTCGCCCTATGCATTCGTGTTGCTTCGACGTCCAATGGCGCTTCGGCTGACTTGCTGACCGACACTCCACTTTTCGGAACACTAGAAGCTCCAGCAAGACCCGTCGTTACCTTCCTTTGATTTTCCTTGATCCAGCGTAGCGAGGACAAGGATCCGGTCACCCTACAAACTAAGCTAAACCAACAGCCCACTGCGCAGAAAGACGCGAGCAGCGCGCCGATCGGGAGCAAAGATGCTTCGGAGGTTCGGCCGCCGCGCGAGTGCCGGGATCGCTTGAATTGCGGACAGTTGCCTCCAGACTCGGAAACTACAGTGCTGCGTGCGCCAGTATTTTTCCTTGCTTCTGTGCACCCACATTTTTCTTGCATTGGTCACGAAGGTGACAAGATCGTCAGAACCCAGCCGGAAAACATTGCGTTTCACCAAACGACGCCTCACTCCGGGGGGTGGCCCTGCCCGTACTGCGACAGTGGACGAGAGCCGAGTAGCTCCTGTACGCATGCTCGCTTGCGGCTCGCTGCAGCCATCCCGATCACGTGTCCCGGGCGGAAAGATAGGCTTTTCGATATCGCTTGTCGGTTCGATTGTCGCGATGCTGAAAAGGGGCGCCAAGGGGCAACTCGCCGAGGGCGTTCAGGAGGCAACGAACTCTATCGCTCGATGACCGGAGGCGGTAATGATTCACACATCACCTCGCTGCTCTACGGGGGCGGTCCCGCATTGATCAACTCGGCCGGTGCGCCGTGGACGGCCGCATACATCGCTACCATCGGCGAACCTACCGCCGATCTGCGCTCAAATATCGCCGCCGAAGCGCGTGCCAGAAGCAAGCGGGAAGCAACTGCCCCTCGGGCGACCCGCGATAAGGGCCGCCGCGCATCGATGCCGATCGCGACGAGGCGCCACGAGCGTTGAAGCGAGGAGACAAGGAAAAGATCGATAGAATGCTCGACGATCTCGACGTGTTCACTACTGATCCGGAAAGGACGAGTCGACCAAGCCAGGCACTGAAAGGTCAAATTCGTCCGGCAAAACCTCGACAAGCAGAAAGATTGAGCATATGCCGTCCAGGCGCGTGAACGACTGGTCAGCCGACGATGCCGCTGCTGTGGGGCATCTGTCCGGCGAGCGATGTGGCTGAAACAATGCCAGCAGTCTGCCGAACCCTGCCTGACTCGAAAGTTTCTTGGCCGCGCCGATGCAGTATCCGTGATAGGGATCGGTGCGCTTTCCGCGCTGGGCAAGATCCGCAATCGCGCCAGCTCATAGCCATCCATTTCCGGTACGCCGACTTTGGAGACGACGATCTCCGTCGTGAGCGTGTGGGCGATATCACGCGTGTTGGCCCCGCCGGCAACAGTGGGTACATCATGTCCTTGCTCTCGAATGGCGCACGCGTCGCTTCGCGGATCGGCTTCATCACATCCAGGACGACAATCCTCCACCGCATGACCTCTCGCGCCGGTGCGCCTACTTCAATCAACGACTGCCGGCCGGGCTGCTGCAATTTTGCGGCGCGGCTCCCAAATTGACCGCAATCTGCGCCCCTTGACGCCGACGACTAACAATAATTACGAATCTCAACCACTACGTAGCAAATGAACTGACTCATCGCGAGCGCGGACTCGCGCGGGATCCTGGCGAGCCTTTTGCCGCGGAATTGACGCGCCATCCGCACGCGTGGCGGATGAGTTCCACAACGGGAGGACCATGACGAATATTGACGCTCGGGTACAACTCGACGCAGCGCAAACATGGTCGTCTCCCGCAAGGTAGGCCCCCGCTTCGCGTGCTTGACGTGCGCGAAACGCTCGTCTTCGGCGGCGGCCAGCACAACGCCATCGCATCAGCACGGCGGCGCTGTCGTGATAGACGGCATTGATTCTCAATGTGTACCTGAGCGTCATTCCGTAGGGGTGGCAGCGCGCGATGCGCTGGCTGGCTGATTTCGTCTATGAGTTCGAGCGCCGCGTTGGCGACCTCGACGGCGGGTATCCCTCGCAGGCACGCGTGATGTGCCTAGGGGCACACGCTTCGATAGCACCAGCGGCATTCGACATCGTTGAACAGGATTCGATGCGGCGTTTGCCAAGGGCCACGCAGCGGATTGGTCAGCGCATAAAGATCGCGACGGGCGAGCCGAGTGCCGAAGCGATATGCACTGGCCCCACTGTTGTTCGAGATGGTCACGGCCGCGCGCTCGACATCGCGGCAAACGCCCCCAGCTCGAACGCATCTGTGAGATCGTGCATGAAACGCCGAACGGACGGACCCGCGGCTTCTTCGATTAGCGTCCGTGCGAGTGAGGCTTCGGCGATACTGCCCGTCACAAGGATGTTCATGTCGGTCGCGCGCACGAGTCGCACCGCAGCCTCTCCGAAGCGCTCGGCCGGATAGCGACGCGACTCGGCGCTCGCGCCGGATGGACGATGTCATACGGTATGGCCGGAGGGGACCGCATCCGCGCGTGGTCAGTCGGCTGCGCAACGTGCGAGGAGGCATATTCGCTGGCAATGCTGTTGCAGGAACGTTCACTCAGGTCGGCCGAAGGTGTCTCGTTTCAGGATGGCCACACTTTCTCGCAACTCGGGTCAGAGATTTGCTGAGAACGCTTCCCTCGACCCGTGGAACACACCGCGCCGGATTGTTCTCGCAACGGAGTAGATCGTACCGAGCCGTTCTACGCCAAGCCGTTGTTTCAACGTTCCACCAAAGCCGCTTAAAAATGCGTAAGCGGCAGCGGTAGAGAACCCGTCAAAATCGAATGTCAGCTTGCGATCAATCGCTTCCTGGATCGCTGCCCAGATCAAAAGGCTGATTGCCCCGCCGGATGTGGTCTGTGAGCGGGACGAGAGGAGATAGTACATGTTGTTGCAGTCCCAGACGATGCCTATCACACCGGCCAGCTGTCCGCGCGGATTATATGCACCCAGCAGACGTCCTGCTTGTCTTTCAACGAAAGCGTTCACAAGTTCACGCATGATAAGAGTGCCATAAGCATTCGTTCGTGAGCGCGCCGCGAGATTCGCGTCATAGAAATTGAGAAACTCGCTCGGCCGTTCTATTGGCCGTACCGTCAGATGAGTGGCTGCATGCCGGATGACGTTGCGCGTCTTGCCGCTCATCCTTGCCCATGCCTCCGCTGGTGTGCAATCGGGTGCGATATGAAACGTATATCGGGCGGAAACGGAGAAGCCACGTAGTGCGAATGCGAGCGCATCTTTCACGCGATGGTCAAAAACCTGGAAAAAACTATCGAACCTCGGCAACTGCTCAATAAGGCGGCCTGTCACGTGCATGCGATGACGAAACTCGGCGGCAGGCCCCCCGGCTGCGATCGGCTCAATGACTGGACCGAGAGATCGCGTCAGCGGCGGCAGCCGCGAGACGCGCCACACACCTTTGCGAGCGAGATAGTAAGGCATTTCGCCCAGCACCCGCTTGCCGTGCATTACCGTCGCTGTGTGCCAGCGGCCATCTGTCGCAATGTCGAGCCACCAATGTTCATGGAAAATGGAGTAGGCTGCGGATGCCGCCGATCGCGAGGTAGAAACTGTCGCAGGCAACGGGGCGATCAGACTGTCCTCACAGCCTTCGTTGTGTAGCGTCAGGTAAGGTCCCGTTGCCATAAGAATGCACCTTCAGCGTAAGCAGAAATGATCGCGCGCACCCTGCAGGCGGATGATGCAGCGTGCGTCCGACGTGTATGACTGACTGGCGGTCCCCTTCGAACATCGGGAGCAGGAGTCAGAAGTGCAGCACAGCGTCGCGCATCGCAAGCAACATGGCTGCGCCAGGCTCTGCGAGCGCTCGCCTTCACCGCGCCCGTGAGCGCCACTGACACGCAGCGCGCGCCTTCGCGGACCGCAGGGCAGAAGCGGCTACCCGGCCCAGTCCACGTCGCACGCGGGACAGCTGACCGAGTAGCAACGCAAATTCTCCGAGCCGACCACGAGCAGTGAGCATTACCGTCGGCGTCCTGTGATGCGTTCGCCGGGTAACCCAGTAGGTCTTGTACTCGTTGTATAACGGTCGCATATCAAAGTCTCTACCGTTAGCGTGGGCCCACCTGGCAACGAACTCTGTCAGCAGATTGCCCACGGAGTAGCGGCTATAGGCTTCGTCATAAGTGAAGATCCAATATTCGACAGTGCGCGGCCCGACGAGATTGATCGATGCGCAGATCGGCACACCGTCGACCTTCACAAAGGTGACCAAAGGCACAGTCTCAAGGGAAGTTTTCGCTGCCAGCGCAATGAAGAAGTCCCGGACGCGGTCATCCATGAGATAGCTCGTCCTCAAAGCCCGTTCGAGCGCCCATTGCCGCTTGTTGGCAAACAGCCAGTGCAGAACCATGGTCGCGTCGTCGAGGTTCGTACACCATCCAAATTCGGTGTTCCCACTGGCGTTGAGCTTGTCTTTGTAACGTCGCAGGTTCCGCCGAAGCGATTGCGAGAGAGTGCCCAGGAAGTCTTCCCAGTGACTAAAGTCACGCAGGCTCGCCGAGAATCCCGGAAGCACGCTCAGTCGCTCGGGCAAGAGATTCTGTACCCATGACTGCGGAGCTGTCCGCAGTGCCTGCCACCACTGGCTGCCAACCTCGACGAATGGAATCTCAAGGACATCAGCCGGCGCATGCATGGCCGCACGGATGCTTTCCACGCACACCGAGGCCGTGGGCCGGCCCTTGAACAGCGGCCCCCCGTACTCTTCGTTATTCCCGCAGGTCAGTACACTAGCCACCCGCAACAAGCCTTTCCGCCTGATAGAAAGCGGCCACAACGCCACCAATGTAGTTGTGTCGTAGACCATGACAATGGCAACGAGCCCACCCTCGGCAATTACCCGTTTTGCCGCGAGTTTGCAGTACTGATAGTCAAGGCTCGGACTGCAGCTCTCAGATTCGGCCTGCAACTGCTGCCACTGAGCGTAGAAGGGTTCAAATGACGTCGCATTCTTAAGAAGATTAACCGCGTATCGGCCCTCCTTCACCCTATCCGCTGTCGATGCCCCGGTTGAGAGCTGTATGTCCATATCAAGCCACCCTTAGAATCGGCCGAGCCTCCGCGTCGTAACGAAGGTGCCAAAGAGCCCGACCATGTGCCTGTCATTACCGCGGTCTGTGCCGCTTCTCGATGCAATCTATGAAAAAGAATGAATAGCGGCTAAGCGCCTGAGGTGGCGTGCCTGGGCCGCTTCACTCACCAAGAGCATTCCCGGGTTTGAGCAAATCGTGTGCCGCAAGCGAGCCACGCGAAGGGTCGCCAACGAACACGTTGAGCGCGTCCTTGCACCGCATCGAGTTCGCATAGAAGCACACCGAGGTCCACGTATGCGGCATACAACGCGGTCGAACCCGTCAGGCACGCGAATTGCGAATTGTCTTTGGCTCGACCTTCGCATGCAGCACGGAAAGGGGAACTGCCATGACCAACCAACTCTGTGTGCCATACCGCGGCTACAGCATCGACGTTAAAGTCCAGGCAAACAACGTCGTCTCGCTAAGCGGCCGGGAATTTCGATATTACGTCTCATGGTCGATTCACGCGTCCGATCCTCGGGCCGCACCAACTGCGAGTTTTCCCGAACGACTTGACTTCCTGACCCCGGACGAAGCGTTTTCGTACGGTGAGCGCCGCGCCCATACCTTCATAGATGGCTGTATGAGTCCTTCGGACGCTGAATGAGTTGGGCACGCCGGGTCCCAAGCATCATGCTTGAGGCCACGCAATTCGCGCAGCCAAGATCTGCCTGATCGGCGCGCAGGCCCGGACACAGCGACGGAGTGTTCCTTGTTGAGGCATCTACCTGCGGTCGTGCTGAGGCAGCCACTGTTTCGCCCGCTTCAGTTCGCATGCGGTTCCTGCGTTTCCCGGCAAACCCGGAAACGTCGACAGGAAATCGTCGTAATGGAGACCCGTGCATGGCCGCGGCGAATCAGCGGCTATTGCCTATGACGGCGCCCGCCAGATCGGTTCCCAGAGGTCAGGTTTTCTGCGACACGTAGCGATAACCCGGCTCGATTGGCGGAGATTGGCTGCATCGCTGCGACAGCCGAGGGACAGGTCCGAAAAAAAGCCCGCGATGCACGCGGGCGAGTTCACACGGAGCCACCGTGGCAAAGCCACGGCGATGTCCTGATGTTGAGCATCTCGCATGCCGGAGCGGGCGAGATCAGTCTCCCCCTCCCTTCCGCTCGCGAAGTCAGGAATCGGCGGCACTCCGGCGTATGTCTGGAGTGAGTGCGTATAGCGCGTTTCCGGCTTCCGCCGGGCAATTTCATGGGTCATCAAAAACCTGGCGCCTCGCGGATTCCGGACCCAAAGCCGCTCGTAGACGATCTTCGCGCGCGCCTCTCCGTCAAATTCGTTATGGAATTTTCCCTAGCAACCGCCGGGCACGTGCAATGCGCGCCATGGTTACGAGAATTACCGTACAACGGTTACGGAGAACAAAATGGACATCATCAAGATCGCGCGCGAATCAGGCTTTGTTGTCCTGATGGAAGGCCGCATCGACCAGGATCAATACACGAGCGTCTGCGGGACGGAAGAAGCGCTGAAAAGCTTCGCCGAGGCTATGCAACTGGCCTCTTCGACGAAGGCGGTTCGCAGCATCAGATTCCGGCCAGCTTTGCACACGCCGGGGCCCGGGCGTTGGGCCAGTAGTTGTCAACGAGGTTGATCAGTAGCAGGCGCGGAACGTTATGGTTTAAGTCTGCGAAGGGGCTGCACGCGGCCAGCTTGCAAAAAAGCGCGGCGAGAAAGAGCGGCCTGCGTCAACCTTCGCGAAGTCCCCTCACAACGTGACGGATAGTCAGACTGACCTTCTCGCTCGCCGAAGGCGTAGATCCCGGAAAAACGTCAGTGCGCTCCAGACAAACCAGCCGCGGGAACGCTTGATGCTCCTTTCTTGCGTGGCGTAGCGGTACTTCAACCTATTGAGAGGCCATCCATGTCGACGCTCAACGGCCCGGTTTCGCCGGACGTAACGACCATGATCCGGCTCGATCACTCGCATGTTTTTCTCGCTTTTCATCGATACCGCAATGACACCGCCTGGTGGCGCAAGCGCGCGATCGTCAAGTCCGTGTGCCGGGCGCTGGAAATCCACGCGCAGCTTGAGGAAGAGATTTTGTATCCGGCCATAGCACGGATTGAGCCAGACAACGAGACGCTCAAAAAGAGTCGCCCTGAACATCAAGAGATGCGTGAAGTCATTAATAGACTACGCGCCCTGGGCCCAGAGAGCGCTGCATACGACGCGCTCTTCATGGAGCTGATGCGCGACACGATGCACCATGTGGCAGATGAGGAGACGACCTTGCTTCCCGTCGCCGAACGATCGCTGAAACACGAACTGCGCACGCTCGGGGCTGAAATGACACGTCGGCGCCTGGAGTTGCTTGGTGAGCATCCGATGGAAATAGCTTTGAACACCGCGGGCACCTTCCCCATTGCGACGGCCCTATTAGGGGCCGTCGTGGCTTGCGGCTTCATGAGCGTGCTCAGAGGGCGCCGCCCCAGGTCAACCCGCGCCGGCCGACTGCGCTGACTGACGGTCCCAGCTGTCGTCACCGCTGTTTTCCGTCGGCCATCCTCCAGCAAAACGCCCGCATTACATTCGCATCCGTCAGCTCAGCACCCAGGGAGAGAAAGCATGAAAACGAAGCATCTGTTTGTTCTTGCCGGCATCTTGATCGCGGGCCCTGCCCTATGCCCTGCCGGCCTGGCCCAGACACAAGCTGCCTCGACGACGGCTGCGAATCCGTTGTCTCAGGTCGATAAAGATTTTGTGCAGGCGGCGTCGATGTCCTCGTCAACGGAAATCGACGCAGCGAAGCTCGCGCAGAAGAACTCGGAGGACAAGGACGTGAAATCCTTCGCGCACCACATGATGCTCGACCACACCAAGCTGACCGTTCAGCTGAAGATGGCCGCTCCAAAGGGCGTGACGGTGCCAAAGGACAACTCCGACACGTCGATCCTTGATACGCTGAAGGCACTCAAGGGCAAGGAATTTGATCAGGCATACATTCAGAAGGTTGGGCTGGAGGGACACAAACAGGCTATCGCTGCATTCCAGAAGGAAATCGCGGAAGGCCAGGATGCCAAGCTCAAGAAGGCCGCGCAGGACGCAATGCCAACGATCCAGGAGCACTACAAACGCGCGCAAGACCTTGCAGCACAGAAGGGAGTGTCAGCACAGTAGATAGGGCGACCAGACGGCGCGTGGACTACCGCAGACGGTCCTCATCGCCGCAGCAATTGGCGCACGGCGCGCCAGTCACGCTCGGCGTTCGCATCGAAACGCCGGGCCACGCATAGCTCGCGAAACACATTCTATTGCCAGTCGGGCTTCAGGCCACGGGTGCCGAGAAACGCGTGGTGAGGCAGGTGGTGTCGGTGTCCCGTTCATAGCTGCAAGGGGTCGTGATAAATTCGTTAATCGCCAGCACTATGTCCGACCGTCTGAAATCCTGTTCGAACGCCGATGCCGGTGAGCTGGTCGCGCCAAGTTTGCCTGAGGTGTATCGGTCCGTGCCCATATCTGCCGGCCGCATAGGCTGGCGGCGCTTTTTCGCGTTCGTAGGGCCGGGTTATATGGTCTCCGTCGGCTACATGGACCCGGGGAACTGGGCAACTGACATTGCAGGCGGATCGCGCTTCGGCTACACGCTGCTCGCCGTTATCCTGCTGTCGAATCTGATGGCCATACTCCTGCAGGCATTGTCCGTGCGCCTGGGAATTGCGACGGGATGCGACCTTGCGCAGGCATGTCGCACTCGCTATCCGAAAGCACTCAGCAACGCGCTCTGGATCGCCTGCGAACTGGCCATCATTGCCTGCGACCTGGCGGAAGTCATCGGCACGGCTATCGCATTGCGACTGCTTTTCGGCATCCCGCTGATCGGCGGTGCATTACTCACCGCGCTCGATGCCTTCCTGGTACTGCTGCTCATGAGTCGGGGCTCTCGCTTTCTCGAGGCGTTTGTCATCGCGCTGCTGATGCTGATCGCCGCTTGCTTCACCGTGCAGATCGTGGCCGCTGCGCCACCCGTGGCTGCCGTGCTGCGCGGCTTCCTGCCTTCGGTCGAGATCGTTACGCACCGGGAAACACTTTACCTGGCGATCGGCATTATTGGGGCGACCGTCATGCCGCATAACCTTTACCTGCATTCGTCGGTCGTGCAAACGCGCGCCTACCCGAAGACGCGCGAGGGCCGGCACGAAGCAATCCGCTGGGCGACCATCGACAGTACCCTCGCATTGATGCTGGCGCTTTTCGTCAATGCGGCAATCGTGATCGTCGCAGCCGCAACCTTCCACGATGCTGGCCACACCGATGTTTCCGAAATCGGCGACGCATTCCGTCTGCTGTCGCCGCTGCTCGGGGTCGGTATCGACTCAACACTGTTCGCGCTCGCCCTGCTCGCATCGGGATTGAACTCGACCGTTACCGCAACACTGGCGGGGCAGATAGTGATGGAGGGCTTCGTGCAGTTGCGTATGCCGGCCCGGGCGCGGCGGCTCATCACGCGCGGCCTCGCGATCGTACCCGTGATCGTTGTCAACGGCCTCTACGGCGATCGCGGCACAGCCCACCTCCTGGTGTTGAGTCAGGTAATTCTGTCGAGGCAACTGCCATTCGCGGTGATCCCGCTGGCGCAATTCGTTTCGGACCGCCGACTGATGGGTTCCTTTGTCATCGGCCGGTGGACGAAAGTACTCACGTCGGGCGTCGCGAGCCTGATCGTCATTCTCAACGGAAAGCTGCTCATCGACATGATTGGCGGTTAGCGCGGCAGATGGAATCGCTCAACGGCGGTTCTTGAACACAGATCGCGATTCGCATCGGTGTCCGGTTATTGGCCTAGAGGAAGACATGAACCCTTCTTCGGCAGATAACGAGAGCAGTGAGCCCACACAGCATTCGACCAGCTGAGCCTGAAGAAGTGGGCGTCGCGACAGGCGACCGGGCATTTGCAATCAGCTGGCTGCTGCCGAAGAAGCCAGCTGATCTGAGATCAACGCGCGACATCGTCGGCGTGGCATCGGCCCGACGACGTCGGGTGGTAAGGCGGCCCTCGCCTTCACGTTGCCCGCTCTCTCGGCGAACTGGGTAAGCTTCATATCGGTCGCTTTCTCCTCTTCGAGTGTTTCCTTCAATAGTTTGACGGCTTCCGTCAAACCCAGCTGTTTGCCGATCGCACACAGGCTGCCGTAGGCTGCGATCTCATAGTGTTCGACTTTCTGTGCCGCGGCAACGAGCCCGGCGTCGAGCACCGCGCCTTTTTCGATCTCGTCGATGAGTTCATCACCCTCTTCGATCAACCCTTCCATTGCGACGCACTTCATGCGCTTGAGCTTGATACCGCTAACCTCCACAACCTGATCGATACGCTCCACTTGGCCTTGCGTCTCCTCCAGATGCGTCTTGAACGCGTCGCTCAGTTGTGGATCGGATGCGGCGCGAGACAGCTTCGCGAGCGCTCTGGTCAACCGCTTCTCCGCGCTGTAAATGTCCGACAACATATGGACAAAAAGATCATCTACCGTTTTACGTTGTGCCATGTTGTACCCCCTTCGGTTGGAACTTCATTATCGACAGCCAGCGTTGCTGACTTCCGGGCTGTGAGGAGTCGGTCCAGGCACGCCCGCCCCGCTCCTCACGGTTTCAATACCACCTTGATGCAGCCGTCTTCCTTGTCGCGGAACGTCTTGTACATACCGGGCCCGTCCTGCAGCGGCACAGTGTGAGTAATGACGAACGACGGGTCGATCTGGCCTTCCTGGATACGGCGCAGGAGATCATCGGTCCAGCGGTTGACGTGGGTTTGCCCCATCTTCCAGGTCAGTCCCTTGTTCATCGACGCGCCGAACGGAATCTTGTCGATCAGACCGCCATAGACACCGGGCACCGACAATGTTCCGGCCGGGCGGCAGACATAGATCATTTCGCGCAGCACATGGGGACGGTCCGTCTCCAGCATCACCGCCTGCTTGACACGGTCGTAAATCGCGTCGAACGAGCGAGTTGCGTGTGACTCCATGCCGACGGCATCGATGCACTTCTCGGGGCCTTTACCGCGCGTCAGTTCCTTGAGCCGTTCGAGTACGCTTTCTTCATCGAAATTGATGGTGATTGCGCCGCCGGCCTTAGCCATGGCAAGCCGCTCTGGCACGCGGTCTATCGCAATGACCTGCCTTGCGCCGAGCAGCACGGCGCTGCGGATTGTCATCTGTCCGACGGGACCGGCGCCCCAGATCGCGACGGTATCCTCCTGCTGGATCTCACAGTTCGCCGCTGCCTGCCAGCCCGTCGGAAAGATGTCGCCGAGAAAGAGGACCTGTTCGTCGGTCAGCCCGGGCGGGATCTTCACGTGCGTGGTGTCCGCCATCGGGACGCGCACGAATTCGGCCTGCCCGCCCGGGTAGCCGCCCGTCAGATGCGAATAGCCGAAAAGTCCGGCTGTGGTATGCCCAAACACCTTGTCTGCCTTGTCCCGGTTGCGATTACTGCGCTCGCAAACAGAGAAGTTCCCACGTCGGCACTGATCGCAATCCCCGCAGAAGATCGTGAACGGCACAACCACACGGTCACCTATCTTGAGCTTGTGGTTGTCCCTGCCTACTTCGACTACTTCACCCATGAATTCATGTCCCATGATGTCGCCGCTTTCCATTGTCGGCATGAAGCCATCGAACAGGTGGAGATCGGATCCACAGATCGCGCACGAGCTCACTTTCACAATCGCGTCGCGCCCTTCCTCGATAACGGGATCCGGAACCGTGTCACACCGGATGTCATGCTTGCCGTGCCAACGAAGCGCTCTCATGTGCTTCTCCAGGGGAATACTGCGAATGGTCGGGGCGCAACACGCCGCGTGCCGTTTAACAGCAACGGCTATTCCAGACAGTCACCGGACACGCCTTTCAGAGATCCGCATTGGCTGGCTGCGTGGAGCCGCGGAGGCGGTCCGCGCATTTCGGCGCTGTTGCCGCACGGGGATGCCAGCACAGAAGCGGTTCGCTGCGGTAACCGTCCGCAGCGAACCGCGTTTAATCCTTATTTCTGTACTGCCGCCTCCTGGTTCGCGCCGAGATCGGCGCCAGTGACAGGATCGCTGTCAGCCGCAGAGGCGGTGCGCGAAGCCATCGCGCTTAACAACTCGACCTGTTCAGGGGATACCTGAACGCTGGCAAGCCCATCGCCGCCGTCGACCGCCGGCTCGGGCCTCTCCACGAACTCCCAGCCCGGGCCCTGATTCCACGGCCCACGTGGCGCATCACCGCCGTCGGACATGTTGTAGTAGACGTTGGTGAACTCCGGCACGCCCGGCAACTTTCCTTGTGGAAAGTTTGGCTGGATCGAATGCAGGGCTTTCTCGAACGATTTCTGATGCGCGATCTCGCGGGTCATCAGGAACCCGAGCGCTTCCTGAATACCCGGATCGTCGGTCACGTTAATCAACCGTTCGTAGACGATTTTTGCGCGCGCTTCTGCCGCGATGTTCGATCGCAGGTCGGCCGTCGGCTCGCCGATCGTGTCGATGTAGGCGGCAGTCCACGGAACTCCCGCGGAGTTGGTCAGCGCTGGGCCGCCGCCATACAGCAACGCCGTAACGTGCGAATCATTGCCGCCGCTGGTAAGTGATCGGTAAAGTTCGGCTTCCTGTTCGACGCCTTCGGCAAGCTGGCCTTTCGCGCCCTTGTTGAGCATCGCGACAATCGAACCAATGATTTCCAGATGGCTGAGTTCTTCCGTCGCAATGTCGAACAGCATGTCGCGTCGGCCCGGATCCTCCTCGCTTACCGCCTGCGTAAAATACCGGCACGCCGCCGCCAGTTCGCCTTGCGGCCCACCGAACTGTTCGAGCAGCAGGTTGGCGAGCCCCGGGTTGGGCGCCGCGACGCGTACGGTGTATTGCAGTCGTTTGTTGTGAACGAACATGGTTTTCTCCAATAGATGTGACGGGACCTCTCGCGACGCGCTTCACACCCATGGTGGGCGGAAGAACTTCGCATCTGGAATGACTGGACTTGACTGGCTGTGCGGACCGAAGACGAACGCAGGAGGTGCGGGATGCCATCGAACCGGTCTCAGAGCGGTGGCTCTGGCGTGATTGCGCGCAGGAACGCAAGGCTTCAACCTGCGCGACTGGTTTCGCATGCGCCGTGCCACGTGTCGTGCGGGAAGTAGTCCGGCACATCACGCTGCGAATTTTTACTTTGGATTGCCAATAATGCATGCCACGTAATGGGCGGCACCGTCTAAGCCACTGTGGTATGGCGATTGCTTTTCTCATCGTCAAGCCACCCGGAGCGCCATCGTGAGACGCTTAAACACTTCCCTGCTGTACATGCAACTGCTGATCTGGAGCGCTGCTGTCGCCTGCTCCTTGATGTAACCCCCCCGCCTGTAACGTCCCGCCGCACCGGGATGTATGGCGCGCTGACGTTTGCGCACGTCGTGCCACTGCGGGCGAAGGACGGTCAGCCCGACGACAGTCGTCCCTTCTCGGAGATGCTGATGGAAGCGCTCGGGTTCTTCCTCGTTGACGCGCTGCTCGTAGCGATGGCGCTTGGGCCGCGGACTTGTCGCCCGCCTGCCACTCAGCGGCGCGATGGGGCTTCCTGATTGGACAGGGCGTGCACGAACCTGCTGCCGTCTCGCTCGACAGCGATGTACGCACGCTAAGAGTTGTGGGTCAAACGGGCCTTGTCGTCTCGTTGATGGCGATCGGCATGCACCTGCATCTGCCGCTACGTGATCCATTGTGGCGACTTCCACTACGCCTCTGCTTGCCCGCGATGCTTGCAACCGTCGCCCTCGTTGCTGGAGCCGGCCTTCTCGGGGGCGGCCTCGCCCTTGGGCCAGCGCTCGTACTGGCGGCAGCGCTCGCACCTACCGCCCGTGCTTGCGAATTAACTTCGCGTCAGGGAAGCCGGCGATGACGAACCCCTGCGCTTCGCGCTGTCCGGCGAAGGTAGGTGCAACGACGGGTCGGCCTATCCCGTTGCGTTGATCGGCCTCGCTCTGTGCGGCTGGCCGAGCCTGGGCAGCGATCGTCCCGCGACTGGCCTGATGGGGCTTTGCTATGGCGCCGCGTTGCTTGCGCACACATACGCCTTCGTTGCCGTGTTCGCCGCTGGCGTCGCGCTGCGCCATGAAGAACTGGACGCAAGCGGCAAGCAGATGCCGTCGGAGGCGCTCGCTGATGTCGAGCGCAGCCACAAACAGGAGGCCCGCCACCAGTCCCGAACTGCCACACGCGTACATGGCAGTCGATGATGGCGATCGCGGTGGAAATTGAGCGTATCGTCGAATTCGGACTGATGCTTCCGGTCGGCAACGTCATTTCCGCCCACTGGCGAGAACTGCTCGACTGGCATGCGATCTGGCCAGTGCTGTTCCTGCTTTTGGTCGCCCGGTCGATTGGAACCGCACTTTCGCTCTGCGGGTCGACCTTCGACCGCCAGCAGCGGATCCTGACGACATGGATGGGCATTCGCGGAATCGGTGCGGTCTATTATCTCCTGTTTGCTCTCGAGCACAGCCGCAGCGCCCTCCGTCCTCTCGCGCCTGCGATTCTCGCCACCATTGTCATATCGGCATTCGCGCATGGTTGCAGCGCGACGCCCGCGCTGAAGCGTTACATGCGCACGCGCGTCACGAAGGGCTCCGGGCGGGATTTCCGCACACCCGAAGCTTAGCGCGCCGGCTCACTTAACAGGCAGCCGGCCCGGCGTTACACTTCATCCATCGGCATGAGAAGCTTGCGGGTGATGACGATGATCCGTTATCTGCAGAGCAGTGGACGTGTGGGCGGTGTCACGGTCCAAACGCCGTGCGGCGAGATGCATGTGATCGCGCTGTGGCGGCTGTTGACGGCCGCGGGCGCGAATATGCGGGGCGCCTGTACGGGCTGTTTGCGACACGGAGAGTTTGAGCGCATCACGATCAGCTTCGAGCCCCTCGACCAGGAGCAAGCGGACCTGATCTTGGCGAAACTCGGGGCGGAGGCGTGGATCACCCACGCATTGCTTCACGTCCTTGCTCCAGAGATCGACGACCGGCCAGGCTAGTGACGCGCGTGCCCCCGCCCACCACGAATTTCTGCCGAAGATTGCATTCGAGCTTGATCCAGTCATCCGAACGACCGAGCAGTATGGCATGTCCACGCGCTTGCCGATGATACCTTCCAGCTTCATCTTGCAGGCCGACCAGCAGCGAGGCATGATCCTCAGCAAAGTCATCCGGGTATCTGAGAAGGGGGCTCTTCATGCTTTCCATCAGGTCAATGAGCGATGCACGCCCGGCGTGCAGCGGCTGCCCGTGGATGTCCTTTCCATTAATCCATGGCAGATGGAAGACGAACAGGACGATGTCAGCCGTGCTGCGTCGATCGAAGGCGTTTTGCAGCGCGCCGAAGTCGGGCTTTCCTGTTGGGTCGAGCACAACCGCTTCGGCGTAGTGCGACGCAACACTGACCGGGATCGCCGCCAACGCGCGCCTCAGACGTGACATCCGTGATGTCCAGTCGTGGCCGTTCCGGCGATCAAATTGACCCCCGCGTTCTCGATTCGCACCATCACCAGATAGCCGTCGAACTTGGTCTCATACGACCAGTCGCCGGTAGACGGATGATGCGCAACCAGCGTCACCAGTTGCGGCTCGATGAGGGCAGGTATGTCCCCGGGTGCCGCGGCGGGAGCGGGCGCACGCGATGATCGGCCGAGCCCCAGTGTCCCACTTCTACTCTCCAGCGTCGGCAGGCGGTTCTTCCGACAGCCAGTTGTGCACTTCAGGGCGCACGCTAAACATCGGCGCCTCTATCCATGCCTCAAGCCACGATCGCCAGTTTCTCCACTGCGCGTCGTCCATGGCAAATTCTTCATAGCAGGTGTCCGGCGGCGCCGCGCAAATCAGTACGTAGGCGACCGCATGGCCGTTCCAGTAAGCGAGCAGTTCGTCGGTCAGATCAGCCGTCACGCCGGTACCGTGATCGCGCAATATGGTTCCGATCTTTTGCTCGAATTCTTCGCGCGTCATTGCCATTCTTCCTCCTGGGTTGATAGCACACCGCATAGGAGCGCGTGTATGCAAAGCCAGCATCGCGTGCGCCTGCTGCACAACGCCAGGGTTTGCAGTCGCTTCGCGTTACTTTTCCAATCAGGTTGTGCAACCTTCGCCTTCCTGCACACGGCCAGAGAAGCGCCCTCTGGCCGCACAGCGGCGAAGACACCGGCCGGCTGCCCGTCATTCCCATCGCCGATGCTCATCGTGTGATCCAGCTTTCCATGGTCCTTGAGTCGTCCACTGCCAGGCTTGGCCACGACGCCCCGACACCAGTTCCGGAGTTGGCCTCGTCAGCACACTTACAAATAGTGTTTCGATGTCGCGTTGGAACGAACCATCTGCAACTCCGCATTTCGTTTCGAGGCTGCGGGTCTGCACTGTCTGCTATCTCTACGATGAATACGTGATGGCGCCTGTTGAAGCCGACGAACTGCCACAGATCTGCTGACGACGCTGCGACCAGCGAAGTCTCTTCCTCAAGCTCGCGGTGCGCGCACTGCCGTGGACTTTCGTTCGCGCGGACAGCGCCACCAGGCAGAGTCCAACGGATGCGATGAGGCACGAACAGAAAAGTGTCCTTTGGGCTTGCATCCATGTCCATTGTGATCTGGCTGGTTTGCGGACCCGTTTTCCACTTTTCCGAAAACTGGCAGCTCGTCGTGAACACCGGGACGACCGTTATCACCTTCCTCATGGTGTTCCTCATCCAGCAACGCCAGAACAAGGACTCGGTCGCCGTGCACCTCAAGCTCAATGAGTTACTGGCATCGCAGAAGCTGCACTGCTTGAGGATTGCATCGATGAAGACATTTCCCCGCGTGCCGGAACTGTTTAAGCTGTCGCTGCCGCTGGCAGCGATGGAGATTCTCGTCGTCGCTACCGTGGCCATCGACACCGCGCTCTGCACTCCGGATGCCTCGACCGACATCAACCGTCTGGCGGCTTGCGCAAACGGAGTCTTGCGGACGGATCGGAACTCGTTAAGCGAACTGATGCGATGAACGCGCTGTGGCGTGTCCAGGCGGCCTGAACCATGCACTTGCTGCCCATGCGGTAATGCGCGGATTCGGGTGTCGTTGACAGCAACCTCAAGCCCGTAACGGAGGATGCCTCGGCGCAGCCGCAGGCGCCACCCGGCGAATGCACAAGACCGTCGAGGACGTCATCCTTGAAGTAATCCGTCGCTTAAGCCGTGCTCTTGCGACGGTGTCGAAAGAACGGAATCAATAAACGTGTGCGCCCGCTTCTCTCCGTAGCGAAAGGCTTCCTGTTCGGAAAGGAAATCGAACTGCTCGGGGAAACTGATCACCTGATTTCCAGTTCGGCCAGGCGAAGAAACGGTCCAGGTTACACGGTACCGCCGATATGGGCCGCCGAGCGCGTATGTTTTCGCGGGCGTCACGCAGACATCGACGGTGCAGTGGCGGTAAGGAAGATAGGATTGGAATGACATCTGGGTCCTCCTGATGCGTAGCAGCGCGCGGCCGTCATAGGGGTATGAAAGTCCACCCGGCTCAACGATGCAGCAACCGCTGTGCCGACACATATCGCGCGAGGTCGCAGCGTGCCGGACAACGTTGCATCGAGTTCGCCAGTCGGTGTCGTCACTGCGGCGACGCGACGGCGCGCGCGACCCGTTGCCTTAGGGCCGGTGCTGGCGACAAGGAGAAAACGGATCGTTGCGGGAACCGCCTGACAGCGTAACGAAGCGACGTCAAGCTGCCCGCAGCTTTTCCAAATGAGACCGCCCCCGTCCATTGCGCTCGAGGCCGGCCAACTCCACATCATTGAGATCACGGTTACGCAGTATTTGCCTCGCGGCCTCGAATACATCCGTTCGTAGTGAGTGCGGCAGAAATCTGTTTGCTGTGGAACCGAAAACTTCTTTCTCGGCCGCTACCACAAATGACTCAAGTGCTGGTGAGCAAACACACACCCATGCAGGGGCGCGATGGATCAGCACGATCGACAGTGACGTGGCCAGCGTCGGTACGGTTGGTGACGCGCCGACAAACATCGCGTTCCTCAAGGTCAGTCGCGCAGCAGCGCTGCTTCGCACGCACGCCGGATGATCCGGTATAGAACCGCATCCGCATCGATAGATCCCCGACTATCAAATACCGCACGCATGCGAACTGGGTCCAGCAAACAGCCGTGACACTCCGCCAAACGGACCGCAATGGGTAACGCCCGACTCGAAATGCTAACGCGTTGAAGGACATCGAGCACGGTGGAATCGGCGACGTGCCATCGTCGCATAACACCTACTGACTGTGCAGGCGACAACCACGTTCGTGACTCAGAAAACACGACTAAATGTAAAGCCACGAGCAGCGTGAGAAGTCTTACCTGTCCATGTACCACACCATTCGGTACCCGTCGCCCTGAATGTTGGCTTTCCATGTCCGCGCCCCAGATGGTTGTGTCTATTCGTCGGATCAGGAAATAGACCTTGAATTTCGCATGGGGGTGAAGGCCGTTCAGCACGCCGCCAGGCCGCGCCTCGCCCCGCCTAGAGAATCGGTGCGCCGCCCGTCACGGCAATCGTCGCGCCCGACACATAACTGGCCTCGTCTGTCGCGAGCATCACATAAGCAGGTGCGACTTCGACGGGCTGCCCCGGCCGCTCCATCGGTACCTGCTTGCCGAAGTTTTCGACTTTCTCTGTCGGCATCGTGGACGGGATCAGGGGCGTCCAGATAGGTCCGGGCGCGACGCAGTTGACGCGAATACCCTGTTTGGCAAGCATTTGCGCAAGACCACCTGTAAAGTTCTGGATTGCACCTTTTGTTGTTGCATACGCGAGTAAACCGGGATTGGGCTTGTCCGCATTGATTGATGTCGTGTTGATGATCGAGCCGCCCGGTCTCATATGCTTGACGGCAGAGCGCACGATCCTGAACATCGCGCCGATGTTCGTATCGAATGTCTTGTTCCATTCTTCATCGGTGATCTCGTCGAGCGAATCGTAGGTCATCTGATAGGCCGCGTTATTGACGACGATGTCGATCCGTCCGAATTCCGCCATTGCGCGCTCGACGATCCCGCTGCATTGCGTGGTGTCCCTGATGTCACCCGGCATCAGCACCGCACGGCGACCCGCCTTTTCGACCCAGCGCTGCGTCTCCTGTGCGTCATCATGCTCGTTCAGATAGGAGATCAGCACGTCCGCCCCTTCGCGGGCGAAGGCAATCGCCACGGCGCGTCCAATGCCGCTGTCACCGCCCGTGATGATCGCCGCCTTGCCTGCGAGCCGGTTGTGTCCGACATAACTCTCTTCGCCATGATCGGGCTGCGGAATCATCGGCGCGGTACGGCCCGGCACAGCGTCTTGCTGTTGCGGCGGGAAAGGCGGCGCTGCATATGTGGTCCCGGTCATTGCTTTCTCCCATGAAATCGCCGCGCGTCCGGCGTGCCGGCTTGCACGGTTGTGTCATGTATCTAGCAAGCGCCCGGCCCGCTGGGTGCGCGGCGTGCTGCTTCTGTCGTTCGCCGCCTGCGTAGCCTTCCGTGGACACCACGAGAACGCGTAGCCAGCCAGACGGAATGCCCATTGCTTGCACCGGATGTCAGAGCGCCGACGGCGACACCCGTGAAGGAAGCACCGATGCCAGCTTCAACAGAAACGAGCACGAAGGCCATGCACCGGACGCTACGCGAGGTGTTCGGTTTCGAATCGCTGCGTCCGGGACAACGCGAGATTATCGACAGCGTGATGCAGGGACGCGACACGCTCGCCATCATGCCGACGGGCGCTGGCAAATCGCTGTGCTACCAGCTGCCCGCCATGCATCTGAGCGGCCTGACCCTCGTCGTATCGCCATTGATCGCATTGATAAAGGATCAACGCGACAAGCTGCTCGCCGCTGACGTGGAGGCGATGCAGATCAACAGCACACTGAGCGCCGCCGAGGAACGGCAGACGTATGAAAAGCTGAACACCGCAGCGCGCGCGATTGTGTTCGTGACACCCGAGCAACTCGCCAAACCGACACTGCTGGAAGCGCTTCACGGGCATCGCGGCCCGTGCGCGCAGCCACGCGTGAGTCTGATTGTTGTCGACGAAGCTCACTGCATTGCGCAGTGGGGACATGACTTCAGGCCGGCCTTCCTGCAGATCGCCGATGCGGTGCGCAGCCTTGGAGGTCCGCCCGTCCTCGCGCTCACAGCTACGGCGACGACGGCTGTCGTCGACGATATCGTGCGCACGCTCGGCATGCGCGAGCCGCACGTGCTGCACACAGGCGTCTATCGGCCGAATCTGCGGTACAGCGTCATGCAGGTGTCGGTGGCGGGCGCGACAGGACGTGCATCCACGCGTTCCGCGCAGGCGAAGCTCGCCGCGGTTCGCGCGTTGCTCGAGTCGCGCAGCGATGCCGGGATCATCTACACGGCGACGGTACGCGAAGCGGAACGGCTGGCGACAGCGGTCCGCGAATGGGGCGTGCCGGCTGCCCTTTATCACGGCCGAATCGGTTCCCGCGAGCGGCATGATGCACAGGACCGCTTCATGCGCGGCGACGTGCGTGTGATGATCGCGACCAACGCGTTCGGCATGGGCATCGACAAGGCCGACATACGTTTCGTCGTGCATGACCAGATGCCGGGCAGTATCGACGCGTACTATCAGGAGACCGGGCGCGCGGGTCGCGACCGCGAAGCTGCGGATTGCATCCTGCTGTTCGATCTGAACGACAGGCGTGTCCAGCAGTTCCTGCAGCTTGGCCGCTATCCGGAGCGCGAACTCGTCGAGCGCGTGCGCGAGGCGCTGGGCAAGCACGACAACGCGACCGCGCCGGGCATCAGCACGGACGAACTCGCGCGCACACTCGCGGACATCGGGCGCAACAAACTCCTGGTCGCGTTGAAAATTCTGCTCGACGCAGGGCTTGTGCGTCGCAATCGCGCGCGCCGCTATCTGTGCCGCGACGGCATGCCGGGCAGCGATGCGTTTGCCGCAGCGCTGCAACGGTACGACGAACTGGCGAAGCGCGATCGCGAGGCACTTCAACAAATGATCGACTATGCGCAAACGGGCGGTTGCCGCTGGCACACCATTCTCGAGCATTTCGGCTATGCCGGCGAGGTCGATCGGTGCGGCACATGCGACAACTGCCGGAATCCGCCGCACGTCGAACCATTCCGGGAGCCCGTGAAGGCAATAGCGCCGGCTCAAGACGGGATGATGAATGCCGCATCCGGCACGCGCGACCGGCGACACGGTTTTACGCGCGGCCAGTGCGTGCGGGTGCGCAAGTACGGGACGGGCCAGGTGACGTTCGCGACGACAGACCAGGTGGCTGTGCTGTTTCCTGACGGAACCACGCGCACCTTTCTCGCCCGGTTCGTCAAGGCCGTTGAAGCCGGGCACGGCGTCCCGCATCAGCCAGCGCAGTTTTCCGGCTAACGAACTCACTGCGCCGATCTGTCGAAGTGGCAAACGCTATCTGGCGCGCAGCGCCTTGCGAGATCGGCCAACCGGTGCGGCGCGTGGACGAATGCGAAGTCATGCAGCGAGCCAAGCTCACTGCGCAATGCAGCGGGCAGACGTCCCCCGACGTCAGCACGATCTTGATCTGCGGATAATCATCCTGTGCAGACGCGCTAGTTCCATTCCCGTTGATCCCGCTGGGCATCGCATTATCGGTGAATACGACGTCGACTTCTACACGGGCACGAAGGACAATATCGCGCATCTGTTCGACTGCGCGAACTTCGCGACGAGCGAGGTGTATGGCGACGCGCGCGTGCATCAGCAGACGGAGGACTACTGGGGACACATGAATCCCATTGACCCACGCTCCTGCTACGACGAAGGCAAACGCTGCGCCGAGACGCTGTTCATGGACTATCGCCGTCAGCATGGACTCGACATCCGCATCACGCGTCTTTTCAATACTATGGGCCACGCATGCATCCCGCCGATGGGCGGATCGTGTCGAACTTCGTGATGCAAGCGCGTAACGGCGAACCGTTGACAGTGTATGGCGATGGCTCCCAGATGCGCCCATTCTGTTACGTCGACGGTATGATCGACGCGTTCATCCGGCTGATGAACCTGCGGAAATATCCAGACGGTCCCGTCAATCTCGGCAATCCGCATGAAGTGTCGATGCTGCAGATCGCGCAACAGATCGGCGAGATTACGGGCCTCGAAGTCGGAAATCGGGTTTCGTCCGCTACCGATCGACGACCCGTGGCATCGGCAGCCCGATAATGGATGCCTGTGACGTCGCTCGAAGCGGGCCTGGAGAAACGTATCCGGTTTCACGTGCGTCGGGCACGCAGATCGGGCACCCCGAGCCAGTGTTGCAGCGCGAACGCGCAGGAGGGTGACCGAACGGGCGACGGCTCGGAACTTCGACGCGTCGCATGGGTAATCCGATATGCAGGGCACAGCCATTGCTGAATGTCGAACGTCTTCATCGACGCGCTCAGGACGTCCGCCATGCAACCGACCAACGTTCTAAAGTCATTGCGTCATTCCCGACCTTCGCCACGCGGCGGCCGCGGCATTGTCGCGTTTGTGAAAGAGGTCGCGAGCCGGTTCTCCAGCGACCGGTGTACGACGCTGGGGGCCGGCGTCGCCTTCTACTCCGCATTCTCACTCGCGCCGACGCTTCTGATCGTGCTGGCGATCATTGGCTGGTTCTTCGGACGCGACGCCGCGCAGGGAAAACTGTTCAACCAGATCAAAGGTATTCTCGGCGCGGACGCGGCAAGCGCGATACAGTCGATCGTCGAACATGCGCACTACTCGGGCAGCGGCGGCATCGCGGCGCTGATATCCGTCGTGCTGCTTGCCGTCGGCGCCTCGGCAACCTTCTCGTCGCTCAACACGGCCCTCGACGTCGTGTTCCGGACCAGTTCGCCGAAAGGACTCGCAGGCGTCGCACTGCTGTTGCGAGCGCGGCTCGTTTCGCTCGGTCTCGTGATGGGTCTTGCATTCCTGCTCGTCGTTTCGCTCGTCCTCGACGCCGCAGTTCAGACAGTAGGAAACGCACTCTTTGGCAGCATGGCGCTAACCGTTTTCGCCGAGGTAGCACAGACGCTGTTCGGCCTTGTGATACTGACGGTTGGACTGGGCGCACTCATCAAGTGGCTGCCCGACACTCACGTCGCGGTTCGGCCCGCGATGATCGGAGGGCTTGTTGCGGCGGTACTTTTTACGGTGGGGCGCCATCTGTTCGGCTTTTATCTGGCACATGCAGGCACCGCGGGCTCATTCGGCGCGGCCGGCTCGCTTGCGGTGTTGATGATGTGGCTGTACTTTTGCGCTGCGGTTTTCCTGCTGGGCGCAGAGGTAGTCGCCGCGCTAAACGGGACGCCTTCTCGCGACGACAACGACACGCCACTGCGCGTTCCCGTATCTGATACCGCGACGCGACGTTAAGCCCCAGCGCGGCAACAGGTGCGTACGACCGCTGTCGACGACCGACGGGTGCCCCAAGGGCTGGCGCGTTCAAGCAGCAGCCTTCGGCTGCACGATTCCAGTCGCCGCGCGGGACCGTGCGGGAATACTGCTGGCGTATTGACGCGCATAGCCGGACTCGACGGAACCTGCATGTAACCCAATGAGACAACGCTTAAGCCGGCGACGCAGGATCGCCCGTGCCAGCGCAGGTGTTGCAGGGAACTGGCGGCGGCCAGCCGTCCGGCGAGACACCGGCAGGCGCAATAGCCACGAAAGCAGGCGGCCACCCGGCCGTCTGCTTTGGTCTCTCTCAAGCGAGTTTCACATGCCGTTCACGCACGATCCGCACAGGCACCGACTTCGCTGCAGGCACCTTGCTCTCCTTCGCGTGGTGCGACAGCGGAATTAGCGGATTGCATTCGGGGTAGTAACCGCCGAGGCAGCCTTCAGGCAGATCGAAACTCACGACCCTGAAACCATCTACCTGTCGCTTCACTCCATCGGGCGATACGGCTTCGAGTGATATCGACATGCCCGCTTCGAGCCCTTGACGCGTGATGTCCGCGGGATTCATCAATACGACCATCCGCGTGCCGCTGATGCCGCGAAAGCGGTCGTCAAGCCGATAGATCGTCGTGTTGAACTGGCTGTCGCTGCGCAACGTGAACAGACGTAAATCGGTGGGACTGCGCTCCGGCATGTCGGGGTCTTCGTTCAATGTCTCGGGTACCAGAAACTCCGCTCTACCGCTCTTCGTTTGCCACTTCCGGTCGCGCGCCGGCAGCGGGCGGTGAAAGCCGCCGGGCGTCCATAGCCGCGCGTTGAAGTCGTGAAAGATGTCGGGGTAGGTTTGAGCGATCGCATCGCGGATCAACGTATAGTCGTTGCTCCATGCTTCCCAGTCGACCGACGATTTATCGAGCGTCGCCATCGCGATGCCCGCCACGATGGCCTGTTCCGGCAGCAGACGGTCGCTTGCAGGCAACGCGACACCGCGCGAACCGTGCATGCATCCCGTGCTGTCCTCCATCGAAACCGCCTGCGGCTTGCCGAGGCGCGCGTCGATCTCGATACGGCTCAGGCACGGCAGCAGATAGGACACCTCGCCATGCACGAGATGACTCCGGTTGAGTTTGGTCGCGACGTGCACGGTCAGGCGTAGCTTGCGCCATGCCGGTTCGATCGCGTAACGGTCCGGAACCGACCTGACGAGGTTGCCGCCAAGCTGCATCACCGCCCGCACGCGACCGTCGATCACACCCTTGCACGCATCCACAGTCGCCATGCCCTCATGGCGTGGCGGCTCGAAATGGTATTGCTCGGCGAGCTTGTCGAGCGGCGCAAGAGACGGCTTTTCCGTGATGCCGACCGTACGCTGGCCTTGCACGTTCGAATGTCCGCGTATCGGCGATGGACCTGCGCCCGGCTTGCCGATGTTGCCACGCAGAAGCAGCAGGTTCACGATCATCCGCACGTTCTGCACGCCCATACGATGTTGCGTGAGCCCCATGCCAAAGTGCGCGATGACGGCCTTGGCTCGCATGTACTCGTCGGCGGCGGCCATCAGCGCTTGCCGCGGTAGGCCGCTCGCCAGTTCGATTTCTTCCCAGCCGACGTTGCGGACATACGCGGCAAACGCGTCGAAGCCCGTCGTGTGCTCTGCGATGAAGGCAACGTCGATAATGCGTGCGCCCCCTTGCGACTGCGCGCGGTCGTCCGTTTCGATCACTGCCTTGCAAATGCCGGCAATCGCGGCGGAGTCGCCGCCCGCCTTCACCTGGTGGTACTGCGTGCTGATCTGCGTAGCGCCCGGCTTGAGCATCTGCAACGGCGATTGGGGATTCACGAAGCTGACCAGCCCCGGCTCGCGTATCGGATTGAACGTAATGATCGGCACGCCGCGCTCGCGCGCCGCCTGCAGGTCGTGCAGCATGCGCGGACTGTTGGTGCCGACGTTCTGGCCGAAGAAGAACATCAGATCGGTCTGGGTGAAATCGTCGAGCGTGATGGTCCCGACGCCGACGCCAATCGCTTCTTTCAGGCCGACGCTCGTGCTTTCGTGACACATGTTCGAACTGTCGGGCAGGTTGTTGGTGCCGTACATGCGCGCGAGAAGCTGGTACATGTACGAGGTTTCGAGCGATGCACGCCCCGACGTGTAGAACACGACGGAATCGGGATCGAGTGTCCGCAACTCGCCCCCGATCTCGCCGAACGCATGTTCCCAGCTGGTTTCGACGTACCGGTCGGTGGCGGCGTCCCAGCGCATTGGAGCACAGAGACGTCCCGCTTCTTCGAGGTCGTGGTCATGCCATGCCTCGAGTTCGCTCACGGTATGTGCCGCGAAAAATTCCGGATCGACGCGGCGCGACGTCAGGTCCCATGCGGTCGCCTTGGCGCCGCTTTCGCAGAACTCGAACGGATGCGGGTGGGCAGGTTTGGCCCACGAGCAACTCACGCATATGAAACCGTCGGGCTTGTTCTGATGAACCAGCACGCGGCTCGTCGCGACGGGCGCATGCTCGTGCGCAAGGGCGCTTGCCACAGCCTTGACGGAACCCCAGCCTCCGCTTGCGTGCTGATACGCATCTGACTTTTTATGGATGGTGCTCATCATGCGCTCCATGAATTGCCTGGAGACGATGCAAGCATCCGCCGTGCCTCGCAGCTTGCTGCAACGCCCGGTCAGCGCCGCGAGCCCAAGGTGTTGAAGTAATGCTCGATGCGGGACAACGCGTAACGCGCAGCGTGATGACGGATTTCGTTGCGGCTGCCGGTGAAGCGTCGGGTTTCTGTAAACGTGACGATGTGACCATCGCGCACGCGGTACGCCCACGCGAAGCATTGTGTACCGGGCGGCGGTCCGTCCGATGGCAATGCGTCGGCAACACCCGTGTTGGCTACGGCAACATCGGCGCAACTCGCCTCCTGCTGCAATGCGCCTTCCGCCATCTCGCGGGCGACGGCTTCGCTCGTCAGGCCATGTGCCTGCATGGTCGCGTGCTGCACGCCGAGGAAGCCCGCCTTGCCCGACGGGGAATACGTAACGAAGCCTACGTCGAGGCACGCCCCGCTTCCCGGAACTTCGGCGAGATAGGATGCGATCTGCCCCGCCGTGCACGATTCGGCTGTCGCGAGCTTGAGGCCGCGCGAGCTGAGAAAAGACACCACCTGTCGTGCCACGTTCATGGCTCCCCTCTCTCACTTGTGCAGTTCGCTGCGCAGCGTGCTTACATCGTTGGCGGTGACCGGTTGCGCATTGTTGCCCCACGCACCGCGGATATATGTCAGCACCTGGGCAATCTGCACATCGGCCAGCGTCCCGACGAAGCCGGGCATCGACTGGCGCGGCGGCCCCGTGAGCGTCGTCGGGCTATTGCCGCCTTCGACAAGCAGCCTGATCAGCGACGTCGTATGTTCCGTCAGCACAGAAGGGTTGCCTGCCAGCGAAGGAAAGGCGTTGGGAACGCCCATACCGTCATTGAGGCCGGCTGAAAAAAGTGGATGCCAACGTTTCGTAAAATAGAGGAACGGAGGCATTGATGAATCGGATCCCGAAAGCGGTCTACACGAAGGAATTTCGCGAAGAGGCAGTCAAGCTCGCGCTGACGGAAGGCGTCGGCGTGTCGGAAGCGGCACGCCGGTTGTCGATCCCGATGAAGTCGCTGGCGAACTGGGTGCGCGCCGCGAAAGCGGGCAAGCTGAAGACGGTTGGGCAAGGGCAAAAACCACTGACTGACCTGGAGATGGAACTGAACCGCGTCAAACGGGAGCTGGCGGAAGTGAAGATGGAGCGCGATCTGTTAAAAAAGTTTGCGGCCTACTTCGCGAAGGAGTCGCGGTGAAGTACGGCGTGATTGAGCAGATGCGACGGGACTACCCGGTGCCGCCGATGTGTCGGCTGCTGGGTGTGTCGACCAGCGGCTACTATGCATGGCTCAAACGGCCACCCTCGTCCCGTACGCAACAGGAACCCCGTCTGGAAGCAGAAATCCTCGCCGCGCACCAGCGCACGCGGGAGACATTCGGCGCTGAACGACTGCAGAAAGATTTGACAGAACATGGTGTGCAGGTTGGCGTGCATCGCATCAAGCGATTGCGCAAGAAGCTTGGATTGCGTTGCAAGCAGAAGCGCAAGTTCAAAGCGACAACCAATTCGAAGCACGACCTGCCAGTCGCGCCGAACCAACTGAATCAGAATTTCTCGGTGAGCGCGCCGAACCAGGCGTGGTGTGGAGACATTACGTACATCGCAACCGACGAGGGCTGGCTGTACCTGGCCGGGCTCAAGGACCTGTTCAGCGGAGAGCTGGTCGGCTATGCGATGAACGAGCGTATGACCAAGCATTTGGTGATGCAGGCGCTGTTTCGGGCGGTCGCGTCGCACCGACCATCGCCTGGCCTGATTCACCACACCGACCGCGGCAGTCAATATTGTGCGCACGCGTACCAGAACCTTGTTAGCCAGTTCGGCATGCAAGCATCGATGAGCAGACGAGGAAACTGTTTTGATAATGCACCGATCGAATCATTTTGGGGGACGCTGAAGAGCGAGCTGGTCTATCATCGACGGTTCGCCACTCGGCAGCAGGCGCAGCAAGAGATCACGGAATACATCGAGATCTTTTATAACCGGCAGCGGACACAAGCGCGGCTTGACTACCTGTCTCCCGCCGCGTTCACGCAGCGTTTCTACTTGAACAAGATCGCTGCTTAACCGTTGGCGTCCACGAGTTCCGACCGACTTCACATCGCGATGACAGCGCGCGCAAAAACTGCGATACACATTAAAGCCGAGCGACAGTTCATCGGGCACGCGGTTGCCATTGACGGATGCGCGCGCCGGAACGGCGTTCGGCGTGTAAGTCCCGGATGGCTTTTGTGCGGGCAGCGACTTCAGATAGCGCGCGATTGCCTGTGCATCCCCGTCGGTGAGGTATTGAGAGCTGTCTTCGATCTGCTCGACCATACTGCCGTAGGCGATCAGGCCGCCAGCGTGCCCCGTCTTCACGAACGACGCGATGCCAGCGGCGCTCATCCGGCCGAGGCCGGATCCCTTATCGCCTGTGAGGTTCGGCGCGAACCAGTGATCGTTGACGCCGCCCGTGAGATAACCCTTCGAGGATTCGTCGTAGCCGCGCTCCTGGAACGCTTCACCGCGCGGCGTGTGGCAAGCGCCGCAATGGCCGAGCGACTGCACCAGATACGCACCGCGATTCCATTGCGCGTCACGGTCTTCACGCGGCCGGTACACACCGCGCGGCACCAATACAAGCTGCCAGAAGCGCAACGCCCAGCGCTGATCGAACGGAAACGCCACGTCCGAAGGGGGCGTCGGCTTCGCAACGGGCGCGACGCGATGCATGATGTAGTCGTAGAGCGCCCGCATATCGTCGTCCGATACTTTGGCAAACGACGCATACGGCATCGCCGGATACAAGCGCTTGCCGCCCCGCGCGACGCCCTCGCGCATCGCGCGCGCGAAATCCTCGTAGCTGTACTGGCCAACGCCGAATTGTTTGTCGGGTGTGATGTTGCTTGACATGATCGTGCCGAACGGCGAAGCGAGCCCTAGTCCGCCGGCGAGCGGTGCGCCGCGCTGGGCCGCCGTATGGCAGCCTGCGCAATCGCCCGCCTTCGCGACGTATTCGCCGCGCGCGAGCGTTGCGTTATCCGCCAGCGGCGCCTGCGCAGGAGCGGCGACGGCGGCTTCATCGGGTGTCGGTGGAATGAGCAGCAGGGCGAGCATGCAGCCGCCCGACAACGCGCACACTATGAGCCAACGGATGGGCGGCGTGCAGCGAAGCTTCATCGCGTACCATCCCGCGGCACGATCACCGCATGCCGCGTCGTGAGCAACGGCGCGCTGCGGCGCGTCAGCCAGCGCGTGGCAATCGCCAGTCCGCCAATGAGGTATGCCGTTGCCGCCGGCACCCACATAATGAGCCCGCCCAACTGCTGATCATGCAGCGGATCGACGCCCAGCGCGCTGCACGGTTCGACGTAGAGCGGATACCAGAGGCCGGGCGCGAGCGTGATCAGCGCGCCGAGCGCGCCCGTGTGCACCATCGTCGTAAATAGCGACAGCATGGCGTGGCCGTCCGTCCGTTGCCGCGCGCCGTGGCCTGCCACTGTCCACCAGAAAAGCAAGGCCGTCAGCAGAAAGCTCGCGTGCTGTAGCGAATGCACCCATTGATGCCGCAGCGCCGCCTGGAACAACGCAGGTGCATGCCACGCCCATAGCGCCGCCGCATGCAGCAGCCAGGCGACGAGCGGCAAGGTCAGCGCGTACCAGCACCGGGAAAACGGGTGCGTCCTGACTAGCCGTCCAAGCCGCAACCGCGCACGCTTCGGTAGCGCCCATATCCATACGCCGAGCGGCCGGCCCATCACCAGCAACGGTGCGGCAATCAGCATCATCGATTCATGCTGCACCATATGCGCGGAGAAAAGCGCTGCGCCGAGAGGATCGAGTGGCGAGAAAAGTGCGAGCGCGAGCCCTAGCCAGCCGCTGGCAAACGCGGCGAGATGGATCGCGCGTACGCGGGTGCTGCGCGCGTGCGCAGAGCCGCGTCTGCGCAGACGCCAATAGCCGATCCCGTACGCAACGACGCTCGCGATCATCAGCGCAAGCACCCACGGCTCGCCCGTCCATCCGAACGAAGGCACAGCCGCGCTCGACGCGAACAGCACGTGTGCCATCGTAATTCCGGGCGTGAGCAACGCGACGCACGCCGCCGCGACAACGCGTCCGATTCGCATGCGCGCTGGGTTCAGCGACAGGGCGAGAGCAACCATTGCGGGAACCACATCATCAGTTGGATCAACGCCGACAGCGCGGCGACCAGCATCGCCATCAGCGCGAAGAAAGCGGCCTGCGCGGTATCCGGCGCAGCGTCGGCATCGCGTACGTGCGATACGAGACGCCATCGCGTGTAAGCAAGCACCGTCGTCGCCACCGAAAACAGAAATGCGACCGCACTGACGAGATCGAGCGCCAGCGTGCTTCGCTGTGCGCACGCCACCTGCACCAGCGCATAGTTGAGGCTCTGCGCACCGAGCACGACAAACGGCGCGACGACCAGACCGAGCCACGCGGCAAAAGAAGTCCGGATCATGGCGACATCCGTGGCACAAAATAGATCACCAGATAGATCGGCAGCCAGCTCAACACGACGAAATACCAGTAGACCGCGTTCTCGCTCGTGTCGACCAGCCGCTTACCCTCGTATGGGCCGATGTAGAGTAGCGCGGCAAGGACGGCCGTATCGACGGTGTCGGTGATCAGGTGGGTCGTATGAAGACCAAGCAGCAGCCACACAATCGATCCATACGCGTTCGCGTACCACATCACGTTCAGCGCGGCGAACTCGAAACCGCGCAACACCAGAAAGATCAGCGCGAACGCAAGGCAAATCACAAGCCACAGGCGTGCGCCTTCGCGATTGCCCTTGTTCGCCGCTCGCCGCGCGAGTTCGTTGGGCACCATGCTCGCGATCAGCACCGCCGTATTTAGCGAGCCCCACAGCAGCGTTGGCGGCGGCGCATGCATCGGCCACACGGCGTTGACGGCGCGCAGATAGAAGTACATCGCGATGGCGAGCGCGAACGCCGTGCCCTCGATCAGCATCAGTCCCACAGTCGCCCACCACATCAGGCTGCGTGAACCAAAGCCGAAGCTCGGCAGGCCGCGCACGTCGAGCGTCGACGGTTGCGCGGGCGGCATCGCCACTTTCTTTGCGTCGCTGCTCGCCGTATCGTCGGGCCAGCGTTCCAGTGCGCGCGCAATCGCATTGTTGTGCCGCGTCGGCCAGAACCAGACGATCATCGCGATCGCGACGGGCACGGTGCCCCACCACACGGCCGACGGCGTATAGATCGAGCCGATGAAGAAGACCGTGGTCGCGATCGCGCTTAGGAACGGCCAGATGGACGGCGTCGGAAACAGCGGGCGCGTGTCGGGCTGCGCGTCGAGCGCGGTCGTCGTCAGCACTTCGCGCGCGCTCGCTGTCAGTCCCGACACCCAGCGCGGCTCGCGCGGTGGCGCCCAAAGCGGCTCCTGTGCATGGACGACGGGCAGCGCGTCGAAGTTGTGAGGCGGCGGCGGGCTCGGCACGCTCCATTCGAGCGAGCCGCCGCCCCATGGATCGGCGCCCGCGCGCGATCCGCGCCTGCTGCTGTGCACGATGTTATAGATGAAGACCAGCATGCCGGCGGCCATCATGTACGCGCCGACGGTCGCGCCCAGGTTCATCGCGTCCCAACCCATGCCGTGCGGATACGTCCAAACGCGGCGCGGCATCCCACGCAGACCGAGCAGGTGCATCGGAAAGAACGTCACGTTGAAGCCGATAAAGAAGAGCCAGAAGTGCCATCGACCGAGCTGTTCGTCCAGCATCCGGCCCATCACTTTCGGAAACCAGTAGTAGATCGCGCCGAACAGAGGAAACACGGCGCCGCCGATCAGCACGTAATGCAGGTGCGCGACGACAAAGTACGTATCGTGCACTTGCAGATCGAGCGATACCGATCCGAGCATCACGCCCGTCAATCCGCCCAGCACAAGATTGAAGAAAAACGCCAGCACGAAGTACAGCGGCGCTTTCATATTCAGCCGGCCCGTCAGCAGGGTCGCGAGCCAGCAGTAAATCTGCACGCCGGACGGAATCGCGATCATCACACTCGCCGCCGTGAAGAAGCTCTTGCCGAGAACGGGCACCGACGTTGCGAACATGTGGTGAACCCAGAGCCCGAACGCAAGGAATGCCGTTGCGATCAACGAGAGCACCATCGCCGGATAGCCGAATACCGGACGGCGCGCGAACGTCGCGATGATCGACGACATGAAGCCGAGCGCCGGGATGAAGATCAGGTACACCTCCGGGTGGCCGAAGAACCAGAACAGGTGCTGCCATAGCAACACGTCGCCGCCGAGCGCAGGGTTGTAGAACTGCGTGCCGACCAGGCGGTCAAGGATCAGCGCCGTGCTTGCCAGCATCACGGCGGGCATCGCGAACAGCACCATGAACTGTGTCACCAGCGTCGCCCAGACAAACAGCGGCATGCGGTTGAGCGACATGCCGGGCGCGCGCATCTTGAGGATCGTCGCAATCAGCACCACGGCCTCAAGCAGCCCGGAGACCTCCGTGAACGTGATCATCTGCGCCCAGATGTCCGTGCCTTTGCCCGTCGAATAGTCGGGACCCGCGAGCGGCACATAGCTGAACCAGCCCGCGCGCGGCCCGGCGCCCAGTGCGAACGCGACGTATAACGTCAGGCCGCCGAACAGAAACACCCAATAGGCGTAGGCGTTGACGCGCGGAAACGCGATGCTGCGCGCACCGACCATCAGGGGCACGAGCCACGCTGCAACCGCCTGCATGACGGGCACGGCGAACAGGAACATCATTGTCGAACCGTGCACCGTGAAGAGCTGGTCGTAGAAGTCCGGTCCGATCAGCCGGTTGTCCGGGCGGGCGAGCTGGGTGCGCATGCCGAGCGCAAGCAGGCCTGCCAGCAGGAAGAAAACGAATGTCGTGACGATGAAGCGGCGCGCGATGGTCTTGTGATTGACGGCGGACAGCATGCCGATAAAGCCGCCCGGGTCGCGCCAGGTTTGCTCGAGCGCATCCCTTACGTGCTGCGGCGCGTCCGGTCCGTCCTTCAGGTTGAGGTTCACATCAATCGCGATTCGTGGTTCCGCGGTACTCATTGCAATGTCCCCAGCCATGCGATGACGGCACGCAGATCGTCGGCGGCCAGCGGCACCGCCGGCATCGTCGTGCCCGGTTTAACCGCTTGCGGATCGCGTATCCATCGGAGCAGATCGGCGGGCGTGTTTGCGAGCGCGCCTGCTGCGATCATCTGGCGGCTCATCAGATGCGTGAGGTCGGGGCCGAGCGTGCCTTGTGCGGAGGCTCCACGCACCGTATGACATCCGGCGCAACTCGACTGTTCGAAGATTTGCCGTCCGCGTTGCTCGAGCGCGTCGGACGGACCGGAAGCGGATGTCGCCTGCTGGCCGCGCCACGCCGCGTATTGCTCGGGCGATTGCGCAACGACGAGCATCGCCATTAGCGCATGCTCGGCGCCGCAAAACTCCGCGCACTGGCCGCGATATATGCCGGGCTTGTCGGCGCGAAACTCGATGGTGGTCTGGATGCCCGGCAGCATGTCCTTCTTACCGTGCAGATTCGGCACCCAGAACGTGTGGATCACATCACCCGCCTTAAGCGCAACGATGACAGGCCGGCCGACGGGCACGTGTAACTCATTTGCCGTCGCGAAACCGGGCTGCCCGGCATCCGGCGAATAGACTGCTTGCCACCACCATTGCTGCCCCGTGACTTCGATACGCACAGCGTTCTCGACGGGCAGCTTCGAGAGTGCGCGATCCGTCATCACGTCGGCGATCACCAGGCCGACGAGCAGCACGCCCGATGCAGCCGTCGCCGCGATGACCGCGTTGCGCGTGCGCGTCGAAGTTTGCTCGTCGGGTGGAGGAGCGGGCGGCGATGAGTCATCGTTGCGCCGGTTGCGGATGAGCGCGACGAGCGTGGCGAGAAGCGGCTGCGAAAACGGTTCCGCAGACGATCAGCGTCACGTTCCACAGGTTCAGGATATGTGCGGCCTGCACGCCTGCTGGCTCAAGCGCGCTCTGTTGCGACGCGGCGGCGACGTCGGGTGCGACCAGCGCCGCAAGCACCGGGACGCACGCACGCAGCGCTACATACACGCGCGGGTGAACTCGTCGAACACGGCTGCGGGCAGTCATCTGGTCCGGTCAACGCGATGAAAACACCGGAGCGCAGCATACGGTGTGCCAAACAGCCGCGCCCGCGATTGGAACAGACGATTGATGGCGTCAGCGATGCCTCCCTCGATTAACGTCGGCGCGGACCCTGCCGCGACGGGTGCCGCCACGCGACGCTGGCCAGCGCGCCAGCTAGGGATCACATCGACACATGGGTTGGATGGTCCTGTCCAACGGCGAAAGCACGAATCGGGAAAGACAGTCGTCGGAAACGTGTACTCGCGTCTGACTACCCATGGTCGGCATCCCTCTCCGCCTGCGGGCGGTTGACCGACTGCACCGCGACACGTAATTGATCAAGGGTATAGGGCTTGCGCAGCGCCGACCAGCTGCACTCCAACTTCTCGTGATCCGGGATTGCGTTTCCCGAAGCGAAGATAATCCCGAGCTCTGGACGAATAGCAATCGCGCGCCGCGCCAGTTCAATGCCTGACATCTCGGGCATGACGACGTCTGTGAACAGAATGTCGAAGTCGTCTGCGTCGAGCGCGTTCAGAGCCGCCGCTGCGTTCGCGGCGCGTTCAGGGCGTATACCCATCAGCATCAGGAGTTCGCACGCTGCGTCCAATGATGCGACGTCGTCTTCAACGACGAGTACGCGCAAGCCCTCAGGGCGCCAGGTTTGCTCGGCCCCATCACCATTGTGCGCACCGCGCCCCGCCGGTTGGAACCCTTCGGCGTCTCGGTTTCCCAGCACCTGCCGCACCTTGAAGGCAAGCTGCTGACGACTGTATGGCTTGCTCAGCAGTTCCACACCGGGATCCAGCCGGCCACCGTGCACGATCGCGTTCTGTGTATAGCCCGACGTATAAAGTACCTTCAGTCCGGGCAATATCTTGACTGCTCTTCGAGCCATCTCCGGACTGCGCAACGCTCCAGGCATTACCACATCCGTAAACAGCAGATCGATATGCACGCCGCTCGCAACGACGGCCAGCGCCTGCTCCGCGTCGTTGGCCTTGAGCACCGCATACCCGAGTCCGGTGAGAAGTTCGACAACGGTCGACTGAACCTTTAAATCGTCTTCCACGACCAGAATCGTCTCGTTGCCGTGCTTCAGCCCGCCGCCTGCGCGCGCCCCGGTTTCCACCGCGGTGCCGGTGGAACGGGGCAGATAGATCCTGACGGTTGTCCCCTCGCCTACTTCGCTATAGAGCCGGATGTGGCCGCCACTCTGCTTGACGAAGCCATAGGCCATGCTCAGGCCAAGCCCGGTGCCCCGGCCCTCCGGTTTCGTGCTGAAGAACGGATCAAAAGCACGTTCCACCACATCCGGGGTCATCCCGGTTCCGGTGTCCGTGACGGCCAGCATCACGTACTGTCCGGCGGAAACGTCGTTGAGTGACGATACATATTCGTCATCAAGCGTTGAATTGGCCAGTTCGAGAGTGAGCTTGCCGCCGTCGGGCATTGCGTCGCGCGCATTGATCGCCAGATTCAGGATCACATTTTCCAGCTGATGCGGATCGACAATGGTGTTCCACAGGCCGCCCGCAACCACGGATTCAATCTCGACGGCCTCACCCAGTGCCCGTCGCAGCAGGTCGTCGAGGGCGCGAAGCTGGCGCGCAGGGTCGATGACGACGGGTGCCAAAGGTTGCTGGCGGCCGAAGGCAAGCAGTTGTGACGAAAGCTTGGCTCCGCGGTCTATGGCGTCGATCGCGTTACCCAGACGCTCGGCGCTCCAGCCGTCGCGGCCATGCCGGCTTTCAAGCAACTCCAGATTTCCGCGTAATACCTGCAGAACGTTGTTGAAATCGTGCGCCACGCCCCCGGTGAGCTTGCCCATTGCTTCCATCTTCTGCGACTGGAACAGCGCCCTTTGCGTCTGCTCAAGCAGCTCGCCTGCGCGCCGGCGCTCGGTGATATCCCGTGTGACTTTTGCAAATCCGGCCAGCTCGCCGTCTTCGTGGATGGCGTCGATGACGACATGCGCCCAGAAACGACTGCCGTCCCGCCGCACACGCCAGCCCTCCGCCTCGAAACGCCCCTCACGTCTTGCTGTCTCGAGCCCCCGGAAAGGGACGCCCGCCGCCACATCTTCCGGCGTGTAAAACCGGGAAAAATGCGACCCGATAATTTCGCTTTCGGCATACCCCTTGATCCGCCGCGCCCCGGCGTTCCAGCTTGTGATGTGCCCGGAGGGTGACAGCATGAAGATCGCGTAGTCGGTCACCCCCTGAACGAGGAGGCGGAAACTCCGTTCGCTCTGGAGCACCGCGTCGTGAGCAGCCTTCTTGTCACTGACGTCCTGAACCACCTTCCCGAAGCCGATAAGCTGGCCCGTCCCGTCGCGCAGCGCGGTCATCACAACACTTGCCCAGAACGTTGTGCCGTCCTTGCGTACACGCCAGCCTTCGGCGACATGACGTCCTGAGTCGGCCGCCGCCCGAAGCGCGGCCCTGGGTGCGCCCGAGGCGCGGTCCGTGTCCGGATAGAAGAGGGAGAACGACTGCCCTATAATTTCCTCGGACTGATAGCCTTGGATGCGTTCGCCGCCCGGGTTCCACGTCAGTATGACGCCGTCGGGCGAGAGGGCAAAGATTGAATAATCCTGTGTGGATTCAGCCCATAGCCGGAGCCACGCGGAACTGAATCCGGCGGATTGGGGAGAGGCGTCGTTCATTTGATCACGCTTGCTACGGGAGAAAACAATCCAAACGCCGCAGCAATTGTTGGGCCCGAATGATGCATCGGCCAGTGCACGCATCTGCGGGTCCTACCTCTGATCGGGTAGGATGACTCGGGCGGAATCGCTGCCCCCACCAGTATTTCAACTTCGGAAAAGCCATGAGACTGGCGCAATTCATCTCGACCGAAATGGAAGCGATTCTCGCGGAATGGGAAAGCTTTGCCTCCACGTTGCTGCCCATAGCAGAGGGCATGTCGGCCTTCGAACTGCGCGACCATGCCCGGCAAATCCTCGAGGCGATCGCAAAGGACCTCTCTGCGCCGCAGACGAGACAGGAGCAGTTCGACAAATCGAGAGGTCTTGCCGCTGTACCGGAGGGCGCCCCGGAAACGGCCGCCCAGACCCATGCCGTGCTGCGCGCCCGCCGCGGCTTCGATATCAACCAGCTGTGCGCCGAATACCGCGCGTTGCGCGCCGCCGTGCTGCGGCTGTGGCTGGATCATGGCGGTGTGGCGCCGCATGAGCTGGACGACATCATCCGCTTTAACGAAGCGATTGATCAGGCGCTCACGGAGTCGGTAAGCTTTTTCAGCAGCCAGGTCGAGCGGTCGCGCAACCTCTTACTCGGGATGCTCGGGCATGATATGCGCAGCCCCCTGCAGACCATCCATATGACCGCCCAGCATCTTGGGAAATTAAACAATGGCGAGGACGTCTCCGCCGCTGCGGCCCGGTTGATCAGGAGCGGCGCGCGAATGCAGGCGCTGCTCGACGACATGGTGGATTTCAGCCGCACAAAGCTCGGACTCGGCATCCGGGTGGCGCCAGCGCCTGTCGATGTTGCAGCCGTGGTCGACGACGAACTGGACCAGCTAAGGGCGGCGCACGAAACACGTGCGGTGGAACTTCATGTGACAGGGGACACCGGGGCGCTTTGGGACGGCCGTCGCATCCAGCAGATGCTTGGCAACCTGGTGGGCAATGCGATCAAATATGGGGAGCCGACGGCCCCCGTGCAGGTGGTTATCACCGGAGGGGACAGGGAGATATTGATTGAGGTGAAGAACCGGGGACCGGCGATACCACCGTCCGCTCTTTACCGCATATTCGAACCTCTTGAGCGGGGTCCCGGGGCACAAACGCAGGCCGGTTCACAGGACGGCCTTGGTCTCGGACTCTACATTGCGCGCGAGATCGCGCGTGCTCACGGCGGTGAGATTCAGGTTCGCTCCGACGAAGCCGAAACCGTATTTACAGTTGGGCTCCCTCGTTCATGTCCGCCTGTCTGAAGGACGACCCTGAAACTTCAACATTTCCGCCAGCGCTCTGTCTCGCGGCTGATGTTCCGCGGCTCGCTCGGTGCGCGAGCTCGTGCATGAACTGCGAATCGCTCAGTGCCGTGTCCGACGTCATCCTTAGTCGTTTCTCTGGGACAGCTATCCCGATTTCTACTGCAGCGCGACTGATTTGACTCGGTACGCTAACTCGCTCCCGTCGTCGGTGCGGAGCACTCGAAATGGACCACTGGCGAATGGCTTATCTCGGGATCCGACAGGCGCCGCGCGAACGCAGCGAATTCCGACTCAATACGTTCTTCACGTTTTCCAGACGCGAACTCGCCAGCATTTTCGCGGCGCTCGGATCTTCACCGGCTGGCCACGGGTCCCTATCAGTTCACCTCGCTCTGGGATTTCCGGTTCCTGCAGCAGGTCGTGCCGCACGCTCAGGTCGCGCGGGTTGGTCAAGCACGATGCGAGAGTACTCCTCTATCCGCCTTAAGGGTTATCACTATCGGCGGCGCGATGGTTCGCTGTCTACTGACAAGTCGGCAGATCGACAGTCGCTCGTCGGACGCGACAGCCAGGTTCGTGCGTCGCACCTTGTTTCCGCACGGCTGGCATGCACGCCTCAGTCGCAGACCAATTAGAGTGTGCGCCGACCATATGTGGCGTTTAGGGCGATGCGAAACCGAGTGCGTCCGCTTATCGCCGACATCAGGACGAACTGTCCCCGAGCAGATTCAACGGTTCAACGTCAGAAGCCTGGCGTTGTCTTTCCATGCGATGAACGCCACGTGGTTGTGGACCGATATAAAGATCCGCGGTTGCCTTCGCGCCCCGCAGAACCGTCCGTGTGACGATCGCGTCCGGGATTGTTGTCGAGACAATGTCCTTATGTGAGTTCGAATGAAGATCGTGCCATAGGCGTTCGTTCGTGTTAGCGACACGAGATTCGCTTCGTGGAAACGGAGAAGTCCGAGCCATGCTAGCGCAACTCGCAGGTGTCCGGGCCGGGCGTGAGCGAATCCGCCTGCGCGTTTCCCCTGCGCCTGTTCGGGACGTTCGCGAGGCATGTCACTTGCTCGTTCAAGGAACCAATCAAACGGAAGTGGGAGGTTCAAATGGCCGAGTCATATCAATCTACGTCCCCCGGCTCCGCCGGTTCGTTTCAACAGAACAGCAACGCTGCGGTGAAGTCGGACGGTAGCGACACAGAGCGAGGAAACGTTTCCAAGGCGATATCAGATGTGAAGGACAAAATTGCGAGTGCGCAGGATCTCGTCCAAACGAAGTACCGCGTTGTTTCCGAAACGACCGACGATTTTGTTCATGAGAGCCCGTGGAAATCCGTCGCAATGGCGCTCATCGGCGGAGTCGTCATCGGTATGCTGATCGCCCGGTAACGCGGCTTCAATTTGTAGATGAGGCATTGCTGCCGCTGTACCAGGTCGTATCGTGGACGGCGGCGGCTTTGGCATCGCCCTCGATGTCATCGTCAGAATTGTCGGAGCCTTAATAGGGAGATGGCTCGGCGGCGCTCTCGGCCTGCATCTTGGAAGCGGCACCGTCGCCTCGCTTATTACGGCGCTGATCGGCGCGGTTATTCTGCTCGCTCTCCCGAAAGTTTTCAGCCGAAGAGGATAAGGCGGACAGAGGATGGCCCTGACCAGAACACACTTTTCGCGAAAGAGCGCCGTCGATGTTCGCAGCGCAACCGTTGTTCCCGGGAGGGCAGTGGCGGAAAAACAGCGATCCGACATGCCCTCATGCGATCCGTATGTGTCATACGACTTATCCAGTCAGACTTCTGCACAGTACGCACTCCGGTCTGCGTCAAATCAGTTAGCATCCAGCGCGTAGCGTCGACAATGTTCGAGGTAGCCGACCTCGTGGCTGCCCACCAGTTCGACAACGCTTTTCCACAGCCACGTGGGCGCTTCGATTGATTTGGATTTTGTACGTCGCAACTCGGAGCTCCAGCGCTTTCGATCAGCGCGGTTCATTTGCCGTGCATGTGCGTGGCCCACCACGAGGGCAAAGTATCGCGCAACCTCCATGGCTTCTTTCTGTCCAAGCTGCTCGATTTCGAGCTTCAGATCCTGCGGCAATAGCTCCCGCAGCACAACCGGTCGATCCTGGAGAGTCGCCGAACGCATACGTTCCCCGAGATGAGGCGACAGGTGGCGGGCGCCCTCAACGACGCGCTCCGCATTGTCTCTGGGCATCACCGCGTCCGCGTAACGCGGAGCCACTGCCTGCACACCTTCCTTGATATCTATCAGGCACAGGTCATCACCCTCTATCGCGCCACCATCCACATCGAGAAGAACCGCGTAGCGGAGTCGTCCGAGCGAACTGCAACCCTTGACCCAGTAAGCCGCATCGAGCACCGTCACATCGCCCGTGTCTGGACGCCCGCGCAAACCCGTAGCGAGTTCTGCCAGGGTATGGATCTGAAAAAGCGATTCGATTTCGGTTCGCTCTTTCTGACTGACTGGCCAGAAACGCTTGCCGAACGGTATAGTTGGCTGGACATCGTCCAGTCTCTCGCGCGCAAGATGCTTCCACGTGCGTCGCACGGCCTCACGCATCACCACACGCACCACCTCTGGTCTCTCGCCAGGCTCCCGCGAAGTCGTCTCTTTCGAGAACGGTTGCAAGTACCCCTCGAAGAGCGCTTCGATCATGTTGATGGTGGTAACGCCCGGAAGTGCCGATCCGCGCGCGGCGGTCGCTAAAGACAATCCGAGGCGAACAAGATCATGCACGGGGTTACCGATGACGGTTTGATCGAGATCGCGAATCTGAACTTCGATTTTTCCCTGAGAATTTGCTATCGGGCCAAGATTGCCTGTGTGGCAGTCGCCACAGATCCAGATGGCAGGCCCTTCAGGCAACCCCCGAATTTCCGCTTCCTTCAACCAGTCATAGAATTTGACCGTGTTGCCACGCAGGTAGGCGTGCGTAGAACTGGCCATCTTCACATTGCGTTTGGCCGTCAATACGTCCTGCCGGCGCGCATGGCGTGGCACTTTCGGTTTCAGAGGCTTGCGCATGGATTCACCACGATTCTGGAAAGTAGAGACATCCGCGCGTGGCGCGCGCGTCGGGACAGGAGCGATGAACTCTCATGATTACCGCGGCACGTGCGTCACGATTCAAAGGCAACCCGCTATTGAAAACAAGGCAGCGCTCAGCCAGACTACAACCTGATACGCCAGCATCCAATTCTTCATTCCGCCTCCTCAGCCGTCTACATCTGTCGCTCATCAATGAACTGGCGCCGGCCCCCTACTTTCAGGCTTCCGTACGTCATCGGATCGTCTGGCCCGTGTTACAGGGTAGTGCGCCCGGCAATCTGGGCCCCGATGGCGGCCGTGAGACGCTCGAAAGGTGCAGGCTTGCGAAAAAAAGCGTCCAGCAACGCAGGACGCACACGGGTTCGGGACCTGCGGACAGCATCACGATGGGCAGATCACGATGCGCGGGTTGCGCGCGCACCTGACGACAGAATTCAGCACCGTCCATGCCGGGCATTTCATAGTCTGTCACAACGAGCTCAATCGGTTCGCGCATCAGCATTTCCATCGCCCGCGATGCGTCACCAGCAATGCTTACGTGATGACCGACGCTTTCGAGCGCCAGTTGCAGCGACGCCAGGTTTTCTGCATCATCGTCGACCAGAAGGAGATTTGCCACAGTTTCGGTCTGCATATTATTTACCCCGGCCTCGCGGTCATGGACGACGTAGTCCGGATCTTATGGCCGCTACGACAACGCAGTCGATCTCGGTGCGCGCTGCCTCGGATGTCTCATTCGTGTTTGACTGCGAGTTCCTGCAATACGACTATCAACCGCAATCGTTGTGCCGCGTCCAAGTGGCAGGAAGTAGTAGCGAGCAACCAGGCTTGGTCAAAATACGTTGAGAAGTGGAAACAACGCCCACCGTTCGATCAGGCCGAGACCTCCCGGTCCTCGCCGGTATTTAGCTTGACCGAATCGAAGAAGCGAAGCATTTCGCGAGATGCATCCGGTCCATTACAGTCGGTGTAGCTTCCCGCGCTGTCGCCGCCGGACCACGCATGGTCGAGACCATGAATAATCCATTGCTCTCCGATCACCTCGCCCGTGTCGTCGCATGAAAGACAACGCATATGCCCATAGATCCCGTCCGCCTCTGGCGCAAATGTCGTGACTTGAGACGGCGTGCTTTCTTGCGAGAGTGCGAAGATGCGGTTCATGCGCATTAGCTCGTCACAATTGCGGGGATGCACGACATTGTCCTGATCGCCGTGAAAAGCGATCAGAGGTGTGTAGGCGCGTTGCCCCGACTTTTTCTGCAACAGTTCAAATTGAAAATCGGTCGACCCGTAATTCATCACGGACATGGCGGACAATGCGTCATCTGCAGTTCCGTAGGGTATCCCGGAGTGAATCCCGGCGGCCGCGTAAAGATCGGCATGAGTGACGGCAAGATTGACTGCCATTGCGCCCCCAGCCGACATGCCGGCCACGTAGATGCGGGTGGAATCCGCGTTATACGTGGACATCACCTCGCGAGTGAGCTCGGCAATGAGCGCCGCTTCGCCCGACTCGCGAACCTGGTCGCCTGGACGAAACCAGTTCCAGCATCTCGCGGCATTGGCGCTTTGCGGTTGTTCCGGATAAACGACGATGTATCGCGCCTCCTCGGCCAGAATATTCATCCTTGTCCCGGTGGCGAAATCGTCAGGATCCTGGTTGGCCCCATGGAGCATGACGATCATCGGGAGTGGTTCGCGACCGTACGAAGTCGGAACATAAACTTTGTAGTTTCGCGCTCCCGCCTTTCCCCGAAACGTCTTATGCAGCCAGACGGACTCAGCCGGCGCTCTCGGTAGCGATGGCCTCGTCGGCGAATCTGCGCATTGCTCATCACAGTGAGACGGCTCCGGATCGGCCGAAGCGTACTCTGGGATGATTCCGCAAAAAAAACTTGTAGTCGCTTCCACAGGTCCTCGTATAAAAAGCGCGAACGTCAGGTCCTGTGCGAATAGAAACGGGTTGGAATTATTCATGATGCTCTTGTCGGTTAACGGTCGCGCATCGCATGCTTGCAAAATAGACCCGCCTTCAGCGGGTCTTGTTTGCTTGCATCCAGATCCTGCACGGGAAAGATCTGTCGCTTAGCGCTTGTTGCCGGATTTATTGGGCTGGGGCAGCATCGCTTCGCCCCCGGCCTTGAAGTCGCCCGTCGCCTTCGCTGTTTGCGAAACGCCATCCGATGAAGCGCTTTCCACTGCGTCTTTAACCGTGGTGCTGAGCGCGTCCTGCGCTGCCTTTGCAATAGTGTTCTCCAGCGTTTCAGCCGTTCTTGTCGACGCCGCGTTCGCTTTTTCTATCGCCTCGATGAACATCGCGTTGACCTGGCCACCACGACTTTCGTACTGGCGTCGGACCTCTCGCGCGACTTCGGCACCCGTCGACAGAATGATCGTGTGTAAATGGCGATTATAGGAAGCCGCCTTTCCGGGAAGCTGGGTCAGCATGCTGGATTGCCATTCCGGAAGATTGTCGACGTTTTCGGTGACGTCGTCCTTCGGGAAATTATTGCTCTCCTCAATGATTGTCCTGATCGTTTGAACATTCAGTTCCGCGAGTTCCTGAAGTCCGTTCATGTATTTTCCAGTCAGATTGACGAATGACTGGTAATTGGCTTTATGAAGATCCGCAATCTGCTGTGGCGAATAAAAGAACATTTGATACTCCGTGTTGGGATAAGCGTCGTTCGATACCTGTTAGAGGTAGGGCTAACCGCATCGACCCGTTACTTGCCCATTGCTTCTGCTGCCAACTTCTCTTCTGCCAGCAACGAAAGCGCCTCGTCCGTCGCCTTCTCTTCCTTCAACGTTTCAGCCAGTAGTTTCACCGTCTCTGCTTCTCCCAGCTGTTTGGCCATTGCGATCAGCGAACCGTAGGAGGCGATTTCATAGTGCTCGGCCTTTTGAGCGGCGGCGATAAGCGCCGTATCGAGGACAGGGCCCTTCTCGATCTCGTCGATTTCCTCCTGCCCTTCCTCGACAAGACCTTCCATTGCGACGCACTTGACGCGCTTGAGCTTGATTCCACTCGTCTCGACAATCTGGTCGATCCGTTGAACCTGCCCCTGAGTCTCTTCCAGGTGTTTCTCGAATGCGGCTCTGAGATCCGGGTTGTTCGACGCGCGTGCCATCTTGGGCAGAGACTTCGTCATCTGTTTTTCGGCGCTATAGATATCCGATAGCGAGTGGATAAACAAATCCTTGAGGGTCTTCGTAGGCATGACTGTTCCTTGATTGAATTTCGGAACTGCACCCGGGATGAGTGCAGCGTGATGCGAGTGATCCAGCATGAATCCAGGCAGCGAGACAGAACTGCTCAATCAGCAACCGTCAGGGGAACGTCGTCTACGGACATGTGAGATTCGATCTTTTTCGTATCCGGATCGACGCTCATACGATCAATCGTGTTGCTGATTTCATTAGCCAGCGCGTAGTGGACCATATGCCCCGCTCCGGGCATCACAGTCAGGTCGCTGTGTGGCAGATCCCGATGCAGCCGGACGGACTGCGCTTCGGGGGCGACGACCTTGTCGCCGTCGCCGGCGAAGAGACTCACTGGCATTTTTAGCGTGGCGTAGTGAGTGCAAAAATGTGCTGCGGACGGGATCATGAACGCGGCGTCCTCTGCCGCTGCCCGGATCTGCACGGGACGCAACAACATTTCACGGGGCACGACATCGAAAAACCTGTCGGGCATCGGCGCGGGCGCGAACATCGCCTCCACGCTGCGCCGTAGCATGACGCGACCGGTTAGCGGCGAAACCGTGTAGCGCAACGCGTCGCCTAATAGCGGAAGCGCCGCCGGTGTCGCCAGCGCCACATCCATGCGGGCCGACGGATAGTAATAGCCTGAAATCAGCACGAGGCCCCTCACATCCGTCGGAAATTCTGTTGCCAGGCCGAGTGCGACCAAAGTGCCCCACGAATGCCCGACCACGACAGGCTGCTTCACATCGATTTGCACGAGTGCCCGCCGAATGACCGCGGCTTGGGCTTGCGCGGTCCAGAGGCGATCTCGCGGACGCTCGCTGTGTCCGAATCCCGGGCGGTCGAATGCGATCACCCGGTGATGTTCGGCTAACCGGTCAATCAAACCGCAGCCGACAAAATCCTGTAACTGGACGGTGTTCCCGTGCAGCAACACGACGGCTGGTCCTTTCCCTTTGTCGATGAGGTGGAGTCGAATACCGTCCACTTCGATAAAGCGGCCTATTGGGGGATTATCGCGTTCGGCTTTCCTTGCCCGATGCAAAACCCACAGCGCGGTGGCTGCACCGGCGACCGCCGTGGCTGCGACCGCTCCGGCCGTAGCCCGAGATAAACCGGCTTTCCTGAAAGAAGTGGGCATGACGTCTCGTGTAGATGCTACAGGTAAGAAAGATCAGCATTCCAGAAAATCGGCGCTTGATGAGATTGGCGCGACCGCATCTCGTGTGGCCGCGCACTGCGTTACTTCTTCCCTTGAGGTGCAACCTCGTCGGGTGGAACATCGCCAGGTGACGGCTCACCGGGAGTGTCTTCTTCGGGGACGTCCTCGTCCGGATCGATGCCGGACGGGTCACTGTCTTCCTCATCCTCGATCCGCGTCGCTCCACCCGTCGCCGGTGCATCGCTTGCAGGAAAGGTGTCTTCGATTGTCTGGTCAATAGCGTCGTCGGGTTTTTCGTCCGGCGCGCGTTGCTCAACAGGCGTATGCGTCATGGTTCACTCCTCGAAAGTTTGTGGCTCCCATGTAAGCGCAATCGCTGTACCGCAAGAGCGACAACTTCCTTTTCAACCGGGAAGTGCCCGCAGCCACGTCAACTTCAAGTCCGACGCGCGCTCTCGTGCCCTTCACGCGCGTCCTTGAAGGCACGATATTCGCGCCGCGTGACGTATTCCGGTCCCAACGATTGCCCACACGCCGGACACGACGGCGTGTTTTCCGAAAAGAGAGAATCGAGGCCGTCATAGAGCCCGTTGTGCGACAGATCCCGCAGTGTCGCGAGATACCAATGCGAACGGGAATCGTCGTACCGGCTTTCGACTATCGAGCCGCAGTGTCCGCACGGACAGGTAACGTGAGTAATTGCGCGCAATGCCATGATGCTCTCCACGGGATCCGCTCGGCCTCTAGCCGCGCTCCTGCGATCAGCGAACGGCGCGGCCCGAGAGCGTCGCGCGAGTCGGATCGCGGCGCAGCGGAACGTTGTCGGTCGAAACGCCTGCGGCTTCCTCGAACGGCGGTTGATGCCTGAAGCCCGCGTGGCCCGAAACGATCGCTATGATCGCGCCGACGATCAGTGCCGCGAACACCGCGTTCGTGAGGTGTACGCTGGAAGCCCGACTGATCCGTCCGGAAACAGGATCAGGTCTTGGTGCGCAATTCGCGCACGGGAGACGATCATGCTCAGACTTTTCGGCATCTTGGCACTAGCGGCTGCCGTCTCGGGATGCGTGGCTGCTCCGCCGTACGGATACAGCGATCCCGCGTACGGCCCAGGCTATTACGCGCCGGGCCCCACCATCGGCGTGGTAGTGGGAGGCGGCAGCCTCGGCGGTGGGGTGGGCGTCGGCGTCGGTGTCGGGTTCTGAGCACAGCGCGGCCAGCTGACCTCCGTTGGCCGGACCGCCCGCCTGTTTCGCGCCACCGCGGAAGCCCTCGCCGTCGCCGGAAGCGCGTCCTTCACGCAGTCTGCTTCCCGCAACACGTCGCGCGACAGCGTTCCCGTAAACCGTTCGGCAACAACGAATGGCTGGGACATCAGCTACGCTCCGTCCCACGACTGGCGATCGCGCGCCGGTACTGGTCGTTGTCGACAATGAGGTGGTCGATCCGCTCGCGCAGCTGCCGGTTCTGCGTGCGCAGCGCTTCCGCTTCGGCAGACACCTGCAGCCGTACGGTGTCGTTCTGCGCCTTGAGGAAGTTCTCGGTCCCGGCGAGCTGCCCGGCCGCCCGGGCGAGCAACTCCGCATCCCGACCCGACGCCGCGATCGTCTCGCGCAGGTCCGCGAGCATGGCATTGACGTGTTCACCCGCGAGATCGCGCGCGGCCTGCGCGGCGCCGAGTTCGCGGCGTAGCTCCCCCATTTCCTTTTCCAGCTGGCGGATCCGCGCGTGCGCATCCTCGAGCGCCGCCGTCGTCCGCTGCGGCTGGCGCCCGTCCCCGTCGCCAGCAACGGCGGACTTCCCCGGTTGGACGAGCAGCGCATGCACAGGCGCGATGCTCTCGCGCAGCAGCTCGCGCACCAGCGGCGCCAGCGCCCCGCGCAGTGCATCGGCGTTGAGGGTGATGGGATAGCCGGCTTCTTCGCCTGCCCCGCCCTGTGCTGCCGCAAGGCGCATCATGCTTCCACCCGTCGACGCGAAACGTGACGCGACCGGGACCAGCGCCGTCGCTTCAGCTGCGGCCTCGACCGCGCCGTGCTCGAGGGCCTGTGCGCGCAGCACCGCCGCCTGGATGGTTGGCGTGCTCGGCCGCCGGGCGACACCCGACTGCGGCGCGACATCCCGCAGCAGCCGGCCGTACGTCATCGCGCCATAGACGCGGCCCGTGATCGCACGCACCGTCGCGACCAGCCCGTCCAGAAAACGCGTGTTGTCCAGCGGGAAATCCCGATCGAGCGCGGCGAGCGCGCCCATGATCGCGCGTAGCTGCGCGTCGTTCCATTTGATGCGGGGACGGCCCATGTGCGCGCCTTCAGAACAGCGACGCCTGGCGCGGATCGCGCGCGGGCGGCCGCGACGCGGCGGCCACCTTGCGCTGGCGCGCGGATGCGCGGCGCGTCGCGACACGGCGCAGATGCGCGACCAGCGACACGATCTGTGTGCCGACCGTAATCGTGAGCGCGAAGAGTCCAATTTCGCCGGGCGCGCTCGCGCGGCAGGCTCGCAGCGACGGGCGCAACGCCAGGCGCCGCGCGCGGGCCACGAGTTGCCCCCGGCTCATGCCGGGCCAGCACTCGGCAACGAACTGCCGGACGGTCGCGGGCAGTGACTCGGGGGCGGTGTCGCCGGGCAGCGCCAGCGCAACGAGTTCGAATGCATCGGCCATCGTGAATCGGACTCCCCTTCTGTAACGTCGTGTTGCGCTCGGGCGGGACGGATGAATCGAACCACGCGGCGTACAGCCTGCGCGCCGTCGCCCGCTTTGCCAGGATTGTGCCATATCCGGAGGTATAAATACTCAAATATCTATACCTCCATGATCACTCATTCAACAACTTCTTAAACCGGTGCATCGCAGGCTTTGCGGATCCAGTGCATTCAGAGCACCATTGGCGCAGACTCGTTTGCGACTAAAGGCGCGCTAGATCCGCAGGTTGCAATCGGCAAAAGGTGAGCTAGAATCAGGTGCATTCTTCACCACGGGATCGCTCACCATGCAAATGGAAAGCTGGGTCGGAGCAATCGAGCGCGAATGGCATCAGTTGCGCCGCGCCGACCCTACACTGGATGTCGAAAAGTTCTCCCGCCACGTCATTGCGGCAAACAAGACTGGATTCCTGTCACCGGAGTCGCTCGCCGCAATCGCAAACGCCCTTCTCACCAGCACGTTAAGCCATGCACCCTATCTGGGCCGCTGGTTACTGGAGCGCGTTGGCGCGAACCGCCATCCGGCCTGGCGAACGGCAATGGCCATCTCCCTCGTCACACCAACCGGAGGGGAGGCGGACTTTGAGAGAGACAACGCGATTCTTGAAGACGTGATGAAGGATGAAACCGCAGAGGATCGTCTGCGCGGCTTGGCCGCCGCCGCGCTGGCCGACAGCGCACGGCTTGGGCGGGGTATGCAGGTGGATGTGAGCCGTGCGCGTTCGCTGTATGAGCAGGCCATTGAACTTGGACACAAAGCCTCAGCGCACAGTCTCGGACTTTTCTGGGAGGGCGTATGGGGTGCAGAAGACAGGAGCGTTGTCCCGGACCGCACCAAGGCCATGCAGAGCTATCGACGCGGTGGCGATGACAAACGTTGCCAACGCCGTCTGCAAGCGCTGCGCTGAGGTCCTACCGCCAGTGAGCCACTCGGGGGGAAGATCCTGAGAGGCACGCGACCGGTTTCTCTCATCAATGGGAAGCGACTGACGCATCAGATGACAACTTCGCCTCCTCTATAATCAGGATACCCAGAATATCAACATGGCATGGAGCCGTACTTTATGAGTCAAGCCCGCGGGCGATATGCGGGATCCCGGGACAACGGCCAACACCATCCTCGCCACGAAAGTAAATCTCCGCCGAACCGGCAGGGACCACCATACGTGAAGGCGCCTCCCCGCGACTCCGCCCAGACTGCCTCCATTTTCAAAACACGATCGTTTCAGTTTCTGGTCGATGCGGTAGGCGCAGAGAATATCGCGATAGCACTCGAATCGAACATAACGCGCGTGGGCGAACTGATGAAGGGCGAGAGGTTTACGCCCGAGACTGCCTTTCACATGGAAACCACGCTTGGGTTACCGCATGGCTTTTTTGACCAGCCCAATCCTGCGCTCGCGGCCGAGACCATTGCACGCCTGAAGTCACCGCTCGACTTCATTCAAACGGACGACGGACCCGACGTGGAGTCGGAAGCACTTAAGCCGGCTTCTGCCCTGAACGTCGACCAGCAACCATTTCCTAAAGATAGTTTGTCCCAGGAAGCGCAAATGCCAAAGAAAGTAGCGGGCGGGTCGCCCAGAGCCGTCAAGAACAGTCGAAGCGAAATGCCCGAACAGCCTGAACCTCATGCGCCGCTCAAAGCTTCGCCTTCGAAAGACAGGGCGTCTCCTAAAACGCCCCAACAGCAACCGCTGGCATTGAGCGACAGCGCCGAGGTAGAAAACATCCGACGCGCTAACCTCCACGTTCTCACGAGTCGCAATGGATCGAAAGTAAGACTTGGCGTGGTCATGGAGATGAGCGGATTCAACATAGCCGATCGGCTACATGGCAAGAAACGCATGGACAGTCTCGAAGCAAACCGGTTCACGGATCGACTGGGTTTGCCACCTGGCTGGCTGGACACGCCGCGCTCCGAAGCCGACATTCCAGAGTCGGTGTCGCACATGCTTACCCCTGCTTCGCGCGGTCGCGTATCCGTTCAACAACACGAGCCGCTTGCGATTGCAACAGACGATGGCGCGCCAGGGAAGAAGCTCGCCAAAGCGAAGGCGCACACGACGCGCTCACGTGCGGGCGACCTGGGCGATTCGGAAAGCCCCTCGCCTGTTTTGGCGGATGCCGCAGGAGAGCAGGAGACGATCGTCGTCAGCCCGCAAGCTCATGTCAATGATTTCCCCGACGAGCTCGCCGGCCGCTCACCTGAAGAACGTAATGACGAGGCACCGGCAGCCACACCGGCAACCCTTGAGTCGCTCCCCGCCTCCGCAATACCGCAGCGAAACCCGGTACCGGTCCCCTTCGCTACCGTGACCAGCGTGGACAATCTTCACGGTATTGAACCAATAGCGGAAGCATTGATCAAGACGCTGGCAGGTAAAGCACGCACGGGTCGATTGGACGAATTGAAAGCGCTGGAACTTCTGCAGCAAGCGGCCCTGTTGTGAGTCCGTGGCAGCGTGCCAGTCCCCTCGTGCCATGACGCATAAAGCGCATCGGGGTGGCCTGGGCCCGGCGCGCGAGAAATCACCCCGTTTCGGGTCGACGATCGACGACGGATGCCTTGCGCGTTCTTGCTGCAGGATCGGCACCACGCACGGCCTGTCGAACAACAGTCCTATCGGCGACCTGTATCCAACCTGTTTTGCAGTCGGGAAGTTCGGCCCGCCGCGCTTATCGGACACCACCGCGTCGACGTCTGCCTGTCCCGCACGCAAGCGGGTCTCAAGCAAATGCGCACGGTTGGTGATCACATGCCGGTACGCACCATATTGCACGTCTGCGCCGGCCGTGACGACCCTTTCACCGAGCCGCCCGGGGTATTCCCGCCTACCTCTTCAGGGAGAGGCTGGCGCGATGCGTGTTCGCCTATCATGGACGCACACACGTCGACCCGAACGACGCGCTGTCCGCTGATCTACTGTTTCAGCGCCGATTCGCCGTCGCGCAGCACCGTTGGCGATCCGGAGAAAATGGCGCTCTCCGCCGGCGAATCGTCGGCGCCAGTGAGCACGCGCACGTCGGCGGCCGAAGTGAGTATGTTGCGCGAGGCCGAGGATGCTCAACGTCGCGTCGGCGAGCGCGGGACGGTCATCATGCAGGGCACCGCAGGAACCCACTAAACCTGAGGACATCGTGGAGACAAAACGCCAATCGGTGCACCAGATGATCGGCGGCGAAGCGGCGGTTGCGCGCCTCGTCGAAACGTTCTACGACATCATCGAAACCGAGCCCGACGGTGCGAGCATTCATGCGCTGCATTTAAAGGGATTCGGGCTTGGGCACGTGCGCCAGGCCCAGTTCGAGTTCCTGTCGGGCTACTTCGGCGGCCCGCAGTACTATGTCGAGCGAATGGGGCACGCGAGCCTGCAATACATGCACGAGCATATCGAGATTGGGCCAGCGGAAGTTGAAGCCTGGTTGACTTGCATGAAGAAGGCCATTGTGGCACTCGGCTACGACGCCCACATCGAGACGGCGCTGATGCGGCATTTCACACGTAGCGCACATACGCTCCAGAACAGGGCCTAGACGCCGCGATCTGTCGGGTACAACGTTGAACACGTTCTCGAGTTCGGGATGAACCTCGAACGGCCTCTGGTAAAAGCGCTGGATGATGGGGTACCTATGTGCGGCAAGGACAGGTGCTGTCGCCTTGACGCGATATCCTTCGTGCATTGCGCAACCTTTTTCCTCGCATAGGATGGGGTGATCCTTTTCGTGCTTGTATGCAAGTCTTCGTCGGCGTCGCGGCGGCAGCACAGCGAAAATACCGCCGACGCAACAAGGAGCAGAGATTGGATCGACGGGGCCTTTGTTGTCGTCGGATACCGTGCAGTGTCCGACACGTTCCGCCTACATGGTCGCTTCTACCGGGATCAACCAAAGTGAAGAAAGAAACCACCAGCCCATGACGACATAGACGAGCGAAGCTTGCTGCTAGCTTAACCAGATTGTGGAAAACGTACCCTGCCGATCTGTCGCCGGTCAAAATTCGCCATCTGTGGTTGGCCATCGCTCAGCGAGTTGACGGCATTGGGAGAAATCATGCGAAGTCTGTGCATCGCGCTCGTGCTGGCTACGTGCGTCAGCAGCTCGGCACGGGCGGATGAATTTGACGGACAGGACAACGACAATGCGTTTCGCCAGTGTGTCGCACAATCGGCGCGAAGCACCGGCAGTATGCTCGTGTTTCAGATCATGCAGAATGCGTGTCTGAAGCTTTACCGGCAGTCGTCAATGATGAGCGATGCCGAGAAAGGCTACTACGCCTGCCTGCTGCGGTCTCTTCAGGGAGTCAACAACGATATCTATGCCCAGATGGCTGCCAAGGCCTGCGGAGATCGTCGATAGTCAGCACGGGGCAGTTGGACAGCCGATCCGCGGCCCTGTTTTGCTTGACAGTTGTTTTTATCACCTTTCCGAACAGATCGTTGGTTTCTGGCCTCGTTCAGGCCACACGCCATTTCATAGCGCAATGCAACAAACCCGCCTGCAATCAAACCCTTACAGGCCTTCCACTACAAGTTGTCCACAGCTTCATCCACTTTTTCTGTGCACAACTTTCATCGAAGTGTCATGTGATAGGAAGAAATCCGGGCGAAACAGCTAGCTGCCCGCATGAAGTCAATGAAGTAACCTGGAAAGCCCGGCTCACGGCGCATCCCGGCCACAACGGCCAACACCGCGTTCAAGACTTCTGGATCGCATTGCCGAATCCAGCTCCCGACCCACGCCACGAAACAGCGGACAGACACGTGCCGATGTGGTCCCGACATCGGGGTAATCGTCCTTTTGGTGCAAATTCTGGCGGTTAGGATCGAAAAATGCCGCCTTATCAATGACTTGCGGATCGCCCAATCTGTCGCGACTCGCATATTTGCGAAGCCTTGCCATAGGTAGCTCCGCGCCCCGCGACCGCCATTTTTTGCACCCGAAGGACGAATACCCCATGGTGCAGGTCAGGTTAGCGGTTCTGAACGGGGAATTCTCGCCGCGTCGCATCTCGGCGCTCAAGATTGCCGACTCGGGTAGTGGAAAATGCATCGGGCCAGTGTCAGCAGGCGCGCCAGCGGACAGCACAGACCGTGCAATCGTGCCGTGAGCCAGGGATGCCTCACGAAATCGACCTCCCCAACTTTTGCACGCTCTCCAAAGTAAATTCAGGACAGCCGTCCATAGCTTAGAAATCCGGCCCTCGTGATCCCGCGAAGGGTGTGCGGGCTTCAGCAATGACCGAGGGCGTAGATGAACCGGTCAGAGATCGGCACTTGTTCGACAGCTCTCACGCAGGTACATGACCTTGGAAACCAGTCCTGGCGTGGGTTGCACGCAGATTTTCACTCTATGGGCGTTGGGTCACAAATGCCAGATACCGGAGGGCCGATCACTGTTCGGCCTGGGCCTCCGGATCAACCTTCCGCGCAGCGTCTGGAATTGCCGTCTCTTTTTCCACGAGCACACGGGCCATGTGCCAGTACTCGTCTGCGCATCCTTCAAGAGCGCCGTCCTGTTGCCAGAGTTCGTACGCGCGCGCACGGATCCTTTCTTCAACGGTCATAGCATTCATTGCAGTGCCTCTGTTAGTCACGTTGTCGCACGGTTATCGGGAAACGCCAACGTCGCGCAACAGTTCGATGAGCAGGTCGGGATCCACCGGCTTGACCAGATGCTGTCTGAAGCCGGCCTCTGTCGAGCGGGCAACGTCCGCGTCACTGCCGAAACCCGACAGGGCGATCAATACTGAGCCGCGGGTTTGCGGCGACGCTCTGAGTTCGTGGGCCACGTCGTATCCGGTCATTCCGGGTAGGCCGATTGTCCAGTACCATCACATCGGGCGGCCATGCGGTCGCCGCCTGCAATCCGCTGGGACCACCCTCAGCCGTCCTGACCTCGTGTTCATGTATGCGCAGGATGACGGCGAGCGAGTCAGCGTTGTCCCGGTTGTCGTCGACGATCAATATTCGCAACGGCTGGCTGACGCGGTTTGCTATGACAGCGGCGGGCCCAGGCGCATCGGCTACGGGCGCCGGGACAACCGGCAGTCGCACGGTAAACCTGCTGCCTTTGCCCTGGCCTGCACTCGTCGCCGAAATCTCCCCGCCATGCAGTTCGATCACGGATCGATGAGGTTTCCTCCATGGCCAAAAACCCTGGAAAATCGACGGCCTGGCAGGCGCATGGGCGCGCATCTGAGCGGCCACCGTGTAGGCATGGCCATAAACATTAGTTAAATGCCATGCTACTGCGTTACCGTGCCCGGGGAAAGCCATGCCTCGCCGCGAGGAGGTGCTGACGCCTGCACAACGTTTCCAGCTGTTCGCCTTCCCCGACGATGAGAGCGAGCTGATCCGGTTGGCCACGGCAGTGCGACTCAATACTCACGCCACTTGGAATCGAATGCGCCAGTGACGTCGGGGCGGGCCCGGCCCGTACCTTCGCTACCCTGCTCCGAGGCACGTCGATCTGTATTTCGATATCTAATGTGGATGTTGCTGCGTGCGGCTGTGCGACGCCGCGCTGAGCGTGTCCAGACGGGCAAGCAGGACGCGGGCCTTCGTCTCAAGCGCAGGCGGCAGGTTCGTCGCCAGGAGCACAGTGATCCGCGAACGCCAGTAATCCGGCGACGTGACGGGACTCGCCTCCCCGGTATCGTCGTCGTGAAGCAGATGCTCGAGTTGCAGGATCATGGAGCGGATGTGCACCAGGTCCCGTGCGGCCTGATCAGCGTGGTTCATGTGTTCTTAGCCCCTTGCTTGTTGTTCTGCCTGCCAGTCCTTTCCGCACGACGTTCTTGGTCGTGCAGCACGTGCGGGAAGTCGGACCTGTAGATGGTGCGCGCCCCTCATGCAGCGTCCGTCGGGTCCAGGCACGTCATGCGTAATATCAATTCATGTGCTGACGCCAGACAACAGATTCCAGTTGCCGCAGCAACTGCGTCCGCCGATGTTCGCGTCGATAGTGGCCGAACACAAAGATGACCGCGAACAGCAGGACGGCCGAACCTATGGCGGTGCTTAGCCAGGCTTCATCCATCCTTACCTCCTGCAATGTGCAATGACCTGCTCTGGTCGTCGATGCGCGCGTGCTGTCGAGTGCGGTTCAGCGGCTAACGCCTGACACGGACCGCTTGACGGCCTCTCGATGAGTCGGATGACGATCAGATCGCTCCGCCCGGTCAGCTTGCCATGACGGTAGTGGCAAAATATAAAGGAATCCTTGACATAGAGCATCCCTCCGGATTCCCAGGTGGCTATCGCTTTGCGGCCTGTGATACCGGTTCGCTCGCACACTTGGTGTTCCTTGATGCGGCCGCCGCGGCCATGTCAAGGTTGCTTCTGGCGACTTCGACCGCTTGTTGGCCGGTTTTCTGTACGGTTTCGACCAGCGTTTGGGCCGCCTTGATCGCGGAGTCCAGCGCGGCGACGGCCGCCTCCGAGCCAGCCGGCGCGTTTTTGGCGACATCCTCCACTACCGACTGCATCTGGCGGACGTACGCTTCGCATTGCGTCTGCGCGACTTTCGCGAATTCGGTCTGGGTCGACAACATGATGTCGAACAGTTGCCGGTTGTAGCTTTGCACCTTTTCTGCCGTCGGCGCGGCGAGGCTGTCCTTCAGCGCGAGCCAGTCCTGCGGTTCCTTCACGGATAGTGCCTTCTGCGCCAGATCAAACGAATCCGCCAGCGTCGAGCGGGTCACCTGCATGTTCAGTTCAGCCAGTTTCTCAACGCTTTCGACGACCTGGTTGCCCAGGCCGAACAGGATGTCGAGGTTGGCCTTCCGCGTTGCTGCTACCTGTTCCGGGGTCAGCATGATGAAAACTCCTGTAAGGACGATCCGCGCGAACGTTGTGCCGCCCTGGACGGGTCACAACGGGAAACGGCGGGATCGCGTGAAGCCGGTGAAGTGCGTGGCTCGGGGCACACGCAGATAGTCCGCAGGTCAACGTTGAATCGGGCGACCGATATATCCGATGTCGAACGCCACCGAGTGTGCGCAGCTGTAGACGCGACGTCACGGTGTTGCGCCAGTGCGCGGGATCGGACTCGCCGACGGCTGCTACCTAGCGTTTTCGGGCAACGGCCCGAAGCACTGAATCGCCGTCGCGGGTGAGGCGGGGGCGCTGATCTCCGGACGCGAGTCGTTCCAGCGCGACCAGTTGCTGTTCCAGCAGGGTGTCCAGTTCTTCGCGGTTCAGGTCGATCTGGTCAGGTGCTGCCTTGACCAGCATTAGCGTGGCGAATTCGTGAGGGCTTAGCATGCATGTCTCTCCGTTATCTGGATTATCAGTCGTGCTGACGCATCAATGACCGGTGACGCACCATTCTCGCTGTCGATATTCCGCATTTATTCCAGTTCTTATAGCCGGCATTGCGAATTCGGTTTTTCAAAGCCGGACCCAAATGTTAAGTCCGAACGGAGGGCGAGGCTGGATGAAAATAATATATGAAGCTTGTATGTTGATAGAGGCGCTTTGTCCGACGTATCGAGCCCCGACGCGCATATGTTTGAAACGTATTCTCAGTCGGTACCGCGGGGTGCTCAGGCGATGTGAGCAGACTAAATAGCCACTGTAAAAATAGCTTTGCAAGTACATCCGATTTAAACCGAATTTGCCTGATCTAAATACTAATACTTTTCTCTTAATATGATTCTCATTATCAAAATGTCAAATTCGCGAGCTATACTTCCACGAAAAATTCATGGCAACAACGAGCAAACCGATGACCTCTCAACATGAACGAGCAGGCGTCACCGCGAGCCTGACCGTGCGAGCTGCCGCCGGCCAGTTGAGAATTCTGCCTGTCTGGCAGGCGCTGGGGCCCCATGCCGCGAAGGCCAGACGGACCAGGATTCACTGCAGCAGGAAGCACAACGTCGACGAAATGACGCTGATGTTTGAGGCTGTTTCAACTTCCGATCTGCGCGAAGTAGCTTGGCGGCTAAACACCCAGTCCTGGGTCGTAGCGACCTCGCTTCATACCTTACCGGCCAGCTCATCCACTGTCCGGTGAGATGGAGGGTAATGCGTGGTTCATCTGAAGCCAGGATCCTTCTTCTGCTCACCGTCGCCCGTGGACATCGTATGCAAGAGGGGGCGAGCGAGGTCGGTCGTCAATAGTGGAAGCCAACGGGTTAAGCAGCGAGCCGATTTTTGAAGAACTTCTGCGTGAAGGCGGCAGGAGACAGGTAGTCGAGGCGAGCCTGTTTGCGCTGCCGGTAGTGAAAGATCTAAATATATTCGGTGATCGCGTCGCGGGCTTGCTGACGCGTGGCGAAACGCTCGTGATGCACGAGGTCGTTCTTGAGCGAGCCGGGAAGCCTTCCATCGGCGCGTTGACGCTCGTATATCCTGGAGGACACAAGGCGGCTCAAACCGGTCACGAGATCGACACGCTCCGGGAGCTCGCCAGGCAGATCGCCGAACTCAAGGGGACGTGGCTTGCGGGCGAGTTCAATGCGAGGGTTGCATATCCCGCGCATCGTTACCTGGTCCCCGACGACACACTGACGCTTGCGCAAGCACGCAAGCTTGGAGTGCTGTGTGATCTGTTCGGTGGCGTCGTGCCGTTCCCGTTCGCCGCCAGCCATTGCGGCGGGAACAAGCTGCACGGCAATCGGGTGAAAATTTCCGGATAGCTATCACGTGTATATATATCACGGTATGATATATATTGTTACTGTAGAAGTCCAATGATCGCTCGTCAAGCGTTTGCGCCGAGGGAGGACATCATGGTTATTGACAGTGACTTCGAGGTCGGATATCTCGTTGTAGTTTTTGCACTGCTAGGTGTAGTTCTGATTGGGGGGGCTTCTGAGCGCCGTGCATCTGGAACGGTGTCATCCCAAACTGATAGGCGCGGTGCTCGGCGCCCTGCTCGGTGTCGCTGTCATCGAGGCCGTCCCGCTTTTTACTTGAGCGCGATGGACAGGTGGACAGCCGTACCTCGTGGAGGCGAAGGATGACGCCATTCGACCGCATACTGCTTTGCTATGACGGGACACCGGAAGGACGTCAAGCACTCCGTTGCGGTGCAGCACTTGCACGCGAACTGCAAGCAGAGACGCATCTGTTAGCGGTGGTTGATAGCTCGTGGTGGACGAGCGGATACGACGTGCTGTCATCGATGGCGTTCGAGATGGACGAGGACGCGGCAAGATCGATTCTCGAGGAAGGTACCAACCGACTGTCGAATTGCGGACTCACGGTGCAAGGACAATATTGCGTCGGGGATCCCATCGACAGGATTGCCACGATTGCCGGGAATCTAAGGGTTGATCTGATTGTCATTGGACATCATCGCGCCGGACCGTTCGCCCGTTGGTGGACTGGCGAACGCCACGCACAGTTGCTGGATCGCGTCGCCTGCGGGGTTTTGTTTGAGATATCACGCTGATTGCACTCTCCGTACGTTTCCTCGACGAGTGTCCTGGATTGCTCGCCTGCCGTTCGAACGTGCGACTATGTCGACAAATTGCTCGAACTGCTCAACACTCAATTTCGTTGGAATCGTTTGCCCGCATTGACTTCCAGCCATCCGTAACATCCACAAATCCGGACTTTAACCGATCTGGCGGCGCAGATCGCCAGATCCAGTCCTGATGCGGCTCGCAGACAAATTTAGCCGCCTCAGAAAACCCGCAACCAGTTGAATCAAAAATCAGGGCCAGCCGCCGAAGACGATCACGCTCGATGGGTATGCTGCCTCGCATCGGGCGGTGCGTGAGATGAAGGCCGACGGCGTGCTGCCTGAAGAAGCGAAGGTCCGCTCCTCAAAGTACCTGAACAATCTGATTGAGCAGGACCATCGAAACATCAAGTCCAGAACGAACGCGATGGTCGGCTTCAAACGGTTCAGCAGTGCTGCGACCACGATTTCAGGCATCGAGTTGATGCATCGCATTCGCAAGGGGCGGTTCAACCTCGCGAAGTTCGGCCTCAGGGATACCACTGCGCCCACAGTCTGGAATGCCGTCCTGTTCGATCAATAAGGTATCCATATCTATAGGAAACATCTCGGCCAACTCACCTATTTGCACCAGAGCCTTCAAAGCCCGGTGTGATCCAATCTAGGCAATCGAATAGCTCATCGTAGGACGCATCCACCGGCGGCGTCCGTGACAGACCGAATACGACCTCTGGCTCGAGTCGCGGTAGCGAGGTGCGCTGCAGGCAAACCTTGCCTCGGCCATCATAGTGCATGACGGTCGTATCCCACGTTGGCCCCCAGATTGGGGCGAATACCTGGTATCGCTCCAAGATTGTGCGATTGGTGAAACCTACTTTATAGCCCACAACATGTTCGCCGCGAGCTTCTCGGAGGGCACGCACGAGGAGTGCTGCGTGGTAGGCCTCCTTCTGATCCTGGCGGGCCAAAGCGAACCCTCGTCGTAATGAGAAAGGATGGTTTTGGGGTCCATGTGATGTCTCCTTGTTCCTGCCATTTATAGGGCGGATGAAAGGGCGTAGGCATGTACGCTTCTTCGGAATTCTGTTGAGCTAGGGCCGCTACTTCGGTGGCCCCCGTAATGACTCGAAGCCCCGCACCTATCCGCCGTGAGCCTCCGCGGGCGCGGGCCATGCGGGCTGCAGTGCTCAACGCACTCGTGAGCGACGACTACCAGAACGCCTTCGCAGTGCTCGAAGAGGCGAAGCTGGTGTTGGCACACTTCGCGATGTTGGACGGAAGCGCTCGGCGAGTATGATCTCGCGATTGGCCTCGAGCGCGATCCGGCAGTGCGCCGGTTCCCGCGGCGCAAAGCGCATGGAGCGGACATCGGCGAGCAGCTAGCATGGCGCCTTGCGAAAGGTCGCTTGATCATGCTGTGTGGTTCGCGCCCGCACGCTCCGACATCTCGTTTCCCTTCGCCCGCATGCATTCCAGGTACGCAAGATCGTATCTTTGCTGCACGTTCAGTTGTGCCCGCGGCACCTGGGCGTCGCTCGCAGCGCGCGTGTCCGCGCCGCCCGCCAACTGCTCCCTCGCATACTGCTTGCACTGCGCATCCTCCTGCAGAAAGACCGTGAACGGCTTGTCTCGCCCTGGCTTCACGGCAACCGCCGGGCCGATCGGCTGCGACAGGCATCCGGCGGCAACCGCGCAGACCGTCACGGCAATCAGGATTCGACGAGAAAAACTCACGGCGTCCGCTCCGATTTGAACTATCAGGAAGCATCTGTGGACCAATACACTCAATAGTGATACCACGACGATCACCATGAAAGAAGAGCCCGACTCATGAATGATCCGGCCAAGAAAACGAACCCGACGCTTGGTGTCGCAGCGTAGATCGTCGTTTCGTGTTGCGGGTGATCGCTACGATTCTCTACAACGCGGTCACCGAACTGCGCGAATACGAGCGCGAGAATCCCGTCGAGTCGGTGGCGTCCGCGGCGGCTGCGGCCGTGAACGCGATCACTAGCGCGGCGTCGGCGCAGTGAGCAAAGCTGAGGGCCCTCGCGCAGCGTTAGTGCAACGCCGATACTCTGTCCACTTCTCCTTTCAGGATGTCTTTGGCCTGCTGCAGCGACGAAGCGTACGGGATGTCGGTGCTGACGAGAGCCACGTCGACTGGATCGGCCGCGCATGACAGCGGCTGGCAGGGCTCATAGCAGAAGTAGTTCACGTCCGGGCAACCCGCTTTCCCGGCGGGTCCGTATGCGCGGAACGTTTCGCGATTCCAGTCACATGGTTCGCCGAACATCTCGAACGAAACGCGACATACCGGCCTGAAACCCAGTCTGCGATAGTAAGCCGTCAGGCATGTATCGAAGCAGTACAGGTGGTTGGCGCCCTCCTGGATCGCCAGCTGAAGCAGTTGTGTCATGGATCCTGGGTAATTCGGCGATTTGCATACACTGGAGAGATAGCCGCGCGTGTCTTCCGTGTTGCCGAGGGCGAATACCGCCATGCCATCGTGTGACACGAATAGCCGCCTGTTCCGGAAGAGTTCAACGGCAGGAAGTAGCACAGTGGCGCCGTGATCACCATGTTCGGCCTTGGCTTGCCGAAGCAACGTCAAGAACGCTTCAGCGTCGGTGATCTCGTACGCCAAAAGACGCCCATCGCAATAGTAGTGACGCGTCGGCGTCAATGCTACGGGTCCCTCGGGGATGTCACTTCTAACCAATACCGGTCCGGTGACAGTGGGGTCGACGCTTTGGCCAATGATTCTGCGCAGGTCTTTCGAAGCAATAGTGTTGATCATCTGGATCTCTCTGCTCATCTAAGTCACTCTCATCAATGCCGGGCACGTACGTGGAGCCTTAAAACAACTTACGCATGACTGGATTGCAATCGCCTCATTGCCAGCCCTGCCAGCCATCGCGCGTCCTTGATCAGGCCAAGCGCAAGGATGAAGCCGCCGAATGCCATGCTCGATATTTCAAACCCGTGCTGGAGATGAGGATGTCCAAGCATCGACAACGCGATGACCGAGACACTCACGAGATAACCCAGAGTTACGTTGCCGTCGCGGGTGCCGAAGCCGCAACTGGCGATCAGAACAGCCACATACTGCGTACCTTGCGAGACGAGTGTGGCAAGCAGTGCGGCACCGGGCACCCCACCAATGTGGGCGATGTCGACTGGGCTGACCAGGCCGCCGTGCACAACCGCTGACATGAAAATCAGGTTGAATGTCAGCTGTACGAGAAACCGGCCGAGCTTTCCCATCGTGACGAGGCGCGTTACGCGGACCATCGCGGCGTCGGCAAAATTGCAGAGAAACGAGAAGAGTGGCGCGGAAAGCGCCATGAACATCGCTGTTCCAGACAACCAGGGGCTTTCCCACATGGACGTACCCGTTCCGTAGGCGAAGTAAACCAGTGCACCGATGCAAAGTGAAATGCGCAGCTGGCGCACATAGGAGACGACGACAGACGGGAGCTTCACGTTCATAAAAGTGCCTCGTACATTGGCTCAACCTCGAACGAGATAGTACGAGACAGCAGCAAATGACCAAAGCAGAGAGATATGTCATTCAGTTTCACGACTGTTCTTCTGACCATTAAATAAGGCCGGTTGCCATCAGCAGACTGCGCGGCGAGCGCGCATTTGCCGTGTTAGACGTATGACGATACTTGCGCTAGGCCCGACGCTTCTCAGAGTTAGTTCCGAAGGCGCATGAGTTGTAGAAGCGACGATGATCAGTGGAGATTGGCAGGCATCTTCCAGGATCGCAGCGCGTCGTAGTCATCGAGGGTCTTCGCGAGGGGAAGTTACTGCAACAGCCAGCGAAGGTAAGTACCGGGTATCAGCGCACTCACAACGGCACCCCGCCCTCGATAGCGCTGCCTGCCGCCGGTGCGCCTGCGCTTCTCACGTGAACCATGAACCCGACCGGACCCGGATTTTTCAGAAGAACGTGCAGCCGAACCGTGCTATTATGATAAGTTTTCTTATCATAATGGCGCTGTTTGTGCGCTAAACTTGAGGCATGCAAAAATGGCCTGACCCGATTCCCGCCCCGCCCGCCAGCGAACCTCCTCCCGGCTTTCCCGATGCGGATGAACTCGCCGTGCTGCGCGCGTGGTACGCGGGCCTGCCCGTGCGGCAGGCCGTCGCGCGCTATCTGCCCGCATGTCTGGGTGGCGGCAAGTCGGCGCGCGGCGTGCTCGGCCAGATCCGTCGCAGGCTCGTCGCGCTCGCGCGCGCCGCGCATCGCGGCGATCTCGCTGGACTGCTGGACCATCCATCTGCCGCGCGCGAACAGCATGCGAAAGCCGTGGGTCACGCCATCGACGCGCTGCGCACGGCGCGCCCGCCGGCACCCCGGATCGCGGACGACATCGCACACTGGTTCGCACCGCGCGCGGTACGGGTGTTAAACGCACACGGCATCACGACGCTCGCGGATCTGACCGTGCGCATTCCGCGCCGGCGCCAGTGGTGGAAGGCGGTGCCCGGACTCGGCGTGGCCAGCGCACGCGCCATTGAAGCGTTCTTCGCCGCATGGCCTGCCCTCACGGAGAAAGCACGCGCGCTGGTGGTCACCCGCCAGCGCAACGACATCGTGCCGTGGGAAGCGATCCGCCTGCCGCACGAGGTCGACGGGACAGCCGGTACCTTCCGCGCGCCGCGTGCAACCTGCACGCTCGATGCAACCAACGACTATCAGGCGGTGCAGACCTGGCTCGCGCTGCACGAATCCCCCGCGACCCAGCGTACCTACCGCAAGGAGGCCGAACGCCTGATCCTGTGGGCCATTGTTGAGCACGGCCGCGCGCTGTCCTCGCTCACCACCGAGGACGCCATCGCCTACCGCGCCTTCCTGCGGCAGCCCTCGCCCCGCGCGCGCTGGGTCGGTCCGGGGCGGGCCCGCACCTCACCCGACTGGCGACCCTTCAATGGGAGTCTCTCCACGCGCTCGGTGGCCCACGCGCTGTCGATCCTCGGCGCGCTGTTCCGCTGGCTCGTGGAGCAGCGCTACGTGCTGGCCAATCCGTTCGCGGGCGTCAAGGTGCGCGGCAGCAGTCCGACCGCGCTCGACGCCTCGCGCGCCTTTACGGACGGCGAGTGGGCACTGGTGCGCACGATGGCCGACGGGCTCGAATGGTCCTACGGCTGGAGTGCACCCGCGGCGCAGCGGCTGCGTTTCCTGCTCGATTTCGGCTATGCAACGGGGCTCCGGTCCAGTGAACTGGTTGGCGCGACCCTGGGCCAGGCGGAAACGGACGCGCGCGGCGAGCACTGGTTACGGGTTACCGGCAAAGGCAAGAAATCCGCGCGCGTCGCGCTGCCGCCGCTCGCGTGGGATGGACTGGCGCGCTATCTGGCTGAACGCGAATTACCCGTCGTGCCCGTGCGCTGGCATCCGGCAACCCCCATCATCGGCGCCCTGGAAACGGACAGCGACTCGGCCATCAGCAGTGCGCGCCTGTGGGTCGTGATACGACGGTTTTTCCTGCTGGCGGCGAAAGCGATTGAGGCCGACCACGCGCCGCTTGCGGACAAGCTGCGGCGCGCCAGTCCGCACTGGATGCGGCACACCCACGCCACGCACGCGCTGGGCAGCGGCGCGGAACTCACCGCGGTGCGCGACAATCTTCGTCATGCGTCCGTCTCCACCACCTCGATCTACCTCCACAGCGATGAGGTCAAACGGGCACGCCAGTTTGCAGAGGCGTTCGCCGCGCGAAAATGAGGTCGTGGCGTGCCTTGTCGCGTGACATGCCAAGCCTGTGATCGGTGAGAATCTTCGGGGTCGCCGCAAACGTGGCCGAACGAGCCTGACACCGAACGCCCCCCCAATTTTCACGCCGCTTTCTCCGTGCAACAATCACTCACCCACTTCTCTCGCATTCCCTTCTGATTCTCATGGACACCCTTGAAGTCGCCCCTCAGGTACTTGCCGGCCGCGGCATATCGTTCAGCCTTCCCGGTCCCCAGGGGACGGTCGAATGCGTGGTCACGATCAGGGCACTGCAGGACTGCTTCTGGCTTGAACCTAACGCCGATGACACCCGGATGCTGCGTGCCTTCCGCAATGGCTATGGCTGCATCCGTGCGATCGCCGAGCGCAAGGTGCTGGCGCATCCATCCACGCATCTCGAACTGACGGCCGCCGATTTCGCGCGCCCGTGAGCGTGTCTCCATGACAACAATCTTCGACGATGAAGCACGGGCAGAAATGCTGTGTTACCTCGTGGCCGGTGAACTAGTGGCCATGGCACGCACCGGCGACTGGCTCAGGACGGATCATCTGGTCGAACTCTCGCTCGTCTGGATGCACGCCAACGGCGCGCAACCTGAATGGCCGGACCGTATCAGTATCGTCCGCATGGCGGTCGACCTGGCACCCGACATCCTTGCGACGTTTGAGCTCAGGACGGAGAAAGCACTGGCGTCACTCTTTACGGACGGCGGGCGCCTCGATTACCGCGTGCCACTCGTCGGCGAAATCCACGATCGATGCGCCGAGAGGCTGCAGCGCCATTAGGCGTGCTTTGCGAGCCATCATCAGTCTCAAGCGTTCCCTGAGAAGCCCTCGCTACGAAAAAATGCCCACCGCCAGTACGGTCGGTGGGCATGGCCACGCGCGGAAGTCAGGGATGACCGAGCACTTCCGGTGCGTCGAACCTCACATTGAGTCCTGCGATCCGGCAATCCACGCTAAAGGGAACCAGAAAGTGCTGCGTTTCATTAGCACCAGCGGGCACCGCACCCCAGCGACAGGATCCACGCAGACCCTTTCACGGGGTATTCACTGCGTCCTTGAACGCTTTGCCTGCAGCGAACTTGACGGTCTTCGCCGCCGGAATGGTGATGGTTTCGCCCGTCGACGGATTACGGCCAGTACGTTCAGCGCGCGCACCCGTCGAAAACGAGCCGAATCCGATGAGTTGGACTGTTTCGCCGCGCGTGACTGCAGCCGTGACGGTCTCGAGAATGGCATCAATGGTTTCGCCCGTGCTGGCCTTGCTTTCGCCTGTGGTAGCCGCAACGGCGTCAATCAATTCGTGTTTGTTCATCTGTCAGTCTCCCTTTGAGCAATAACGTCCCCGATACTGGTGGACCGGACGCCACCCTACCGCACGTATGTCGGTCCGGCAACCCACGAGCTGGCTGACGAGGCACCGCCTCGCTCCCGAAGGCCCCCTTTCCTGTCGGCAGGTCTTTGGCGAAGCTGGATCCTACCTTGGAGCATCAGACAGTTAGTTGCGCAATGCCTTCATGCGGAGTTGAGTCTTTAGTGGAAGTAGCGATATGCTTCGCGCCTGATTTTTGAACCGCGATGATTGGACATTCACCCAACAGGACTTCACACGTGCAACAGAGACGGATAACTGCACGACGCTCGTCAGTGCATGGCAAAGGGCTCTTCGCGCTACGGCCCATCGCTGCCGGCGAGCGGCTTATCGAGTACACGGGTGAGCTGACCAACTGGCGGCGGGCCGCCGCGCGCCAGCGCGCCGACGCTGGCCACACGTTCGTCTTCGGACTCGCGGACGGACGGGTGATTGATGGCAGCCGCGGCGGCAACAGCGCACGCTTCCTGAACCACGCATGCGTACCGAATTGCGAAGCCATTGAGTCGGGCGATCGTGTCTTCATTCATGCGCTCGCCGACATCGCGCCCGGCTGCGAGTTGTTTATTGACTATGCGCTGGCCGTCGACGGGGAACCCACCGATGAGATCAGGCGACAGTATGCGTGCCGTTGTGGTTCAACGGGATGTCGGCAAACCATGCTCAGCGTGTCAGATGGTTGACGTCGGCCGACGCGAATGACAGTTACCGGCGTTGCTGAACGCCTCTTCGCGGACCCTGACCGGTCCTTCCAATTGCAGCGACTCGGGAGGCCGGTTTGGGAAGTCAACCGGACGCTGAACTCAAGATGCCTGGGCACAGTCTTCGACAGGTCGACCGGCTAAACGGCCCGACCGATCAGAACTGATAGCCGACCTCGATGTCCCCCTCTTGTGCGGACGCATACGTGGTGTTGACGACAGCGTCGTAACTCAGCGACTTGGCGGGAGAGAATTCAATGAGAGTCATTCCTTTCAAGCTCTCGTATCGATGAATCGAACCTTGGCTGCGAACGCAAGTGAGCGCGTACTACAAATTGTCGATATGAGACTATCCTAGAATGAGTGGGTACGCGTGAGATCCGCAGGCTGGCCGTGCGGCTCCGCGCGTTGGTTGAGATCGATCATTCTGGGAGCAGGATCATGCCTTACCCATTAAGAATAGGGATGGCGAAGGAGCAGTTCAAGCAGGAGATAATGGAATATTATTTCCCGGACCTTTGCAAAAGCAGCACGGAATCGAGTTACGCCGACGATTACGCCGCTATTGGCGCATTTCTGACGCGGACCGATGAGGTATTACACAAGCTGATTCCATTGGAAAACAAGCTGCGCGAATTGGCATTGGAGAATGTGAAACAGCTTCGGGCTTCCACGAGCTCGCTTACAAAAACGGACTTCGACACGAAAGAGGTCACCCGAAAAATATTGACGCGTGCATTGCTCGACGTCGAAACACAAGCTGGATTCAGCCAGGCCAAGAGTGGACTGCTGCACGACAACTCGGTTTTCGGCGAGGGGAAAGGCAGCCAGGTGACATTGACAGATAAAGGAAGAACGACCGAAAGCAAGCGAGGAAACGCACAAGACGTCAGTCTTCCAGCCAGCGTACCGAAGATTATCGGTAATATACACCCTACAGATTTCATGGTCCTGTTGAAGCACGGATACATGTTCAAGGACGTAGGGGCAGAATCTGCGCATGGCGAATTCACGCATCGATTGCAGTGGTATGCAATCATCAAGGCCCAGGGCGAATTGAATCTGGCCAATAAGCCAATCGATCTGTACAAGAAGATGTGGTTCAAGAGTACGCTCGGAACAACGAACATTCCGACTAACCTCAAGTTGTACATGTGGGTGGCCCTTTTAGACAACTTATCGTCGGAGAAACAAGCGCTCAATTTGGGGACCGTCGCGTGGACCGCGAACACATTCAACGCGCCCGAGGACATGAATACGGCATTGACACGCAAAAATTACAGACCGGAGGCGCAATTCAAGGAGCAGGACTCCAGCAACCTCTTTGTACTTCGCAAATTATTGACGGCGCGGTTAGAGAAGCGCGACGTTGGCGGCTACGACGGCGGCACCGATAGGTATTCCAAGAAGAAGTTGGTTGACGGTAAGGCAAAGACAATTCTTGCGGGCAGACATACCGTGGGAGACACCAATCTGAGCGACCTGAAGCACGTCGTGGTTTGGATCGAAAGCCTGTAAAGGAGAATGATCTACTACGGAGACCGCGCCAAAGCTGGGGCTAAAGTCGGGCCCGCGAATAGGGCGATGGGAGTTTTCATAGTAAGTTACTACCGACCATCCGAAACGACCTCCGTCCTCAAGCTGCGAATCAGTCTGCGCGGCGTCATCCCGCCGGTGTGACGGCGACTCACTCCTGATTCCTGAGCGGGCCACGATTGCGCAAGCGGCCGCTACTTGATACGAAGCGGTTTTGTCGCGGTAAGGATCGAGGGGCGAACGAGATCGATATTCGAAGTACTGCTTATATTGCGAGGTCGTAGAATTGATCAGCGGCGGACGAATGGGTTCCGCGAGCGCACTTCATCTGTCCTTTCGCGATCATGTGCATAACCTCAATGCCGGAAAGAATGATCCGGGCACAGCGAAATGTCTTGAGCCCCAGCATCGGCCGCGTTCGTCGTTTGATCGCCCGATGGTCCTGCTCGACCACGTTATTCAGATATTTGGACTGACGGATCTTGATGGGAGCTCCACGATCGGCATTGATCGCTTCGAGCGCGGCGAGATTGGCGCCGCTTTTGTCGATGGTCACCGTCTCGGGAGCACGGTTCCAGACGATCGATTTCTCAAAGTAACGCCGGGCAGCAGTCTTGTCCCGATGAGCGCGTAGCAGAAAGTCGATGGTGTTGCCGTCCTTGTCGACGGCCCGGTAAAGATACCGCCATTCGGCCTTGACGCGGATGTATGTTTCGTCCATCCGCCAGCTCTTGCCAACCGGCCGCTTGCGACCGCGAAACGTTTTCTCCAGTGCCGGCAACAGCTTGATAGCCCAGCGGTGCACAGTCGAATGATCGACCGAAACGCCGCGCTCAGCCATCATGTCTTCGAGGTGCCGCAGGCTCAGCGGATAGGCCACGTACCAGCGCACGCAAGTCAGGATCACGTCGAGCGGATAATGCAGGCGCTTGAGCACTCGGGCCACCGCCGGATTCAACGTCTTCATCGAGCTTTCAGTAGTTCGTGTCGTTCCGCACATCATAGCGGACCGCGTTACTGCGACAGAACCCCAGGTTACTGCGGTCATCCGGCATCCATCACCATGCACGTTTTGTCCGGGTGAACGTCGTCTCTGTCCATTGAGGGGAACGCCCCTCAGGCTCTAGATTGGTGTCACCAAACCCACCGGGCGCTTGCGAGAAACAAGGCTACCTCGCGCGCCCGCCCTCGAACATACCGCCAGCGGAGCGGCATGTTCGGGCGGCTCTAGAGGAGACACCGCCATGGCCCATCAGATGACCCTCCGTTTTGAGGACGGAGTGACCCGCTTCATCGAATGCGAGGAGGGCGAGCGCGTCACCGATGCCGCCATTCGCGCCAGGATCAATATTCCACTCGATTGCCGTGATGGTGTGTGCGGCACCTGCAAGGCGATCTGCGAGTCCGGCGAGTACGTTCTGGGCGACTGCGTCGAAGACGCGCTTAGCCCGGAGGAGGCGACCGCCCGCAAGGTTCTCACCTGCCAGATGAGCCCACGTTCCGACTGCGTGATCCAGATCGCCACGAACTCCGATGTCTCGGGTACCGGCCCATGCTCCCACCGCGGACGGATCGTCGCCTGCCATCGAGCGTCAGACACCACGATCGCCTTCTCGGTCGAACTCGAGAACCGCGCAGATCTCAGCTTCCTTCCTGGGCAGTATGTCAACATCCGGGTGCCCGGCACCGATCAGACACGGTCCTACTCCTTTAGCTCCGGGCCGTCCGAGCCGCACCTGTCCTTCCTTGTGCGCAATGTGCGTCAAGGGATGATGTCGACCTGGCTCTGCCAAACCGCCAAGGCAGGCGACCCAATCGAGTTTCGCGGCCCGATGGGAAGCTTCTACCTGCGCCCGATTGAACGGCCGGTGCTGTTTCTGGCGGGTGGCACGGGTCTCGCGCCGTTCCTCTCGATGCTGGACAAGATCGTCGAAGACGGCGGCAGCCCGTATCCGATCCACATGATCCTGGGTGTGAACAGCGATGCTGATCTGGTTGGCATCGACCGGCTTGAAATCGATGCGCAGCGGCTGCCGAACTTCACCTATGCCTGCACCGTGGCCAGCCCCGACAGCGCCCATCCCAGCAAGGGCTATGTGACCCACCACATCAGCGCCTCCCAGCTCAACGGTGGCGATGCGGACGTCTACCTCTGCGGCCCGCCGCCGATGGTTGATGCGGTACGCAGCTTCCTCTCGTCCGAAGGGCTGACGCCGCGCAATTTCTACTACGAGAAGTTCGCCGGCACCGGCCTGGTGGTCCAGACCGGCGAGGAGCGCATTGCTCCTGTTGATGTCGATGAAGCCTTCGACCTGCGCATGGTTCTCGAACTGGGGGCAGCTCAGTTGACCATGGGCCGGCTGTCGACCGAGCAATTGATCATCTTCCGCCAGCTCGCCGAGGCGACGGCGCAGTTCGTGTCCGGGCGGCGCTTTACCGATGTTCCTCGCTACATCGAGGCAAACCACGCTTTCCACATGTTCACGATCGAAGCTTCCGGAAATGCCCAGCTGATCGCGCTCTACCGGCAACTGACCGTGCAGGACTACATCGCTCGCGCGCTGACCGACCAGATCGAGATCGTCGGCGATATCGTCCAGCAGCACCGGGACATCGTCGCTGCCTTCGAACTGGGCGACCTGAACGCGGCGCGCGACGTGATCGCGCTGCATGCGCTCCATTCCAGGGCCACGATGAGCCGGGCGCTGGAGCATATGGCGATGGTCAAGACGACACCCATGGTCGCAGCGCCCCCCTCTCTCCTGTCTGCTGTGCCGGAGAGCGCGCCGCAGGTCTGCCCGTTCACGTCCAGGACCCTTCCGCCCTATTCACACGAACTGGACTGGCCCGAGGGGCTGGAGCCGTTCAAGGTGGTCGATGACGGCTCGCAAGGCGACCCCTACGAGCACTACCGCTGGATGCGAGAGCATGCGCCGGTGCTGCGGTGCCAGTCGGCGACTTCGGACGTGTGGTTCCTCTCGCGCTATGACGACGTCTATCAGGCAATCCGCAACCCGAAGCTGTTTTCCTCCGAGGTCGTCAGCCCGCCACCGCTGACGTTCCTGACGCTGTTCGATGCACCCGACCATTCGCGGTTACGCAAGGTCGTCCAGCCGTCCTTCCTGCCGCTGGCGCTCGATCCTTTTATCAGGCAGATCGCGCAAAGGGCGGAGGACCTGCTCGACGCGATGATTGCCAAAGGCGGCGGTGATGTCGTCAACGATTTCGCTATCCCGCTCAGCATCTCGACCATCTCCACGATGATCGACGTGCCGAACGAGGATGAGGAGAAGATGAAGTTCTGGTCGGACGAGACCTTTAGCTACTTCGGGCGCCTCGCCCGCAATGCGCCGGGGACGGGCACCGACGAGCAGAGCGCGCAGGCTTTCTTCGCTTACCTGAAGCGGGCGCTGGAACGGCTCGTTCTCACCGACAGCCAGTCGATCGGCGGGCATATCGCGCGCATGTGGAAGGACGGGCTGCTTTCGGAAAAGGAAGCGAAGGAGCTGTGCGCCTTCGTCTTCATCGCCGGGCACGACACGACGACTATCCTTGTCGCCAACGCTTTTCGCATGTTCGCCGAACAGCCGGATCTGCTGGGACGTATCCGCGAAAACCCCGCCGACGCTGACCGTTTTGTCGAAGAGGTGGCGCGCTATCGTGGAACGGTCCAGCGCGTGAGCCGCATCACCACCGAGGCGACCACCGTCGCGGGCGTTGATCTGCCCAAGGGCGCGGTGGTGCGATTGCTGCTGTCGGCCGCAAATCGCGACAGCCGAAAGTTTGCCGAGGGTGAGACGTTCGACATCGACCGCGACTCCAGCGGCCACCTGGGTTTCGGCAACGGCATGCACAAATGCCTTGGCGCGCCGCTCGCCAAGCTGGAGACACTGATCGCGACGAAGGCTCTGGCCCGCAAGGTCGGCGACATAGCGTTCGATCCGGCAAGGCCGATCCAGTATGTGCGGGGCAACAATCTGACCAATTCCGGGCCGGAGCATATGTTCGTGAAGCTGGGTGGCTTATCGGCCTAAATCGGATGACGGGGGCGAGGTAGAGTCAGCCCGCTCTCCCCTTGTCGGGCGGCAAGGATCGATCGTGAGCCGCAGAGCGGTATTCCGTTGGCCGGAGTCCCGTCTGCTTGCGAAAGAAACGACCGAAATAGGCCTCGTCCTGAAACCCCAGTTCACTCGCGATCTGCTTCACACTGAGCGTCGAATAACCGAGCAGCCGCTTGGCCTCATGGATCGAGCGTGCATCGATTGCCTCGATTGCCGAGACCCCGAAGGTGGCGCGGCAGATGCGGGAGAGCTGGCCGGTCGACACGCCCATCTCGTCGGCATAGCTGGCGACCGGCCGCCGCTCACGGCAATGGCGGTCAAGAAGCGCGCGGAACCGCTCGATCCGCGCGGCCATTGTCCGATGCTCGGAACTGGCCGAAAGCCGGGCGCTCTCGCTGAGGCGCCCGATCTTGACGAACAGGGCGATGGTCAGTGCTGCGCCTGCGGTGAACTGCCAGCGCTCGTGGCTCTCCGCCTCGTGCCCGATCGACTGAAACAGGGTGTCCAGAGGTGTGCCGCGCTCGACGTCGGGATCGACCGACAGCACCGTCGGCGTGCGGATGAATTCCAGCAACTCGGGCGCGGCCGTCATCGCCAGCGATTCCAGCGCAGACTGCGCGGCGGTGATCACGTGACCGTCGATGTCGCTCCGGAAGTGAAAGCCGTGGACCGAGCGTGCTGGCACGACGATCAGACATGGCGGTTCGACTACCCAGGTCTTGCCGTCGATAAAGGTTTCGCCGCCCCCGGCGGTGACGTAGAGCACCTGGATCAGCGCATCGTGGACGTGCGGCTTGATGTCGAAGTCGAAACGGCCGGCGCGCAGGGGAATGCGTTCGTAATGCACCATGTCGACCCAGGACTGGTCGGCTTCCGCGCCATAGAGCGCAAAATGCAGAACGGTCCGGCGGCGCTGTTGGTCATGGGCCATGATGCACGTTATGTCCTGCTATATGTGATCTCTAACCATTGTTTCACAGGCGCTTGAGGCGTTCAACGTACCGCTGTGACGCGTCGCTTCTGCCTCAAATCTCGCGTGAGTTAAACATTTCATTGTGTGGGTCCCACTCATTCACCACCCAGCGTCCGGCTTCATTGGTAGGGCTTTAGCGACGAAACTCAGGATCGTCAGACGGGATCGTTACTGTCGCATTGTGCTAACCGCCCGGCGGGTGCATGCTTGGTTTGGCCTGTGTGGTAGTACGCACATGACGGAACGCCTTCGCGATGCCACCCGTTGCGTGGCGTTTCAGAACACATCGAGCCTTGTCCATGATCACCCTCACCTGTTCCGAACTCGGGCTGTTACAACAAAGGCTCTGCGAGCGCCGTCGTGAGCTGCTGGCGACGCTGCGCGGCGAATACGGCGATCTCGCTGGAGCACGGCCGCCCGAAGAGCTGGGCCCCGAGTCGCATGCCGACGAGACCGCATCGCGCAAAGCGAGCGATCAGTTGCGCACTGCGCTCGCGCGGCACGAATTCGACGAACTGCAGCAGATCGACGCGGCGCTGGCTCGCGTCGCCGCCGGCCGCTACGGGGCATGCGTCGATTGCGGCGACCCGATCGGTTATGAGCGCCTTGTCGCCGCGCCCTACACGGCCCGCTGCGTTTCATGCCAGACGGCGTTCGAACAGCACCGCCCCACCCGTCAATAGGAAACCCATCAGGTATGAAACGTCCTCTTGTCGCGATAGACGCAGTAGCCCGTCGCACCCATCGATGCGTGCGCGCGAAAATTCGTAAGATCTAAATCAGTCCAGGTCTTTTGTATTGGCGTTCAATCTCCAGGTCTGGTGCAACCCGGCATAGCCTGCGTGCGCAGACAATTCATTGGCATCCGGAAACCCGTCGGTGTGGGCACCGCTGGAAGCGGCGAAGTGAGGCGCGTTTTCACGCTTACGGACGTCGGAATTCGGGCTCCCGATGGACAGTGAGGTATTGCCGATCGGCAAAGTCACCTTTGTGCAGAACGTCGCCGCCCGGATGTGAAGAGCCCGGCTCGCTTCCATTGGAGCCCGTCGATCAATCAGATAGCCTCGCGATGTATGGACTTGTCGGGCAGGCGTCTGTACTCGCGCTCAAACACAAGACAGACCTGCGGAAATAAACGGATCGCCGTCGGGCAACTCGCGCGAATTCAGCGAAAAAGGACCGCGGCGTAGTTGTGCGCGCTGTGCAGGATGTGAATGATGTCGACGCGTTCGGGAGGCTCGCCAACAACACGATAGAAAATCTGGTGGCCGCCGTGAACCCGGTGACGCACGCCACGGTCTTCGTAGCGCGGCACGATTGGGAATGCGACGTATATGTCGGCGAGGCGAATGCACTTCTCGCGCAGTTCGCGCACGAAACTCAGGGCGCGACGGGGGTTGTCGCGGGCCATGTAATCGCCGATGGCCTCAAGATCGGCCTCGGCATCAGGAAGGATCTGGACAATCATCGCTTGCTGCCCGCCGCTGCATGATATTTTGCTTCAAGCCGGTCAAACACGTCCTCGGCGAGGTTGCCCCGTCCCGCCTTCGAATCGCCAATGCCGCGCTCAATGACCGCATCCAGCGCGACGAGCTGCATTTCGCGATCCTGAATGAGCTTTACGCCTTCGCGCAGAACCTCGCTTTCCGAGCCATAGCGACCCGACTCGACCAACTTCGCGACGTAGGCCTCAAGCTGTTGCCCAAGATCTGCATTGATCATAGCCATACCCCGGCATATTCACGCGACCAGACCGTTCAATAAATATTATAAGGCGATACGGCCCAGCCGGATCTGGTCGAATTCAGGGCACGCGACGGAGACAAGCCGCGCTGCACATGCCGACAATCACCGAGAACAAATGATCCCAAGGTTGGCCAACGACTTTTTCTACAGAACCGCGGCAAGTCTTTCGCCTTCTTCCGCCCCCCCGGAGTGGCAAAACAAAGTAGCGGACGTTTCCCGTGGACGTCTCGACCGGACCGATTCCGGCGGCGCCTTGTATTGGCCAATGAAACGCTAATGCTGAACAATCTCGGATTAATCCAAATAGACACCAAATGCAGCACAAGCGAGTTCCGTCTTGTTGCGACCCAGCAACTGACACAGCGTGGAATCGCCTAGGTGGGCCGACCGGGTCCCAACCCGCTTTGCTTCTCGACAGGCCTTGCATTAGCTGATTGCAGATCGCCATGCTGGTGCCCTTTTACTCCCGAATGCGCCAACGGCTATTATGAGAGCAGCGACATGTATTGCATCCGCAGACGCTCTTGACGTTCCAGTACGACGCCACGACCAGACTCGCGTCCGTGGGGGAACGAATATAGCTTGAGGGAAATAGCCATGCTTGACCTGCACATCCGAAAATGCGTGGCGCGGAACAACGAACATCGCGTCGATACTAGCCGACGCGCAGACCTCAGCGCTCCTCAAGCTACCCGACGCTGGCTGGTTGCGCTCGCGCTAATCGGAAGCGCGGTCGCGGCAGTCGCGATCGCCACCGGCCTGCCAGCCACCGGGCTTGCGATTTACCTGATGCTGACACTGCCGTTCGTGTTCTTCGCCTGACCGAGCCTGATGCGCAGCGTCGCTTTCCGAGCGGCGCAAAACATGGTTCCAGACCGCGTAGCCAGCGAGTCGTCCGATGAAGGCATATGGACGATCCGGCGCTCTCTGGTGGTTGGCTGCACAGCGGGAATGGGCGCGGGGTTTATTGCGCGCGGAACAAAGAACGTGGCGACGGGTTCGGGGGCTGCGCCTGATACGCGGCGGGCGAACACGTCCTGCACGACCTCGCATGCGCGGGCGTAGAATTGCGATAGGTCAGGCAACAGAGATCGCATGGTGAAACCAGTCATGCTGCGCTGGCCGCGCACCCTGATTCCAGCAATCGCATTGGTGTGGATGTCTTCGGGCGTTCACGCGGCCGACGATTTTGCGCCCCAGCGGGCGAGAATGGTCAAAGACGTTGGCGAACTCACGACTGAAACCTTCCTCGCAACCGGCAGACCCGCCATCGATACGCGCGTGCTCGCCGCGATGGACCTGGTGCCTCGCCACCAGTTCGTCCCGCCAGGCGAAGAGCGCAACGCCTATGAGAACCGGCCGCTTCCCATCGGCTATGGCCAGACCATTTCGCAGCCGTACATCGTCGCGCTGATGACCGACCTGATGATGGTCAAGCCCACTGACGTCGTGCTGGAGGTTGGCACCGGCTCAGGGTACCAGGCAGCGATCCTCTCGACCCTCGCCCGTGCGGTCTATACGATCGAAATCATCGAGCCTTTGGCCAAGGCGGCGCAGGAGCGTCTGCAGCGGCTCGCGTACAAGCGGGTGGAGGCCCGATTAGGGGACGGCTATTACGGGTGGGAAGCACACGCGCCTTACGACGCCATCATCGTCACCGCCGCGGCAAGCCATGTTCCCCCTCCCCTCGTGAGGCAGTTGAAGCCGGGCGGCAGGTTAGTCATCCCGGTAGGTGCGCAGTTTCTGACGCAGTATCTGCTGCTGATCAGCAAGGCGAACGACGGGACCGTTTCCACCCGACAGATCCTGCCCGTCAGCTTCGTGCCGCTCGTCGGGCATTGATTCTGAGTGAGAGCCAGGTGACGCAAAGGAGCGCGAACCCGCACGGCAGCATTGACTGAGTGTGCACTCCTTCCCGTATCCCGTTCCGGTTCATGCGACCATGCCCGCCGCGCCGTTGTTCGCCCTCTCCCTGCTTTCGGCCGCAGCGCTCGGTTACGAGATCCTGTTGATGCGCCTCTTTTCGATCATCCAGTGGCATCACTTCGCGTACATGATGATCAGCGTCGCGCTGCTGGGTTACGGGGCAGCCGGTGCGATGGTGGCGCTGGCGCAGCGCTGGCTCGTGCCCCGGTTCGCAGCCGTGTTCGTCGGCGGCGCAATTCTGTTTGGCGTTTTTGCGGTCGCCTCGTTTGCTTTTGCCCAGCGCGTCGCGTTCAACCCGCTGGAGATTCTGTGGGATCCGCGCGAGCCTCTGCGTCTGCTCCTGATCTATCTGCTGCTCTTCGTTCCATTCTTTTGCGCCGCGACCAGCATCTGTCTCACCTTCACACGGTTCAACGATCAGATCGCCCGCATTTACAGTTTCGACATCGGCGGAGCGGGCTTGGGCAGTGTCGCGGTCATCGGGGCGCTGTTCGCGCTGCGTCCGCTGGATGCACTGCGGTTACTGGGCGCTGCGGGGTTCGCGGCAGCGGCGCTCGCATGCATCGAATGCCGCTGGCACCGGCGGTGGCTGTCGGCCCTGTGGTTGCTCGCCGCCGCAGCCGTGCTGGCCACCGGCCTGCCGCGCGACTGGCTTGCGTTGCGGCCGTCGGAGTTCAAGGAATTGAGTCAGGCCCTGCGCATCAAGGACGCGCGCGTGGTCGCCGAAAGCTCGAGCCCGCTGGGTCTCGTCACGGTGGTGGAGAGCCCCTTTGTCCCGTTTCGCCATGCACCCGGGCTGAGCCTCAATGCGACGATGGAGCCGCCGCCGCAACTCGGCGTGTTTACTGACGGCGACGGCCTATCCGCGCTCAATCGCTATGACGGACGGCGCGAGCCGCTCGGTTACCTCGACTATCTGACCTCATCGCTTCCCTATCACCTGCTGCGGCGACCCAAGGTCCTCGTGCTTGGCAGCGGCGCGGGAGCCGACGTATTGCAGGCGCTGTACCACGAAGCGAGCGCGATCGACGCGGTGGAACTGAATCCGCAGATAGTCGACGCCGTGCAGCGCCGCTTCGCCGACTTTTCCGGCAAGCCTTACAGCGCGCCCAACGTTCGCGTATTCACCGGCGAAGCGCGTGGCTTCGTCGCTGCACGCGACGAGCGCTACGACCTCATCCAGGTCGCGCTGCTGGATTCGTTCAGCGCCACGTCGGCCGGCCTTTACGCACTTTCCGAGAGCTATCTGTACACGGTGCAGGCGTTTCAGGACTATCTGCGCCATCTCAACCCGGGTGGCATGCTGGCGATCACGCGCTGGGTCACGTTGCCCCCGCGCGACGTCCTGAAGCTGTTTGCGACGGCCGTGCTGGCCATGGAGAACGCCGGCGTGACGCAACCGTCTCGCCGGCTCGTGCTGATCCGCGGCTGGAATACCGCGACACTGCTGGTCAAGAACGGTGAGTTCGATGACGCGGACATCGCCGCGCTGGGCCGCTTCTGCCGTGCCCGTTCGTTCGACGTCGGATACTACCCGGGGATGCAGGCCGCCGAAGCGAATCGATACAACGTGCTTGAGAGGCCCTATTTCTTCGAAGCCGCGCGCGCTCTGCTGAGCACCGGGCGAGACACGTTCTGGGCAAGCTACAAGTTCGACATCCGTCCCGCCACGGACGACAAGCCGTACTTCTTTCACTTCTTCAAATGGCGGTCGCTGCCCGAGTTTCTCGCCTTGAAGGGGCGAGGCGGCTTGCCCTTGCTGGAATGGGGCTATCCGGTACTGATTGCGACGCTGCTTCAGGCCACGTTGACGGCCATGGCATTGATCCTCTTTCCTCTCTGGGTGATGACGCGCCGCAAACGCAAGGCTCATGGTTCGTCGCTCTTTGAGGCTTCTTCCCGCAGTAACCCCACTCCTTCGGTGGCGCCGATATCCGGACGTAGAGTCGCGATCTATTTCGTCGCGATTGGCTTCGCCTTCATGTTCATCGAAATCGCGTTCATCCAGAAGTTCGTCCTGCTCCTGAGTCACCCGCTCTATGCTGTCGCCGTCGTTCTTTGCGTGTTCCTTTCGTTCGCGGGACTTGGAAGCCGGTACACGCAGCGCCTGCAGGGCCGCGAGGCGCTCCTGGCCAGCTACGCGCCGCGGCCCTGCAGGAGCACGAATCGCTCGTCGGTCGCGGCGATGGCGATCGTCGCGATCTCCTCCATCTCGTTCTTCTACCTGCTCTTGCTGCCCGCGCTGTTCCCGTTGCTGATCCCGCTATCCGATCCGGCAAGGATCGTGATCGCCGTACTGCTCGTCGCGCCGCTCGCGTTTGCGATGGGGATGCCCTTTCCGCTGGGGCTCAGCCGCATTGCTGCCGGCGCCGAAACGCTCGTGCCGTGGGCTTGGGGCGTCAACGCGTGCACTTCCGTGGTCGCTGCAGTTCTGGCGACGGTACTCGCAATTCATCTGGGATTTACCGCAGTGGTCGTGATAGCGGTCTTGCTCTATCTTGCCGCGGCGGCGGCCTATCCTTGATCCTGCATGATCCGGTTTGATTCGGCGTCGTTCCGAACTCGCCCCTACGGGAATGACGAAGACCGAGACGTATCGAAGGGAAACGAAACAATGCGACTGCGACGTATCACCGCGCGACGTTCCTCCGTACATGGCAAGGGAGTGTTTGCGCTGCAGCCGATCGCCCCAGGCGAGCGGCTCATCGAGTACAAGGGTGAAGTGACCAGCTGGAGGCGCGCTGCCGCACGCCAGCGATCGGAGGCCGGCCATACGTTCGTGTTCGGCCTGTCTGACGGTCGCGTCATCGATGGCAGTCGCGGCGGGAACAGTGCACGTTTCCTGAACCATGCGTGTACACCCAACTGTGAGGCAATCGAGACGGGCGATCGCGTCTTCATCCATGCATTCACCCGCATCAGGCCCGGCGACGAACTTTTTATCGACTACGGTCTCGTGATCGACGGCGAGATGACCGAAGACATCCGTGTCCAGTACGCGTGTCATTGCGGCCATTCCGCTTGCCGTGGATCAATGCTTGGCAGTGCATGATCGCGACGTAAGTGCAGCGCTGCCCGCACGCATATGGCCGACTGCATGACGATAGCTGGCTTGTGTATGTCAGCACTACCTGTTTGCACCCGGCTGCGCATCCTGTTGCGGTCCCCGGTTCTTTGCGCTGCCAGCCGACGCTCGTCGATGAGCGGTACCGTTGGTTGTCGTCAAATTGGCAACGGTCGGTATGGAAGGTCGAGCAGCCGCTCGGTATCCGCACTCAATGACAAGACATCGGCCATAGCTGCCGGTGGCGCGACTATCGGCCAACGGCGGCTATGGTTAGTATCGCTGACCTCGAGCATACGATCAGGTCGAACGGCAGCTTTGTGTGCGTCTGGAGGACAGTAGTCGACCCTGAACAGACGGCCACGCAGGTGGATAGTCAATGGCGGCTTCTGGAGGCTATTCAGACATCTGTCGTGCAGCCTGCAGCAACATATAAGCGGCGATGCTCGAATATCGTTCCAGTGATGTAACCTGGGCGTCTTGCAGGCAAGCGCCTAGCTTGAGTTCAACGCAACGCTGCTGTTCGCTGCAAAGCGTCTCCTGATCATCGCGTCAACCGGCTCGCCCTTCGGCAACGCGCGTGGCCAAAGTCGCGCTCCTATCTGCTATCTGTTCTCGATGGTCAGGTTATTCCTGACAGCCGTGACGCCGGGAACGCCTTGTGCGGCTTGAGCAGCCCTGTCCAGAGCAGCCCGGTTGGGTACCGATCCAGAGAGCGTGACGACGCCAGCTTCGGCGTGAACCCTAATATCTCTGCTGGTAAGGTGCTTCGTCTTGCCGAGCACGTGATGAACGTCCTTCTCCAGCTTCCGGTCCGCAGCAGTGGTCGTCGTGTCCGTGCGGACACTCCCCGACGCCGCGGCGTCGCCTCCACCATTTGCCTCGCCTGCAGCCTGTGCGAAGCCGCTCGTCGATAACATCAGGACGACAATCCCTAGTGCCCTTGTAACCGAAATCATTGCGTCCATCGATGCTCTCCGTCAATTCGTAGATGTCCAGCAGTAGTCGGCATTGAAATCGGAACCACGATCGCCGGCAGAAGCGACAGATGGATCGACACGGATGCAACTGCATCCATGCGCGATCATGCCTTGTGTGAGATTCCAGTTACCACCCATACTTTAGTTCGACACCCACGTAGTCCGCATTACTGCCACCCAAATCACGAATCGAATCGCCTACCTGGAAGTGCACCGCTTCGACAGCGCCCACCAGGTTCGCCGCAATCGTCCAGTCGGCTCGCACCTGCACATACATCCCTGTCCACCGGCTGCCATGTCCGGCCGTTCCGGGCACCACGGCGTTGCCCTGCTGGTACACGGCATCCGCCGTTGTCTCGCGCCACTGGAATCCGAGCGCGGCAAGCAGCGCCAGATTGCTAGCCGGTTTGAGCGTGACGGAAGGTTTGACATGAATCAGGTTCGAATAGCCCGTGTATCCGGCGAGCGTGAAGTAGTAGCCATTCGGAAACAGCGGATTGAACGTTTCGATGCGTCCATCGCCGGGGTGCCTGTCGCCCGAAGCCGCGTCGATCTGCACGCCCACACGCGGCGTCCAGGGAAGATCGAGCGTGTAACCGGCGAGAGAGCCAACCGCCCACGCACCAATCGTTTTAGCGCCGACGTGCCCTGTCTGAAACATGGTTTCCACATCCCAATCCGCGCGGCCTATCTTTCCGGTGTAGCGGACGTCGAACACGTTGCGGTTTTCATTGCCGGTCGCATCCAGAAAGCGTGCATTGTCGCGCGTGTACAGCGAATAGTATCCCGAGAGGTCGCCCGGACCAACGTCCTTCCGCTCGAAACGTATGCCACTAAACGTGAGATGCCCGTTCGAGACATCGTCGAATGTCGTGACATCGCGATACTGAACGGGCTGCGTCAGATAACCGATGAAGCGCCATTTCTCGGTTTCGTAGTCGGCCCAGATGGCGTCATAGGCCTGCCGCACGTTCGGACCATCGCGCACGGAAATGAAACGTTGAAGGTCGAACGCCATCTCCTGACGGCCGACGCGAAATTTGAACGTACCGGTGCCTAGCGGACTGACCCACGTCACAAATGCCTGCTCCAGATCGAGCTGATTCTTGTCAACCGGCGTCACCGTATTCTTGCCGAAGGGCCGCGCATCTTCGAGTTGCGCGAAGAACTGAAGATACGGGGCGATATGTGCATCGGCACTGATCTGCGCACGCTGGATCACATAGGTGTCGGAGCGTCCCGAACCGAGGCCGAACAGCGGCGCATCGTTGACCTCCAGACGCTCGCGCAGATTGGCGCCGAGCGACAGATACGAACGGGGATCGCCACCGAGCGGAATGTACTTGAGAGCGTCCAGCGGCCGCCGTGGCACGCACTTGTCCGTCAGCACGGACCAGTCCTCCTGCCAGCGGTTGAACATCACGACGGGCCGCTTCGCGGTGCACGTCGCAGATGTCGTATCGGCGGATGTCGTCTCCTCCGTTGCCAATGCACAGTCGCTCAACGCCAGCGCCAGCCCGGCAACGACTATGGCACGGTACGCAACAGCGCGCGTTCCAGCGACCGGCGTGGACCACACATGCGCCATAGTGTCTCCATGTCCTGACGTCGTTTTTCTTGAAACGGACGACCTGTCGCAATGCGCAGTACGTCCTGGCACGCGTACCTCGACTATTTCCTTGCGTTTGCCGCAGTTGCGGAAGTGGTTGCATGAGCCTCGGTTTCCACTCCTCCGCGGGCGTTGAATGCGAGCCACACGAGGACGGCGAAAGGCACTAACAGCGCCCAGAAGCCCGCATGCCGATAGGCGAGCGCGCCGATGATCGCGCCCGCAGCGAACGCGACGATCGTCGGCAGCATCTTGCCCAGACGTGTTCTCGAAACAGCCTTCGCGTCGGAGGGAGTCGCCGGCGAAATAATCTCGATCACGTCGAGCACGGCCTGTGTCACGTTGCCTGTCATTACCGTGTTGGGTACCCCGGGGCGTACGACGAGCCGGCCGTGCGCGTTCTGCACGCCCATCGCCGCCGCGCCGACCATCCCGCAGATAATGACCGGCGTGCTGTCGGAATGAACGACTGGCGAGACTCCCACACCCGCAAGGCAAAAGGCCAACATGAGCGCCGCCTGGACTGCGTAAAGTAGACACGCTGAACGGCTGGACGTCGCGGGTTCGAGGCTCTTCACGAGCAAGCTGCTGACGGCCACACCCGCAACGAATGCCGGAAACGCCATGAGCTTCATGAACACGCCCTGGCCGAAGCCCGCCGCCTCAGCGCCAATCAGCACGAAGTTCCCCGTGACGTGCGCAGTGAACAGTCCAAACAACGCGACGAAGCTGAGCGTATCCACATAGCCAGCGATTGCTGCGAGCACGCTGTCCTCAGATTTCATCGATCATCTCCTGTCCCAGGGAAATGACATCAGGCGGCTTCGCGACCGTCATGGCGCATCACCCCGACGCAGCGCCTCTACTGCGCAACCGCATGAATCTCGGCGACGTATCCACCCGGGAACTGCACCACTGCGGCTTCTCGCTTGTCCGATGCAAACGGCGGGACGAGCACTGTCACGCCTGCTGCCTTCGCTTTCTGCAGCGTATCGCTGAGATTGGCCACTTCGTATCCCGTCATCTCGCGGCCGAACGGAAATGGCAAGTGACCGTCCGTCACCAGCACCGTCATCTTGCCGAAGCCCGACTCGATCCGCACGCGCCGGTAGGTGTCCCCTGGACGGCCGATTTCGACACCCGGTGCATTGCGATCATCGGAAATGACCTTGCCGTGCGAAAAGGCCACGAAGTCGCGGATCAACGCATCAGCACGCTCCGGCGAAACATAGACTCGATTCTCGGGCACCTTCTCTAATGGATCATAGTTCGGCGCCTTGGTGTGCCAGTACAGTTGCATGTTCACGCCGCCCGGCCACGTAATGATCGCGTCACGGCCGATCGGGTCAGGGAAGGTCGCGACAATGACGTCCGCTCCATGCGCTTTCGCCGACTTGACGGCGGCGTCCATGTCGGTCACGAGATATCCGGTACGCTCGTCGCCGAACGGATAGGGAACGGGCGTCTTGAAACCGAACACCGATATCGTGCCGACAGGTGTGAAGACGAGTTGCGACATCGTCTGACTCGGCGTGGGCGTCACCTGAAAGACGCCCTGTTGCGACTTGTGGCCGCCGAAGGTTGCAGCGAAGCTGTCGGTGAACTTGTCGAAGTCTTGGGGCGCGACATACACGTGAGTCGTGTCATATTGCGGTCCCACGGCGACTTGCGGACCCGTCGCCGGTTTGGCCGGCGTAACCGGCGATACGACAAGACCGGCGGCAACGAGCATCGTCGCAATCAGGGAGCGGAGATTACGCATGATGGTGAAGGTCCTTTAAGTTCTTATTGAACTGGCATGACCGGCAGAAGGTTTGACGCCGGCGAGGCACGTCGCCATGACCAGCGCAGCGATCAGTCCGAGGTGCTCGAAGAAGCTATTCAGCGCAATGAAGTGCGCATCGCCCTCCAGGTTCCAGAAGTCGTTCGCGACGAACATCGCGACAGCCGTCAATGCGCCCAGCCCGCCCGCTCCCAGCCATACCAGGCGATTGGCAATCACGCAGGCCGATCCACCGAGCTCGACGACGATCGCGAGCGTGGCCCACAGCCATCCCGGATGCAGCCCGAAATGCTCCTGCTCGAGGACAGCGGCATGAAAGTGCGCGAGCTTGGCAAGACCTCCAATGACATACGCGGACACGAGTGCCGTACGCACCAGAAGCACCAGCCAGGACTGCGCGAGGATCGCCGCAATCCAGCGCGGATTGCCCTGTGCGCCCATGCTCATCTCACACCGCCCAGCACGAACAACCCAGAGCACCCCAAAAACTTTTGAGATCTGACGCCGGAATATCGCGTGCCCACGCGTGCGCGTGCGCGTGACCGTGCACGCCACACGCGCTTGCACAGCCGCACAACTGCGTCGAAGCACGCTGCAGCGGCGCACCATCGCTGCGTTGCGCCGCGCCCCAGGCGGCATAACCGCCGTACTTGCGCACAGGCGACCAGTCGGGCATCGCGGCTGGCACAGGCGAGTCGAACTCGGCAAACGGGCCAGCCGCGAAGACGATCTTGCCGCCGACCATCGTCAGCAGTGACGTCGTATCGGGGATGTCCGTCTCGGGGCACGACAGGTAGTCGCGGTCCGGCACGATCAGATCAGCGAACTGCCCGGCTTCGATTCGCCCTTTCCTGCCTTCCTCGTCCGAGAACCACGTGACGTTCTCAGTCCACATGCGAAGCGCAGTATCACGGTCGAGACAGTTCCGTTGTGGATAGAGTCGCATGCCTGCCACGGTGCGGCCCGACACGAGCCATGCGAGCGACACCCATGGGTTATACGAAGCAACACGCGTTGCATCCGTGCCAGCCGACACCCTGACTCCCTTTTCGAGCATGCGGGCAAAAGGCGGCGTGGCCTCGGCCGCCGAAGCACCATAGCGTTCGACGAAGTACTCGCCCTGATACGCCATTCGATGCTGCACGGCAACGCCACCACCCAGCGCCGCGATCCGATCGATCGACCGGTCGGTGATCGTTTCCGCATGATCGAAGAACCAGTTGAGGCCGTCGAGAGGGATATCGCGATTCACGCGCTCGAACACGTCAAGGGCGCGACTGATCGTTTCGTCGTAAGTCGCATGCAGACGCCACGGCCAGCGGTTCTGCGCGAGTATGCGAACGACGCCTTCCAGTTCGCCTTCCATTTCGGCAGACATGTCTGGGCGCGGCTGACGAAAGTCCTCAAAGTCGGCCGCAGAAAACACCAGCATCTCGCCTGCGCCGTTGTGCCTGAAATAGTCATTGCCCTGTTTATAGGTCGACGTCTTGGTCCAGTTCAGGAAGTCTTCTTTTTCTCCCTTCGGCTTCTGCGTGAACAGGTTGTACGCGAGCCGGACGGTGAGTTGACCTTCGTCGGACAACTTCTGGATCACCGCATAATCTTCGGGATAGTTCTGGTAGCCTCCGCCCGCATCGATCGCGCCAGTCACGCCCAGACGGTTCAGCTCTCGCATGAAATGCCGCGTGGAATTGATCTGGTACTCAGGAGGCAACTTCGGCCCCTTCGCCAGCGTCGCGTACAGAATGGAAGCGTTGGGTTTGGCGAGCAGCAGGCCCGTCGGGTTGCCCGCGCCATCGCGCGTGATTTCGCCTCCCGGCGGCTGGGGTGTGTCCTTCGTATAGCCCACGACGCGCAGCGCTGCGGCATTGAGCATCGCGCGATCATACAAATGCAGAATGAACACCGGAGTGTCGGGTGCAATCGCGTTGATTTCCTCGATTGTGGGCAGGCGCTTCTCTGCAAACTGATGCTCGGTAAAGCCTCCCACCACGCGTACCCATTGCGGCGCTGGCGTAATCGCCACCTGATGCTTCAACATGGTCATCGCGTCGGCGAGCGAGCGCACGCCGTCCCACCGCAGTTCCATGTTGAAATTCAGACCACCGCGAATGATATGCAGATGGTTGTCGATCAGACCAGGCAGCACGGGCCTTCCCTGCAGGTCGATAACCCGGGTGCCGCTGCCCGCCAGTGGCATGACTTCCGCATCGCTGCCAACTGCGGTGAATACGCCTTGCCGTATGGCAACCGCGCTCGCTACCGGCTTGCCACGGTCGAGCGTCGTAAAGCGGCCGCGATGAAGGATCACATCGGGAGAGTCGGCGTGCGAGTTCATGAGTGCTTCTCCGGTGACTTCGCGGTACCGCCCGCAAGCGTTTTCGTGGCCGTCTCCCGCCCCGGCAAGGAGCCGAACATATGCTGGTTGCACTTCGACTCCGTCCACGCCGTGTGAAAGCCGGATCCAGCGAACATCTGCTTCGCGACGGGGACGATCTGTTCGCCAGCCAGAATGCCAAGCAAGCCGACCAGCGCAACAAGCGGCGGCGCCGGCGAGCGCACATGAATCAGGCTATAGATCACGCCGACCAGCACGCCCGCAAGCAGTGAAAAGAGATAGAGTTTCATCGGCTTGCCTCCTTGATGATGCGATCGCGAAAGACTTGAAATCGATATGGAAGTGATCTGAAAGATAGCGAGGCGAATGATCGGCACAACCGGCGAACGCTCATCCGCATGAATACCGTGCGGCGTACCACGTGCTGTCTAACAGCTCCGCCCGCCTATTGCTCTCGACGCAGCGCTGAGCCAAGGCAGAACCGGTGATGCCGGAAGTCCGCCTTGACACGTAACGGTGAAACACGCTCCTGACAGCCTACTTCGCAGGCACCGGTGCAACCGCTTCGTGCGTACCCTCGGCACGCTGCGGTGCCTTGTGAACCATCGTGTATGCATAATCGACGCCCATGCCATACGCGCCGGAATGCTCTTTGACAATCGCCATCACTGCGTCGTAGCTGTCCCTGCGCGCCCAGTCGCGTTGCCATTCGAGCAACACCTGCTGCCACGTCACCGGAATGGCGCCCGCCTGGATCATGCGCAGCATCGCGTAGTCATGCGCCTCTTTCGAGGTGCCGCCGGATGCGTCAGCCACCATGTAGATTTCGTAGCCGCCTTCGTTCATTGCGCACAACGCGAAGCTGTTGTTGCAGACCTCGGTCCACAAGCCCGAGACCACGACCTTCTTGCGTCCGTTCGCTGCCAGCGCGTCACGCACCTTCTGGTCATCCCACGAATTCATCGACGTGCGCTCAAGCAGTTTCTGCCCCGGGAACACGTCGAGCAATTCGGGATAGGTAAAGCCGGAGAAGCTTTCGGTTTCCACCGTCGTAATGATGGTGGGGATATTGAAGACCTTGGCCGCTTTCGCCAAACCCACGACATTGTTCTTCAACGTCTGGCGGTCGATCGACTGGACGCCGAATGCCATCTGCGGCTGATGATCGATAAAAATCATTTGACTATTTTCAGGTGTCAGCACTTCAAGCTTTGAGTTGCTCATGGTTTGATCCATCCAGTCAGTCGGTAAGCCGGACGTCTTCAAACACTCGGACGTCCGGTGATGAACGGCACCTCTAGAGAAGTGCCCCGTGTAACGACTCCATCAGCGAGAATCCATGAATGCTGCATCACTCAAATCGTGTCGACGTGCTCGGCGTGAGCGAATGCCATCGACATCATTTCCGTACTATGACGAAATCCTGAGGGATCGAGATATCGCCCGACCCTCTTCATACATTCAACCAGAATCTATTCAATACGGAATACTAATATATTTTAATGAACCTGATTCTCATTATCGCTGTCTGCACTCTTCGTCACGAGCGCCATGCCCGGCACGAATGCACCCAGCGAATCGCTCCTGATCTGATCAATGTCCTTCAGCTGGTCTTCTGACTATGCCGACAGGATGGACGCATATGTGCCTGCCCTGCCATTCAGTAAGCAACTACCGTCAACGTGCTCGACGGTTCCCAGACTGGCCCAGCCACTGGGCAGTCTGAATGCTAGGCGGCTTTGCAACCGCAGTCAATGCGGATATCTTTTTGTATAGTCAGCTGTGAGAGCGTTTTCCCGCCCCTTCTACTTCCAACGCGCCATGAAAAAGTCGACCTCATCACGTCGCACTTCTTCTGAGAAATCATCGAGAGTGCGGTTGCCGCATCTTGAGCCGGTCCGCCTGTACCGCCAGATAGCCGATCTGATCACTCAGCGGATCGACGAAGGCGCATTTCCGATCGGCACGTTGCTTCCATCCGAACGCGAGCTTGCCGAGCAACTGGGCGTAAGTCGAACGACAGTGCGGGAAGGGTTGATCGCCCTGGAGGTTACCGGGAAGATCGCCATACTGGTCGGTCAGGGCGCAAAAGTTCTGGAGGCCATACCGCGAGCGGACTTGGGTGAAGGCCTCTTGAGCGCGGACGATTCGGACATCGGTCCGATCCAGTTACTGGAGGCTCGTATCCTTGTGGAGCTCAAGACCGTCGAGCTGGCTACGATCAACCGTACCGAAGCGGATCTCGAACGGATGCGTCAAGCAATTGCACTCCAGGCGAGTGCTGAGAACGCGCGCGATCCGCGCTATTGCGATGGCGATCGAGCTTTTCACGTCGAGATCGCGAGGGCAAGCGGCAACACCGCCTATGCCTTTGTGGTTGCGTCTCTATGGGACAAGATCTCGTCACCGGTATTCCAGAAATTCGTAGAATTACTCACCGGGCCAGAACGACCGGGAGAAACGCTTCTCGAACATCAAAGAATACTTGACGCGATTGCACGCCAAAAGAGCACCGCGTCACGTAAGGCCATGAAGCATCATCTAGATACCGTGTTAGCGGCTTTCTCGCGAGGCGTGGGAGATTCGCAAAGCCTTTGACTCGCTACGCCAAGGCGCGCGTACTCAGTGGCTATCGGCCCGATTCTCGAAACAGTGGATGTCGACAGTCTTCCAGATGCCTGCCGTATTGAATGGATCCTGCAATCAGCGCCCGCAGCGCCGATGCCAGTAGCCGCGACTTGCACGCTGCGAAGTGCGTGCGACGATGCTCTGCCATTCGAGGATTGATCAAGGCAGTGGATTGTTCGCGCATTCTCATGTGTGTGCGATTCGCCACACCCACCGCAGCCGCTCCAGTAGTCGATGTAGGAATGGCAGAATGAAACCTGATGTGACTACCCCGTGACGATTACTGCCTACCTATCGTGGCGTCAGTCAGGCGCGTCGACTGACCGGTTTCGAATGTGAAGGACCCGTTCAAGCGACTGTTCGCTTCACCAAGCTAATGACCGAAAGTGGCAGGGAGTACGCGTTCGCACAAGCCGCCGGAAAGTGCCATCGAGTCCTCACGACAGCACATGCATCGAACCGGTGCTCCCGGCCATCTGTAGCCATTCACCATCGGCATCACACGGTGATTTCCGCGGCCGCTCCGAATCAAACCGCGGGCCTCCGAACGTAGGTCGTGTGATTCCTGAGCGATCACTACCTCGACGGAGTCGAGTGAGTCGCATCAATCTTCTGAAAGTGGCTGGCGGACCGCAAAGCGATCCTCTTTTCCCGCTTCGGCACTTTCTGTTCGTCTGCCCGCCGCGCGATGTGCTTCGTTGCAGCGACTGGCTGCAAAGCCAACGAGGTTGTGCGCGACGTAGGGATTGGGCAGCACTACAATCCGGTCGAACGCGAACTCGCTGCCGGTGTCATGTCTTGCCCACTACACTTGCGTGCGGCTTGCCGACACGGCTTTGGGACTGCCAATGCGGTCCAAGATAGAAAGCGCGCTAAGGCATGCCATTGAGCGGTGTATAGTCCGTCCTTGTTCGAACGACCGCTGCTGATTCGCTTCATGAGCGCAGTGCAAGACCTTCAATTGATTTTTCCAGGTGATTCATCTTCACTAGCTGGTCCAGGACTCGATATTGAGGACGATACGCGCGACCGGGTTGTCGTCGGTGGTCTTCGGAAAGAACTTGATCTGGGCGAACGTTGCGAGACTGAAAGCGACTACCACGAGCGTTGCAGACGCTGCGATGCGGGTGATGTATTTCACAGTTACCTCTTTTTGATGGTGTAGCCAAGCACTGACGAAGCTGATAGGAGCGCCGAATCACCTTCAGCGGCACGTCGGGCCGCACCCGGCAAAGCCGGATACGACCGTCAGATCGCGCTTGCCGATCGGGATTGGACTGCGAGGAAAGGGCCGACCCAGACAGCTCAACTATAAATTGTTTATAAGCATGCAGTATGCGACAACCGGTCGCAACGGATGCGGATAAATAGCTTCCGCTTAGCACCGTATCGCAACTATGCGGCTTTGCCGATCAGAGCCACCTCACGCGGACTTTCAGCAGAATCACCGGAGTAAGTCCGGGCCGCTCGCGCCTCGACATCGGCTGGCGGCGTCACCCGACGGTGCGACCAGGTAATTTCATACAAAGATGACGACTTTCTTCAAGACCACCGACGCAGGCGTACCTACAATCCCGTCGAGCTTCGAGCCTGCCGTCGATAGCCTTTCCTCGAGTGCGACGCGGCCGACGGGTGCCTGAGCAAATGGTCACGTTTGTTAGCTACCGTTGCTCGGCGGGTCCGCCCTGCCGTCAAAGACTGCAGCCCTCGCTGAACCTGTTATAGAAAGTGACGGTTGTCCAACGATGGTCGAGATCGGCGATTTGCAAATTGACTTTGCGCGGCGTCACGTACAAAAGGACGGCGCTGCAATAAAAATCAGTGGAAAGGCGCTCGACATACTTGAAATCCCATTCGAGGCGGACGGCAAGGAAGTGTCGAATCACAACATCATTGAAAAAGTATGGCCGCACGTCATTGTTGAAGAGAACAATCTCCAGGTGCACATAGCGGCCTTGCGCAAAACCCTTGGTCGTTTTCGAGAACCTATCAGAACTATCCCCAGGCGGGGGGGCTATGTACTCTTGCCGGGGCGACCGCAGCGACATCGTACTCAGCCCCCAGCATCGACCACGATTACACGTCCCTGCTTCCAAATAAAGCTGATTGGTCGCGATGCAGAACCGCGCACGATTTTCGACCTTCTTGACCGCTGTCGGATCGTAACGCTGGTCGGCGCGGGCGGCATCGGCAAGTCCAGCCTCGCCGGGGCTGTCGCCAATGCGGCACACCATCAAGGCGTCGACCGGGTGCTGTTCATTGCACTAGCGGGCGCACGGTTTGGCTTCATCGCGCATTGCGAACAGGCGCTGCTCCAGTAACGGCGTAGCTGCAATCCGTGTTCCTCGCTGGTGTAACGGTAAATTGCCCGTTCTCCAGCTGGACGTTGGTATTCGTCGTCCCGCGCAATGTTGATGAAGTCTGCCTTGTCGAATCGGCCATGATATTTTGCGCCTGATGTCGTGGGCTTCGGCAGCATGACCGCAATCCCCGCATCCGCGCACTCCTTGATCTGAGGCCCACTGAAGTAGCCGCGATCGGCGACTGCGCGCAGTCTGGTCTTGCCCATCGCATCGCGTGCAGCCTTCGCAATAGGACTGAGCTGTGCCCGGTCACTGCCAGAGTTTGTGACCTCGTAAGCCACGATGAGGTGGTGTTTGGCGTCAACTGCTACCTGTACGTTGTAGCCCACCATACCTGATCCTCTTCCGCTCGTCGCCATGGAACGTGGCGCTTATCGACCTTACCCTCTGTGAAGTTGTGATCGCGAGTGTTGACTGCCTTGAATTTGCTGCCGTCGATGGCGACCAGTGCTTGTGAGAACAGCTTCAGCTCACGGCACAGCATCACGAAGCGGCGACACACGTTGCGAATTGCAATCGTTTTGTATTCCGGCGCCAGTCGCCCCGTGAGCCACATCAATTCAACATTGCGCTGGCATCCGACGGCTCGATTGAATCCGGTTCAGGTAGCCGTAGATATAGATCTTCAGCAGCACCCCTGGACGATAGGATGGGCGACCTGTAGCCGACGGCATTGCTCATCGAGGCGGAAGCAAAGCTCAAGGAATATCGAGCCTTGGTGGAAAAAGCGCAGGGCGAGGTTGTCGCTCTGGCTCGGTTCAACTATCGCCTCGACGCAAGGATCCACGAACTGGAGGAATTGATCCGTGTGCGGGACCAGGTAATCTCGGACTTGCAGGCGCAAGTGAATCAGCGCCCGACCTCGTTAAGGCCGACATCGCTGAAACGCTCCCGAACATGATCGCCGCACCCCTGTAGATTTCGCGGGGGTGATCGATTGGATCGGCGAGGCGAACACCGAGAGATCGGTATTCGTGATTGCCGAAAATGGTCGCACCCGTCTGCAGCAGCATTGAGAGGACGAAAGCGAACCGCATCGGCCACGCGGACTCAAGCCGTAATAGTCCGATCCGATGCGGACACCAGCCGGTCGCGAACCACGCCTGGTTCTGATTTCTTCGTGAAGAGTCTCGGGCATGCGGCCCGTGTAAGCCAACCGTCACATTGTGTCCGGAATTGTCGGCACCGCTGACGCCAGAATCATGCGATTTCCATTGACAGGGACGTGTCTTTCGCACACAAGCGGTCGGAACACGGAATCGCCACAGCGAATCTGCATACCGGACAAAACGCAAAATGAAGCCGTGCGAGCGAGTCCTAGTCGCCAGACCTGATCCGCGTAATTGCCGGAGCGTGGGTCGCTCCAGGAAACGCTCAGCGTGTTGGAGGTTCTTTGCTCGACGATCCAAATGCGGGCTGGAGGTGGCTCCGGCACGATCGACTCAACAACACCAGCCTGCGGACGCTTTGTTTTCCGGACTTTCTTCTTTCTGACGTACCTCTCCGCTTTGGACAACTCCGATGTGGACAATTCGGGTATCAAGAGCGCGATGAGTGCGCGTCGAACGATATCATCTTCAAGTCGACAAGTCATGGCTCACTTCGGGCGCAGAGTTGATCTGTAGCATGCGGGATAACGCGGCCGATGGCCATATTGTTTGTGCGGCGAGGCATGGTCGCCGTTGGCATTAGTCAGCTCATTTTCAACTTTCACTCTCTGCGTCATCGATCCGGTTCTCCGGCACACTGGTCGTTGCAACATCGTCGTGTTCATCGCACGCCTCACGCGCGGCACGCATATCCCCGCCGAACGTCCCATTGTCGTTGCGCAGCGCCACCGGCATGTCATCAGGCGACAATGTTGTGCGATCGTCATCGTTTGCCAGTTGCCTGCAATGTCAGATCTTTGCCTCGCATCACCATCCTTGGTGACAAGGGCACTCCAGCGAAGTGGGATCCAATCCGCCCGTTGAATGCACCGTCACCAGCCAAACTTCGCCTCGACGCCCACATAGTCCGCATTACGCGCCCCCAACGCGCGTATCGAATCGCCGACTTCGAAGTGCACCGCTTCCAGCGCGAGCGCGACATTCGAACTGACGAGCCAGTCGGCGCGAACCTGCGCGTACATGCCCGTCCATCGCGTGCCCTTGCCTGCCGTGCCCGGCACCACGGCCGAACCCTGGCCGTAGATGGCATCGGCTATCGTTGCGCGCCACTGGAATCCTAGCGCCGTCAGCAGCGTGACCTTCGGCGTCACCTTGAAGGTGATCGACGGCTTCACGTGAATCAGGTTGCTATAACCCGTGTAGCCGGCCAGCGTGAAGTAGTAGCCGTTCGGAAACAGCGGGTTGAAGGTTCCGACGCGTCCGTCACCCGGATGCCGGTCGCCCGATGCGCCGTCCACCTGCAAGCCGAGCCGCGGCGAGCCCGCCACGGTTGCGAACGTATAGCCGCTCAGCACGCCGAACGCCCACGCGCCGATCGTATCGTTGCCGACGTGGCCCGTCTGCACCATCGTTTCAGCGTCCCAGTCGAACGGCGCGACCTTGCCCGCGTAGCGCACGTCGAACACATCGCGATGTTCGGTGCCCGTGGCATCGAGAAAGCGCGCGTTGTCGCGGTTGTAGCGCGACCAGTACGCGGACAGATCGCCCGGCCCTGTGTTTGCGCGCTCGACGCGCACGCCGCTGAACGTCAGATGCCGGTTCGACACGTCGTCGAAAGCCGTGACATCGCGGTACTGCACCGGCTGTGTCAGGTAGCCGATGAAGCGCCATTTGTCGATCTCATAGTCGGCCCACAGCGCGTCATATGCCTGGCGCACGTTCGGCCCATCGCGCACCGACACGAAGCGCTGCAAGTCGAACGCCATCTCCTGGCGGCCGACGCGCGCCTTGAACGTGCCGCCGCCCACGCCATAGACGAACGCGACGAACGCCTGCTCGATATCGAGCGGATTCTTGTCGACGGGTGTGACGGAATCCTTGCCGAAGGGACGTGCGTCTTCGAGCTGAAAGAACGCCTGCACATGCTCGCCGATGTGCGCGTCGGCATGCACCTGCGCGCGCTGGATCACGTAGCTGTCGGGCCGCGCGCTGCCGAGACCGAACAGCGGCGTGTTGTTCAACTCGAAGCGCTCGCGCAGGGTCGCGCCTAGCGACAGATACGTCGACGGATCACCGCCCAGCGGAATGTACTTGAGCGCATCGAACGGCTTGCGCGGCACGCACGGCAACGCCAGCACCGACCAGTCTTCCTGCCAGCGGTTGAACGACAGCGGCGACGGCCGCTTCGCGGTGCACTGCGATGCGACGGCTGCGCTTGCTTCCGCCGTGCCTGTCTCTGCCGTGTCGGCGGCGAGCGCGTTCGCGCCGTCCGCCAGACTGCACACAGCGAGCGCCGCGCAAGCGGCGGCTCTCTTCGCGCTTTTGATTGAACGACGCACCGTCACTTCTTCGCTTCGTGAATCTCGGCGACGTAGCCGCCAGGAAATTCGACCATCGCGCTGCGCCCTTCGACCGTGCTGCTCGCGGGCGACAGCACCTTCACGCCGACGCCTTGCGCCTTTGTGAGCGTCGCGTCGAGATCGGCGACCTGATAGCCCGTCGTCTCGCGGCCATACGGATACGGCAGCTTGCCGTCCGTCACGAACACGAGCATGTTGCCGAAGCCCGACGCGATACGCACGCGCCGGATCGTGTCTCCGGGCCGGCCGATTTCGCTGCCATCTGCACGGCGGTTATCGGAGACGACCTTGCCATGCGAGAAGCGCACGAAACGCTTGACGAAGTTGTCGGCCGCCTGCGCGGACACGTAGACGCGGTTGTCGGGCACCGTTTCGAGCGGACCATACGAAGGCGCCTTCGTGTGCCAGTAGAGCTGCATGTAAAGGCCGCCCGGCCACTGGATGACAGCATCCTTGCCAATCGGGTCGTCGAACGTATCGACGATCACATCGGCACCCGCCGCGCGCGCAGCGCGCACGGCCTTGTCGATATCGGTGACGAGATAGCCGGTGCGCTCACGGCCGAACGGATACGGAACCGGCGTCTGGAACGCGAACACCGACAACATGCCGACAGGCGTCTGCACGTATTGCGAGGCCGTCTTGCTCGGCGTCGGCGTGACCGTGAACACGGCGCGCGGCGAAGCCTTGCCGCCGAACGTCGCAACGAAGCTGTCGACGAACGCGTCGATGTCCTGGTTCGACACATAGACGTGCGTCGTGTCGTACTGCGGCCCGACGGACACGACGGGCGCGCTCTTGCCCGCGTTCTGATGGTCGGCTTCCGCGAAAGCGGGCGAGCCGGCCAGCGTCACGCCGAGCGCCGCAACCGACACGACAGCCGCGCGCAACAATCGATACATCTTGACGGTACTCATGAAAACACTCCTTGCTGGTAATAGTTGCCGCCGCGTCTCGTCTTGACGCGCGGCGCGATCAGGTTTGCGCCGGCGCTGCGCCCGTGTTTCTCGACAGCGCCGCGAGCAGGCACAGCGCGGCGAGCGGCAACAGCAGCGCCCAGAACGACGCGAGCAGATACCCGGCCGCACCCGCGCCCGCGCCAATCGCAAAACCGGCGACGGGCGGCAGCGTGCGCCACAGGCGACTGCGCGCCGCCTGCCGCGCTTTCGCGTCGGCGGGTGAAAACAGCAGATCGAACACGTCGATCACGGCTTGCGTGACGTTGCCCGTCATCACTGTGTTCGCGACGACGGAGCGTGCGGTCAGGCGTCCATGCGCGTTCTGCACGCCCATCGCTGCCGCGCCGAGCAGGCCGCAGGCAATCGTCAGCGGCGCGTCGGAATCCGTGATGGGCGCGGCCAGCACGCCCGCTGCCATGAAGCCCGTCAGCAGTGCCGCTTGTAGCACGTACAGTGCGCAGGCGCGCACGCCATGTCCGCGCGCAAGCAACTGGTTGTCGAGCACGCGCGCGAGTACGATGCCCGCGACGAACGCGGGGAACGCGAGCCACTTGATCAGCAGACCCGTCCCCGCGCCCGCCAGGCCCGAGCCGATCAGAATGAAATTGCCCGTGACGTGCGCGGTGAAAAGGCCAAACAGCGCGACGAAGCCGAGCGTGTCGACATAGCCCGCGATGGTCGCAAGCCAGGTGTCCTCGCCAGGCACGTGATCGAGTTGCGCCGCAAGTTGCGCCCCCGCGCCCGCGCTCACTGGTCCTTGCTGCATGACGGAGTCGGCTTGTTGCTGGCGACGGTGGGCACGCTTTGCGTTTGCGCATCGGGCGTGCGTATCTGCGCCTGCACGAACGGAATCGCATGCTCGCCGATCACGATGCCGAGCAGTCCCGCGAGCGCGATCAGCGGCGGCGCGGGCGACTGCACGCGCACGAGGTAATACAGCAGGCCGACCACGAGGCCCGCGCCCAAAGAAATCAGGTATGACATGACTTGCTCCTTCGTTGCGTCACTCGTCCTTCCATGACGAGCCGAGAATCAGCCCGCAAAAGTTCGTCCGGCAGAAGTCCGGGTCGACGCGCTCCAGCACATCGGCGCTCAGCGTGCCGAATGTCGATTGAGGACGATGCACGACGCCGCGCCCGATCGCATCGATCATCCGTTCCTTGAAGTGCCCGCCGCGCGGATACGCCGCCACGATCTGCTCGCGCTCCGCCAGCGAATACGCACCGAGGTTGTCGGCGAGCAGATCCGTACGCACCGCCGATGACAGCACGCGCGCGAGCGGCGACACATGCATGGGCAAACCCGGCGTCATGTGCAGCGCAATCGCGCACCACAGTTCGTCGAGCACGCCTCGCGACGCGCCGTAGTGTTGCAGGAACGTGCGCGCCGCGTGTGCGCCGTCTATTTCGTAGCGCAGCGTGGAATGCGCGTAGGCCGCACTCAAGCCCATGTTCGCGAACATCGCCGCGACGTACAGCGTGTCAGGCTCGCATGCACAGCCTTCGCGCCGCGCCGCGAGCGACGCGAACACGAAAACCCGCGACGCGTGCGCCGTCACCACTTCCGGCAGCGACGCGTGCGCGGCCTCGGCGGCTGCAATCGCAAGCGGCGTGTGCGGAATGCACACGCCTGCGACTTCCACGGGCCGCGCCGCGCGTTCATTCGACACGATCGATTCCATCGCCTGCGCTCACGCCTGTCGTTGCCCCGACGCATGCGGCCGCAGCGCAAGCCGGTAACGACCCGCGCCGCCGATCGCAATGGTGCCGAACAGGATCAGCAGCATCCACGCGAACTGCCCCTGATCCAGCGTCCATTCGCGATGCACGAGGCCGAGCGCAATCACGCTGACCAGCATGATCGGCAGCGCGGCGAGCCGCGTCGCGATGCCCGCGATCATCAGCAGCGGACACACGACTTCCGCGAAAATCGCAAAGGCCAGCGTCAGCGTCTTGCCGAGATGCAACGGGTCTTCGATCGCGTCGAGCTGGCTCGCGTAGTGGAGTGCCTTCGGCAGTCCATGCACGAGCAGCACGAGCACGCTCGCGGTGACGCGCAGAAACAGCAGCGCGGCGTCGGGTGCGGAAAAGCGGTTCATTGCGTGCTTGTGCATCAGAACGCAAAGCAGCTGCAACCGAGCGCGCCCCAGAACGAGTTCGCGTCGCCCGCAGGCACGTTGCTGCGCCAGGCCCATCCATGCGCGTGACGATGCACGCCGCACAGGTTCACGCACGCGTCGTTGCACGATTGCTGCAGCGGCGCAGCGGCGGGACGGTAGCGCGCGTAGCCGCCATACTCCGCGACGGGCGACCACGTCGGGCTGACGGGGAGCGCAGGCGGAGCAAACGTTTCGAACTCGTCGGCGGCATAGACGACGCGGCCGTTGACGACCGTCAGCACCGAGGTCAGATGCTTGATCGCGTCTTCATCGACGGTGAAGTAGTCATCCGACAGCACTGCGAAATCCGCGAGCTGGCCCGGCACGAGTGCGCCCTTGCGCGTCTCGTCGTTCGAGAACCACGCGCTGCCGACCGTATAGCGGCGCAGCGCTTCCATGCGGTCGAGCCGGTCTTGCGCCGCGTACATCGGCGTGCCGCCCACCGTGCGTCCCGACACCAGCCAGAACAGCGACACGAACGGATTGAAGCTCGCGACGCGCGTCGCGTCCGTGCCTGCGCCGACGGGCAGCCCCGCAGCCAGCATCTGCCGCACGGGCGGCGTGCGCGCGGCGGCTTGCGCGCCATAACGGGCAATGAAGTACTCGCCCTGATACGCCATCCGGTGCTGAACGGCAATGCCGCCGCCAAGCGCCGCAATGCGTTCGATATTGCGCTGTGAAATCGTCTCGCAGTGGTCGAAGAACCAGCGCAGGCCGCCGAACGGCGTGTCCTGATTGACACGTTCGAACACATTGAGAAAGCGTTCGATCGATTCGTCGTAAGTCGCATGCAGCCGGAACGGCCAGCGGTTCTGCACGAGCAGGCGCACGACGGCTTCGAGTTCGCTTTCCATCGCGTCCGGCAGATCGGGGCGCGGTTCCAGGAAGTCTTCGAAGTCGGCGGCGGAGAACACCAGCATTTCGCCCGCGCCGTTCACCTTCAGGAAATCGTCGCCGTCGCCGGGTTTCGTGACCTTGACCCACTTCGCGAAGTCTTCGATTTCCTTCTTCGCGTTCTGCGTGAAGAGGTTGTACGCGATACGCACCGTCAGCTCGTTGCGCTTCGCGAGTTCCATGATGACGGCGTAGTCGTCGGGATACGCCTGATAGCCGCCGCCCGCATCGATCGCGCTCGTCACGCCGAGACGGTTCAGCTCGCGCATGAACTGGCGCGACGAGTTCATCTGATCGTCGAGCGGCAGCTTCGGACCTTTCGCGAGCGTCGCGTACAGCAGGCCCGCATTCGGGCGCGCGATCAGCATGCCCGTCGGATTGCCGCGCCGGTCGCGCTGGATTTCGCCGCCCGGCGGATTCGGCGTGTCGCGGTCGTAGCCGACGGCGCGCAGCGCCGCTGCGTTCAGCAGCGCGCTGTCGTAGAGATGCAGGATGAAGACGGGCGTATCCGGTGCAATCGCGTTGATCTCTTCGAGCGTCGGGCCGCGCTTCTCCGCAAACTGAAATTCGTTCCATCCGCCGACCACGCGCACCCATTGCGGCGCCGGCGTGCGCGCAACCTGCGCGCGCAGCATCTCGAGCGCATCGCGCAGCGACGGCACACCATCCCAGCGCAACTCGAGATTGAAATTGAGGCCGCCGCGAATCACGTGAAGGTGCGAATCGTTGAGACCGGGAATGACCGTGCGGCCCTTCAGGTCGATGCGGCGCGTCGAATCGTTCGCCCATTGCATCATGTCGTGATCATTACCGCTCGCGACGATCTCGCCTTTCGCGACGGCGAGCGCCGTCACGAACGAACGCTTGTCGTCCTGCGTCGCTATCTTGCCGTTGTAGATCACCAGGTCCGCAATGCGGGCGGGCTGAATGGGTGCGGTCATCGTCGCTCTCCGTGAATCGTGGTCAGGCGCAATTCGCGCGCGACGTCAGTGACGCCGCGCGCGAATCAAAACAGAAAAATGCTTGGGGCAATGAGGCCCGATCAGCCCAAATCAGCCTGCCTCGCTCGCGTGCTCGCCGAGAATCTGCTTCGCGTAGCGCACGCCGATGCCGTATGCGCTGTGCGCCTTGAAGATGTCCATGCAGCCTTCGTACGTTTCGCCGCGCGCCCAGTCGCGTTGCAGTTCGCACATGAACTGCAGCGAGTTCATCGGCACGGCGCCCGCCTGGACGATGCGTTGCACCGCGCGCTCGTGCGCTTCCTCCGTGATGTCACCGCATGCGTCCGTCGGCACGTAGATTTCGAAGCCTTCGTTCAACATCTGGATGGTCGGGAAGGTCACGCACACTTCCGTCCACAGGCCCGCGATCACGATCTTCTTGCGGCCCGTTGCCTTGATGGCGTCACGGAAGCCCTTGTCTTCCCACGAGTTCATCGACGTGCGGTCGATCGGCTTGATCTCCGGAAACACTGCTTGCACTTCGGGCAGCAGATGGCCGCTGAACGAGTCGGCGGCGATCGTCGTCAGGATGGTCGGCACCTTGAAGAGCTTCGCGGCCTTCGCGAGGATCTGGACGTTGTGCAGGACAGTTGTGCGCTCGTGCGAGTGCGTGCCGAAGAACATCTGCGGCTGATGGTCGATAAGCGCGAGCGCGCACGTGTCGGGTGTCAACAGTTCATAGGTCATAAAAAACTCCATTTCGCGAAAATTCGAGGGACCGGCACGGTTACACGAGGCAACCACACCAGATTCCGGTTGGCGGGATGAGTCGAGTCGTCGCTGCATCGGCAATGCGGATGCGAACGGCTACGTCGCATAGTTCAGACGCGAGTTTCACAATGCCGGAAGGGCACTACGACCTGGGGGAAGATTAGAGAGAAGTGGACTTAAAGTCCTGATGACAGCCTTAATCTTCATTAAGGGTGAAACTGAATGAGCACGACTGAAGCCGCGGAGGCGCCACTCCCGTCGCGGCACGTTGATCGGCGCACTGGCCGACTGGCAGAGGAAAAGCGATTGTGGAGCAAAAAGGCCTGTTGCACGCATCGATGGATGCCGCAAGCGGCGCTGTCGCGTCGGGTCTTGGCTCGACCAGCGTCGCGCGGCACGCGTCATAGCACGCGCAACGGGCACTCCAGACGGTCAGCCCGAAACGAACGTAAGAGACAGTGGTGATATCAGGTGCTATCGCAAATTCATCGACGACCCGAACATCTCAATCACGTCGCCACGCCCGCCTGCAATCGCGGGTTTCTGGTTGGCATCTCGCTGAACGGCGGGCACAAAAGAAATATCTTTAGCGGAAAGGGAACCATTGGCAAACGGTTTGAAACCGATTTGATCTATATCCGAGATTTTTCAGAGGATTATCGCGCGGATCTATTCGGCAATTTCGACTTCGGTTCTTCACTCGCCTTGAAGATGAACTCGACGGCCCGAGAATCGGCGGACTGACCTGCGCCACTGAACAGAAGGACGCCTTGCTCGGTCTTCTCGCGCACGCGCTCGCCGGCAATCTCGAACGGCAAGGCCCGTTGGGTACATTGTTCGTCGAGCAGGTGGGCCTCGCCATCGGGATTCATCTCGCGTAGCAATACGGTAGCCTCCGCGCCGACGGACATCGTATCGGGGGGCGCTTTCGCAGGCCCAGGAAGCACGAGCGAAAGACCTACTGATGCAAAAGTCGCGGCAACGCGCATCGATTGCGGACGTCGCAAGTGAATGCAACCTGTCGCGCGGCGATTCCATCCGCGCATTCTCCAGAACTACGGGGCGCACACCCCATCAATGGCTACTCGAACAACGAGTGGCGCGGGCGCGAGAACTGATCGAAGCCTCCGATATGACGCTCTCGGAGATTGCGATTTTTTGTGCTTTGCCGATCAAAGTCATTTGAGCCGCGTGTTTCTCAAGGTGGTCGGCGCGTCGCCGGGCGCCTGGCTGTGCGGAGCGACTCGCTAGCGGTTGGCTGCGGTGTCGTCATCAGCGGATCTCGTCCGACGTTATTGCAGCATAGCAAAGCGGCGCAAAAGAATACTTTATTGGAAAAAAAATCATGAATTGCGAACGCGAAGTTCCTCCGCATACTGCAGTGCGTAACAGAATGTACATTCGCCGTACGCGGCATCGCGGGAAAGAGTCCGTCGAATTCTGCCGTGCGTGACGGCCGAATACTCTCTTTCGTCCCGCTCCCGCGTGCCGTTGCGGTTCTCGCCCTTAAAACTCCGGAAGGCCCTCCCTATGCGAGTGATGTGACGCCGGTCGCCTGACGATCCCGTGCAACATCAGACGCGCCATTCTCAACTGGCTCTGCGCGACGAACATGCAAGGCATCGATCAATTCAAACAGTGCCTTGACATCAGGGCTTCTGCTGCTGCGTTCGAACCTGGCTGAGAGATTTTTCAGCAAGGCCAATGCGCCTGCCCACTGCTCGTGCTCGTACAACTGCCGCGCCATAGCGACCGTAGCGCGCAGTTCCAACATGCGAGCGCCTTGCTGCTGCGATAACTGGATCGCTTCCCGGAAGCAGGATCGTGCCTCGTTGCGCGCGTCGCGCCACGCTTCGCTTGCATGCGACTCGAGCCTCGCTCGCGCTTGCGCAAGGAGACCAAGCGCCCGCCATACTTCAGGCAGAAAGAACAGCTTGCCGTGTCGTCTGCAGAAGTTCAATGCATCATGCAACCGCATCGAAGCGTCCGCAAAGCGGCCGACCGCGATCAGCCCCTCCGCGCACGCGACGACAATTGGTGTAATCAGGCGCCTGAAACCTCGTGCAATCAACGCATCCAGCGACGCTTCGAGCACCGGCAAACCACGTTCCGACTCTCCTTCGAGAAGATCGCAATAAGCCGCGAGACAATCGCTGTACTCACGCCAGATCATGAAACCGTGCAGCGCCGTTTGAGAGCGCATGATCTGCAGATAGCAGCGGCCGCGCCGCAAATCGCCCGAGAGCAACGCGATCGGCACCGCGACCACGCCGAGCACATGCGTGAGCCAAGGCTCCATCGTCTCCGGCGTGATCAGGTTGACGCCTTTGTCAACGTACGCCAACGCCTCTTCGGCATCACCCTGCAACCACACAATGCGCGCAAGCGTCCCGTAACAGATGGCGAGAGGATCGACTGCGAAGCTCGTGATCTGCTCCGCTTCGTGCGGGTGAACGGCCAGATGTTGCATAGCCTCCTCGATCCGAGACTTCGCATGATCGTGCTGCCCAGCGCAATGCTGCGCGACTGCGGCAAGCAGGCTTGTCAACGTCTCCTGCCATGCATGACCATGGTCCTGCGCGAACGTCTGAAAACTCAGCGCATGATCAATCGCGTCATGCACGTTGCCTCCGTATAGCGCGGCATTCCAGAGCCCCCAGTACGCACGAGCCTGAAATTCGTCGTTACCGGACGAGATGGCCAGATCGAGAACTTCGTTCCAGAGCTTCCAGGAACGCCCCATCGGACCACACAGATTCGGCAGCGTCGCAGCCAAGGCCGCTCGAACGCGCATCTCGCTCACGACATCTATCGACCTGGGCGGCAGCTCGTTCAGCGCAGACACCGCACGTTCTGCCCGCGTTCCGCATTCCTCGATCAGGCAGTTACCCAGCAGGACGCCCGTCAACGTCGACGTCAGCTCGACGGCGAGATGTAGATCGCCACCAGAGGAAAACGCCCATTCGGACGCGGCACGCGCATCATCGAGTGTCTGCTGCAGGTCAGAAGAGCCTTCCACCAGTTGCACCGAACCTGTACGTCCCGCCCCCGCGTCGAAACGCGAGGTGAAATAACGCGCGATACGCGATGCGATTTCCTGTGTTTCGTCTTCGGCATGAAGCAGCTCGAGCGCATACGCGCGAGTAGATTCATTCATTCTGTACTTTGCGACGGGACCGTCAAAGCTGACATTCACCATCGACTTTGCCACGAGTTCGCCGATCCCATCGATTGCGGCACCCATAGTCAAGCCTGAACCGCAAGCGACGGCGCACATTGCTTCGAGCGTAAACACGCCTCCGAACATCGCGAGTCGCCGGAACAGAGCCTGAGCACCTGGATCGAGTAGCGTGAAACTCCAGTCGAACGTTGCACGAAGTGTCTGGTGCCGCGGCAACGCGGTGCGATAACCAGCCGTCAGGATCGACATCCGGTCGTCGAGGCGCTGATACACACCTTCGATTCCGAGCGAAAAGACGCGGGCCGCCGCCAGTTCGATTGCCAGGGGTATACCGTCGAGTCGGCGGCATATCTCACCCGCTGTTAATGTTTCCTTTCTGTCGAAAGAGGTCTTTCCCCCTAGCGCCCCTATGCGCGCAAGGAACAGGTGAACAGCCGACTGCGCAAGAACCTCATGTTCGGTGGCATCGCGTGCGGGCACCTCGAGGGGGCCGACACGGATCGTTCTTTCCTGCGCGATACGCAACGGTTCCCGGCTGGTAACCAGAACACGCAGCGCAGGATTGCCGTCCGTCAGCGTTTCGACGATCTCGGCCACGTGCGCAATCGCCTGCTCCGCGTTGTCGAGAAACAACGTGCGGGGAGTGTGCGCAAGCGTCGCCGCGATCGCCTCGATGGAAGGAAAGTCGCCGTCGAGTGACAGGCGACAACTTTGCGCAATGGATGCGAGGATCGACTGCCTGTCTGTCAATGCCGCCAGTTCGACGAAACAAACAAAGTCGGGGTGCGCTTCGGCAATCTCGTGCGCGACGGCGATCGACAGCGTCGTCTTTCCGATCCCCCCAGCGCCTGTCAGAGTCAGGACGGGCGTCGAATCGAGCGCGGTGCGGACCTGCGCGATGGCCGCATCGCGCCCAACCAACCCCGTCGGAAACGACGGTAGCCTGCGCAGCGTTTGGCCAGGCAAAGCGCTTTTGGACGGCAGCGCTGCGGCCCGACGCTGCATCAGTCGATAACCACGGCCCGGCACAGTTACGATGCAGTCGCGATCTTCACCGAGCGCTTTGCGCAGCGCCGAAAGGTGTACCTGGATATTGTTCTCTTCAACGACCGTATGCGGCCACACGGTGTTCATCAGTTCGTCTTTCGTGACGAGCCGTCCATCGCCGGAGGCGAGCAACGCAAGAATTTCGAACGCGCGTGACCCGACGTGCAGTACCTCGTCGCCTTTGCGTACTCGGCGCCTGCTTAAATCGATTTCAATGTGACCGAACCTGATCATGGTGCTGCGACGTCAATGAATGTCGATATCGAAGCAGAGGACGATGACGGGCTCGACACACCCGTAAAGCTCAGGGCATGGCCGTTGAGATTATTGTCTCGCGATCCGGCAACCCATCCCGCCATATTGCCAACCAGTAAGTATCTTCCTGCAATTCGCACTGCATTCGACTTTGAGGCGTGATTCTTACAAAAACAAAACATATATTGGATAAAAGTGCGCTTCCGTGACCAACCAGCATAGAGCGACTGTTGTTTCCTGGATGTCGGCATGATATTTCCCTCCTTTGCGCGGGCGGCGTGTCGCGCGGACTCGAGCGCATCGGGCGTCCGGCTCCTGACCAACACGAACAAGTCCGATCGTCAATCCAACGGCATCGTTCGTGGAAGCACGGCCTGAATGATGAGGAAGCCGGCGCCCGATTTCTTGAACATTCTTGCCCGGCGTTGCACAGATTCGACTCTGTTCGCGTGATTGAGGCATTGCATACACGCGTTCTGCCGCATTGAATGCGATCAGTGCAAAGACGGGCGGCGGATCAGGTCGAGTCAAGCCGCTGAATCTGTCGGCGAAAAGAAAGAAGGGGAATGCGTAAACTTACAAACATATTAAACAGTCCTTCCTGAAAACGAATGCCGTGCCTGCGTGTTCCTCCCCCGCGACAAATCCCGCTCACTTCGGCCAATAAGGCGTCGGCCAGCTCTTCCCTTGATTAACTATCCGTGTCTCAGCAGACTGTCATATGCATTGCATTCACGTCGGCAGGTCGTGATGCGCACTGCTCACCAACATCGTCGTCCGTAACGTAAATCGTCATGCGTGGCACTACCCGCCACAAAAGCGCGAAATAGAGGGATCGCTCGCGCGACCGCCGCGTAACCGGTCAAGCCGTCAGGAGCGTGTCTACTTACTTCATATGATTCGATACATCGATACTCTGCAACCCGAATTGTATTCGGTACTTTTACGCCGCAATTTGCACAGAGCCGATTAAATTGGCGGATGTCCGATCCGCCACGGATGTCGCAATCGACCACGCGAATATAAAAAATGTAGAAGACGGATTTCTTTCCATCTTTTTCGATTTTGGCACGTGCTAGGATTCATCGCATCAGGTGGGCGCGTCGCGTCTGGCCTGACATCACGCGATGCGTCATGGCGTGCCACCGTCGCGTGTGCGCAATCGCGTCCGATGCCAAAACTCGGTATTCCGCATGTCGACAATTGACCTATCCCGACTGGCATCATTGGCTGCAGCCCTGCTTGCTCAACTCCCGAAAAGCCAAGGCCCTTGGCAACCGGATCCCGCATGCGCGCGCAATCTCGAGATTCTCATAGACAGGTTGTCGAACGGCGACGCCGTCTCGGCCGAGTTCGGCCCGCTGCTGCGCGATGCGCTCGCCCGCCAGCACGTGATGACCTGGCAGGTTGTGCACGGATTGCTGGTCGCGATCTGCGGCTACGCCGCGGGGCCCGGTAATGCTGCTGGCTCGCTCGAGCAACGCACCCGCGGGATGACGGCACACCAGTACCAGTCGTTACTTGAGCACGTCGATGCACGTCTGTCCGCATCACTTTCGCTGGCTGACCTTGCTGCTGCATCGATGTTAACCGTCGCACACCTGTCGCGGGCGATCAAACGGGCGACAGGCACGACACCGAAGCGCTGGCTGCAGCAACGGCGCGTCGATCACGCAAAGCAGCTACTCGTACGAAACAATGGCTCGTTGAGTGAGATCGCTACGGCCTGCGGATTCTCAAATCAGAGTCATCTGACCCGCGTATTTGTGAAGCTGACGGGCACCACGCCCCGTACCTGGCAAACGTCAAGACGAATAACCACGCAATCACGGCAGACAAGAGCGGGCATCCGCGCGACGGCACCACGCGGACGTCCGCCAACCCGCCCGCCGTCACGTTAAGTCAGCGAATACGACCGATCACGCTAGTCTCACCCACGTCAACCAGCGGGGCTCAACGATGTCCCCCCCTTACGGCAACGATGCCGCCCGTTACTTCAAACTGCCGAGCATGCCCGTGCTCAGGAGCTCGACGCTCCAGATTCCGGACGTCACCATTACCCGCCTGACATCCACTGACGGCGCGGTTAACCGGACCGAGCCGATCCCGCCAGAAAACGCGTTCGTGCTTTGCCTGCAGCTGCAGCCGCTGCCGCAGCACGAGTTGTGGCTGGATGGCAAGCCGGAGCGGGTGACTCCGTATGCCAGCGGTGCCGTGTCGGTGGTCGACCTTGCTGCTCGTCCTTCCGCATTCCTGCCCACCGCGTTCGACTGCTTGCAGTTCTACCTGCCGGAAGCTTCACTGCACCGGATCGCTGCGGCGGAGGATTGCGTCGCGATCCGCGAACTCGCGATTCCTCACGGCGTCCAGGATCCATTCGTCGCGAGGGTAGGCAAGTTGCTGCTCCCTGCACTCACGGGCAAACCCGTGCCGCAACTGTTCGTCGACGGCCTGCTGATCGCGCTGCACGGCCATCTCGCGGCGACTTACGCCGGCGTGCGGATCGTTGACGCGCGCAAGACGGGCGGGCTCGCACCGTGGCAGGAAATGCGCGCAAAGGCAATGATCGACGCGCATCTCGAAGACGGCCTGTCGATCCTCGAACTCGCCGCCGCGTGCGAACTGTCGCCAGCTTATTTCTGCCGCGCATTTCGCCGCTCAACCGCGCTCGCACCGCACCAATGGCTTGTGCGCCGACGCATCGACGTCGCGCGCGATCTGCTCGCACGCAGTTCGTTGTCAATCGCGGAGATCGCGATCTCTTGCGGCTTTGCCGACCAGAGCCATTTCACTCGCGTGTTCTCGCACGTGACTGGCGCGACGCCACGTGCATGGCGTTGCGCGCGACAGCCGCAGTACCGCGACCCCGGGTGAGATGACGCCGCGCTGGCCAGAACCATACCTGCGCTCAAGGCACAGATATCTGCAGATCCAACGCTGGCTGCGCGCTGGCCGTTCCGAGAACTTGGTCTGCGACCTGCGCCCGGTGATTCGTGTGGCGCAAGGAAAGCAGAGGCAACGCAGGGCAGTGTCGCAATAAAGGCGTCGTGGGTAGAATTCGCGAACCGACTTGGTTGACGAACACGATTTCCTGGATGACAAAGACGCCACGCACGACACTGCCGCCGGGCATCGCCCGGGTGCTGAGACGGCTGCACTATCCCTTGGACGTGATCCTGCTGTGTGTGCGTTGGTACATGGCGTATTCGCTGAGTCTGCGCGACCTCGAGGAAATGAGGGCCGAACGGGGGTTCGAGGTCAACCATTCGAGAGTACATCGCTGGGTGATCAAGCTGGTGCCGTTGTTCGAAAAGGCGTTCCGCAAGCACAAACGTCCTGTCGGCGGGAGCTTGAGGATGGATGAGACCTACGTCAAGGTCAAGGGGCAATGGAAATATCTGTACCGCGCAGTGGACAGGGACGGCAATACTGTGGATTTCCTGCTGTGCGCCCGTCGCGACAAGGTGGCCGCGCGGCGCTATTTTGAGAAGGCAATCGACCGGAATGGCGAGCCAGAGGTAATCACCGTCGACAAGAGTGGCGCCAACCTCGCCGCACTCGAGGCCATCAATCATGATCGTAAAACGCCCATCAAGGTCCGCCAGTCCAAATATCTCAACAACCTGGTCGAGCAGGACCATCGGGCGATCCAGCAACGCACGCGACTCATGCTGGGATTCAAAACTTTTCGCTGTGCGCGAATCCTTCTGGGTGGCATCGAATTGATGAACATGATCGGCAAAGGACAGATGAAGTGTGCTCGAGGTTATCATCCGTCCGCTGCCGATCAATTCTATGAACTCGAAACGTAAGCAGTACTTTGCATATCGATTCGACTTTACTCCGCGAGCCTTACTGCGACAAAACCCTCCATTCTCTCAAGAGTTGGAGCCTCCACCAAACTGAACTGACCCCCGAGAGTTGGACACAACCTTGGAGGTTCCGTGAGGAAATTCGATGTAAAGTTTAAGGGGAAGGTGGTTCGCGAGTACCTCGCTGGCCAAGGGGGCTATAAGCTCCTTGCGGCGAAATTCGGTATTGCGGAAAGCATGGTGAGGCGATGGGTCGCGGCATATCGTCACCATGGTAACGCTGGGCTCATCCGGCAGCGTGGTGCTTACGGCGTTGAGTTCAAGCTTGAGGTGGTGCACCGGGGCGTGGCTGAGAACCTTTCCTGTCGAGAGCTGGCTGCCATTTACAATATCGGCAATCCGCACAGCATCACGATGTGGCAACAACAGAAAGCACGGGGAGAGCTCCGTTCGCTAAAGAGCATGCGCCCGTCGGGACAGGATGTTTCGGTGCCAGCAAAGAAAAAGACCTCGAACCAGTCGTTGGAAGCTCCGCGATCTGAGGAGTCAGACCAACTGCTTCGTGAGAATCAGCAGTTACGCGCGGAGGTCGCGTACCTAAAAAAATTCAATGCCTTGGTTCTAGCAAAGAAGTTGGCGCGGCAGAAAGAGCCAAAATAGTGCTTGAACTGAGGCAGGAATTCCCCTTGACCGATCTTCTCCGGGCTGCGGGTTTGCCACGCAGTACGTACTACTACCGGGTCAAGACATTGGCCGCCCCAGACCGGCATGGTGGGCTCAAGGCGAAGATTCGGGCTGTCTATGCTGCACATCGCGGCTTGTATGGCTATCGTCGCATCACCTTAACTATCCGCAGTGATGGCGAGCTAGTTAATCACAAGAAGGTGCAGCGCCTCATGAACGAATTGGGAATCAGGTCGAGGGTGCGCCGGAAGAAGTTCCGGTCGTACCAGGGCGAGGTCGGCGAGGCCGCTCCGAACCTGCTCAATCGTGAATTCACCGCGTCGGGCCCAAACGAGAAGTGGGTTACCGATGTGACCGAGTTCCGGGTCGCGGGGAAAAAGCTGTACCTTTCTCCGGTCATGGACCTCTACAATGGGGAAATAGTTGCCTACGAGTCGAGCCATCGCCCCGACTTCCCGATGGTCATGGGCATGCTCAGGAAAGCTGTCAAGAAACGCGGGAATGCGGCTACACCGATGCTTCATTCGGACCAGGGTTGGCACTATCGCATGCAACCGTACCGAGCGGCACTGGCGCGCTACGGACTCAAGCAAAGTATGTCGAGAAAAGGAAATTGCTTCGATAACGCGGCCATGGAGAGCTTCTTTGGCACTCTGAAGGCCGAGTACTTCCATCTCACGGACTTCGAAGACGTCGAGGCACTACGGGCAGGCCTGAAGGGCTACATCGACTACTACAACCGGCACCGCATCAAATCGAAACTTGGTGGACTGAGTCCCGTGGAATATCGAATGCGAGCGGGAAAAAATTAACGCTTCAACGTCCGACTCTCGGGGGTCAGTTCAAACTCGGGGCGGTTCACGCGCGCTTCGGTGACTGTGACGACGCTACTGACAGGTTCCAGAGTGGACCGGCCGTTCAGATGACGGCTTTGCGCGATAAATGAGCGGCAACAACTGGCCGGTAGTACCCGTTCACATCGGCTGCCGGTGAGCAGCCATTGAGGAATGCAACGATCGCTCCGCAGAGCGTGCTCGAATTGGTGCTCTCGGCCAGTTTCGGTCACTCGGCAAGGTTGCGTAAATCGTTGACATCAGCAGGTGCCTCTCCGCTGTCGAGGCCTTCTGTCGAATTGACACGGCCCTGTGTTTTCGCGCCCCCGATCGCAGCTAACAATCGAATCTGTTCAACATTGCCAGTCTATGTGAAGCGCTCCCGTCTTGCATGTTCCCGCTTGAGCAACGGCGCATACTCGTGCAATTCCCGTGGCGCGATGTCGAAGGCGCGACGGAATGCACGTGTAAAGCTCGACGCATCATTGAAACCCAACCCGAAGGCAATGTCCTGTACCTCCATATGCGGAAAGCGCACCAGCTCATCTGCCGCCATTCGCAGCCTGCGGTTGCGAATATAAGCGGCCAGGCCGCCTTCATGCTCAAAGAGACGGTACACGCTGGCGCGCGAGAGATGCAGCGATGCCAACACGGTGTCAGGCGACAAATCCGGATCGTGTAGATTGGCCTCGACATGCCGCCGCACTTGTCCATAGACAGCAGCACGTACCGCTGCGCGGCCGTTGCCGGAAAGACCCGCTTGACGGCTGAAAGCTGCGACGAGTAGCTCTACCGCATTGAAAAAGGACTGATGCGCTTCCTCCTTGCTCAGTCCGACGATTTGTTGCTTTAGCGCCACCAGATGCTCAATCAGTATGCGTGTCAAAGGGGTGGTGGCGTGAATCCAGCGGCCATGCAGCGATGCGGCATCAGGGAACGACCTTTCCACCAGGGCGCGCGGCACAAAAAGGAGCAGTATCCGACCATGAAAACTCCGGATTGTGCACGGCTGATCCATGTCGAGCGCGAGGATACTTGGCACTTGCGATATATGCGGCGCGTCGAGCCGTGGCTTGCCGCCCAGGAACTGCCCCGGTGGCCCTTCAAGGAACACGCTGAAGCTGATGTCGCGAACGCTCTCGGTCGAAACCCGACCCAACGATCGCACGGCCAGGTTGGGCCCGGTGCGGAAGTCGAAGAAGCTCAGATTGTCAATCGTGTAACGAGACAGCGATGCATCGAACGTATCCTCAGCTTGCTTTGACGAAGGCCGTATATCGTAGACTGGACTCATACGCTCCTGCCAGGCCTGGAAGCTTTGACGGGCGTCGCCTTGAACGCTGAAATTGCTGTGCACGATGCCGGGCGCAAGCGTCGGCGGCCCCGACGGCAACAACAAGCGGCTTAGCGGTAAAGCAGTGTGTAGCGGGTCGTCGTTCAATGCAGTGCTCATCGCTGATTTTCGTCCAGTTTTGATCCGCCCCGTGCGGCTGAACTTTATGTTGAGCCACGAGCCCGCTCGGAGCGCGCTCGTGTAGGTTGCCAAGCATATCAGTACTTGCTTTGCCTAGCGCACAGCGAACGACTCGCCGGCGGAAGCGTTAAAAACCTTGGGGTTGTAGTTCAGATGCCAGCCCGAACTGCTCGAGTAGATCGGCAGCTTCGCGCGACAATGGTTTCCTTGGTGGTTCGTATCTCGCAAGTCGTTCAACCAGGTCACCATTGACCACAACACATCGGACCTGGGCGAGCAGATGAGCTCCGATCGGTGACCAGCGCATTTGTTGACGCTTGCACATGCGCTGATTGAGTATCTGATTGACTGCGGACTCGGCGGTCGCTGTTGAGATAGGTTTGCCGCCACGATGTCGCGCGCCATAGTTCATCGTCGATCCGCCATTCGCTTCGACGTATGCAACAAGCTCCCGAGTCCGGTAATCCAGCTGTGCAAGACTCTCCGCAACGCCCGGCGATTCAGGCACGATTACCCGACAGAGGATCAGGATGCCTTGCATCCGGGTTTTCGCCTTCTCTAGCTTCGCGTGCCAGAAGCACCAGCGCAGCTTGTCAACACGGGAGATCAACACACGTTGGGCGGCTTTTTCCGTTTCCGTCCGCGCACGCATGCCCTTGATGATCTGCTCGAGATACCTCACCCTCATTGATATATGGAACCAGTCGAGGACAGGTGTAGAAGAAAACGGTAATCGACAGGCGATTGACTGCAGGCCATTGGCACCATCGGTGATGACTGACAGTCTCGGTCGATCGCTTCCCGATGTGGCTTTTACAAGGGTGGTGAGCCGCTCCACGATATCCGGTAGCCTGTTTCTCACGAACGCGAATACGCGTGAAGTCTGGTCTTTGGCACTGAGGCGCCCCGTTAGAATCTCAAAGCTCGAACATTCTGATTTGCGTCGCCCGCGAACGAATCCTCCGTCGATGGTCAGCGTCCACTCCGTATCATTTTCCTTCGTGGCGCGACATGCAGCCGGCTGAACAGCCTCGACGCGCGCGCCCACCCGTAGCGCCCTGTTCCGCACTGTCACATGGTTCAATGTCTGCCGAACGGGCAGGAACTCACGCATCATGCCGACTACCTGGCGATACGGCATCTGTGCCGAGAGCCTCGCCTCAGGCGACAGCAGTTCCGCGGTCGCTCGCTCGGGGACGAATTCGCTCATCGGACTATACGGGTACTCCATCTGGAAAGGCGTCTCGCACGGACAGCAAACGATCCGGGCACTGCGAAAGGGCACAGTGCCGAAGACCGTATCCACCTTGCGAATCCGTCGGTCTTTGAGCTCGAGGAAACGGTGGCAGTGGGTACAGAAGCGCCGCATCATGCAGATCTCTTCAGCTTGCGCTGCCACCACAACCCTCTGGAGCATGTGCAGCACATCTTTTCCTTCGGCGAGCGACAGGCCTATCTTCTCAGGCTCAAGTTGGCGATAGGGACGCTCGAACTGACAGACTTCGAACTATCCGTTTCATCCCAGTCAGTAGTGATCTCGACGCGAATTGTGATTTTCATCCCAACCTCCGGCGCGGCCATGACTGCCGGAATCCTAGGCGGCCTGCGCAAAAACCCCAACGTTTTTAACGCTCCCGCGCAGTGTTGACACTTTTAATACGAACTACGTCTGCCGCCCAGCAATTCTACTCGCTGGCGATATAAGCAATCCTCATCATATTGCTATTGTTCACCTCAAGCCTCCTACCGCGACAACCCTGGCGGTCACTGCAAGCCTCTGGCAGGCATCATGGGAGCGGTCACGCCCGCAATGGAGATCATGCACTGCCGCCTTTTTCCGGGCATCAGCCAGTCACGTCCTGTTCGACATGCTTCAGCGCCTGCAGAAACGATGAACACCACCAGTGAACGTCGAGCTTGCGGATCCGGCTCAGCAGCGCCTCGTGCCGCCGGATCCGTTCTTCGAGGGGCATCGTGAGCGCACGCTGGATCGCCTCCGCCGTGCCCTGTGTGTCGTACGGATTGACGAGCAACGCCTCCTTCAGTTGCTCTGCGGCGCCCGCGAAGCGCGACAACACCAGCATCCCCGGGTCGGCCGGGTCCTGGGCGGCGATGAATTCCTTGGCGACCAGGTTCATCCCGTCGCGCAAAGGGGTGACCAGTGCCACCCGACTCGCGCGGTATAACCCGGGCAAGCGCCTGCGGGCGACATTGCGATGGATGTAGCGCACCGGCATCCAGTCCAGTTCGCCATAGTCGCCATTGATCGCACCGCAGAGGCTGTCCATCTGGCGGCGCAGATCGTCGTAGGCACTGACGTCCTCGCGGCTCGGCGAAGCAATCTGGATCAGCGTAGCGCTGTTGCGGTTTTCCGGATAGCGCTCGAGCAATGCCCGGAACGCCTGGACACGTTGTGGCAGTCCCTTCGAGTAGTCGAGACGGTCGACGCCGAGCAGCAGGCGGCGCCGCGCATATTCCTCTCGCATCCGTAAAAACGTCTCCCGCCCTTCCTTCGCTTGCGTGAGGCGAACGAAGTCGTCGACGTCGATACCGATCGGGTAAGCGCCCACCCGAAGTGTCCGGTTGAAGGCGCGGAAGCGTTCTGGGCTCAACTGTTCAGCCTGTGCTTCCGCTTCAATGTAGTGGGAGAAGTGCGTCACGTCCGTCTCGCTCTGGAAGCCGACCAGATCGTAGGCGAACAGCGAACGCATCAGCCATTCCTGCTCCGGAATCGCCGCCATGATCAGGCGCGGCGGCATCGGAATATGCAGGAAGAAGCCGATGCGGTTACCACATCCGAGTGCGCGCAGTTCGGCGGCGAGGGGGATCAGATGGTAATCGTGCACCCAGACCAGATCGTCAGGCTTGAGCAACGGCAGCAGCTTCTGCGCGAACAACCGGTTCACCCGCCGGTAGCCCGCGGCGAAGCGGGTATCAAAATTGGCCAGGTCCAGGCGATAGTGGAACACAGGCCACAGCACGCCGTTGGCGTAACCGAGGTAGTACGCGTCGTGATCTTCCTGGTTCAGATCCAGCGTCGCCAGCGTCACCTCGCCGGCAGACTGGAAGTGAAGCTGGCCTTGGTCGGCAGGGTCGGTGACCGCATCGTCCTGAACCCTGCCGCTCCAGCCAAACCAGAGCCCCCCGGTCTGCTGCAGGCTTTCCCGCACGGCCACCGCGAGTCCACCGGCAGCGGGTTTGCGGGGATCGGCGATGCGATTGGAAACGACGACAAGGCGGCTCACGGATTGCTCCTGTTGTGGCGCGCGAAGGCGGAGCGGGCGGGAGCCACTCAGGGAGCAACATCCCCGGACTTGCCAGGGCCAGGTGTAGCGGCTCGATAACTTCCGACGCAGGAACCGATTACATCGCGGTTTGTAGAACCACATTAGCTGAGAATATCGGGACGCGTGGGAGCACATTACGTGAGAACGGGCCCCGCTTTATGTGATAACAGCCTGATTGGATCGGCTAGAAACCTCATTCGGCGAGAATGCCCGCGGGTCTCAGCCAAGGTAGGTCTCCAAGTCTGCTAACGGACCCTAAGCAGCCGGTCGTGGGGTCGAGGTTGACCGACAGAAACCGGACATTCGTGGCATTGAGCACTGGCTTTGTCTGCTTTGAATGCCCAACGCTATGCAGTCCCTCTGGGCTATCAGCCAACCGTCGGCACAAGTTCACCTCGCCGGATGGCACACCTACGCATTCTTGTCGACCCGACGTGGTAGTCTGCGCCAACAAGTCATTGACGAACCGCTTGAGGCCGATTTACTTCGCGCGCGGCAACCTTCAGCGTGTCCGGGCGAGCGCCGTTTTCACGTCTTATCTATCCGATGCGGAACGAAGCGGGGCTCGGCGTCCATCTGACGCTCGATCTTGGCGGCCAGGTGCGCCTGGGGTCCGACGTCGAGTGGGTCGATACGATCAACTACGATGTCGACCCGCGCCGCGCCGAGAGCTTCTATGCCGCCATTCGCGTGTACTGGCCCGGCCTGCCCGACGGCGCGCTGCAGCAAACCTACGTCGGTATTCGACCGAAGCTCTTGGGCCCCGGCGAGCCGGCTGCCGATTTCCTGATCCATGGCACGGCGGCGCATGGGGTGCGCGGGCTCGTGAATCTGTTCGGCATCGAATCGCCGGGCTTGACGGCATGCCTCGCGATCGCGCAGCGTGATTGCGGAAACATTCCCGGATCGGCCTGAGCGGACGAGAGGCGCGGATTCTGGGCGAGGACGAGAGGAGGCGCACATTTGCGGGAGCGGGCCGCGGCGTTATTCTCTTCATTGCGGCGAAGGCAGTGCGACAAACGATCTCCGTTGTATGCTCCGCGTTGCCGCCGTCACAAAACGGCGGCAGTAAAGGTCTCTGCCAAACAGGTCCAATACAACACTGGGAGAATCCCCAATGAAACAGTCTCGTCGCACGTTTCTGATTACGAGTCTTGGCGCCGCTTCGGCGCTCGCCCTCTCGCGCCAGGCGTTCGCCGATGCACCGCACGTTAGCGAAAGCGACCCGACCGCGGTAGCGCTCGGCTACAAGGAAGACGCGACCAAGATTGACAAGGCCAAGTACGGGTCGAAGTACGTGGCCGGCTCAATGTGCAGCAACTGCTCGCTGTATTCGGGTAAGGCGGGCGACGCTTTTGGCCCGTGTGCACTGTTTGGCGGAAAGCAAGTCAATAGCAAGGGATGGTGCAGCGGCTATACCAAGAAGGCCTGATCTACAGGAAGACGTGATCTCGACGAAGCGATCCGCGTCGGCATCGCCGCACGGCTCGCCTCGACTGCCCAATTCGGCGTTCGATCGGTCTGCTTGGCATACGTTTCGAAAGAAGCCTGTAGAGCCTGCCGGAGAATCTCACGCCTTCTGGCGTTATCGTTGCCCGACGAGGGAATTTCGATTCCTACCGTTTGCTCGTCCGACAAAGCAAATTCATGCGCAGCTTTGATGACGTTGTACCAGTTCGTGATTTCCGCTTTCACCCGCTCAAGATGCGCTTCTTTCACCCCGTTACTACCTTCACGCCCCGCCCGGTTTCATCGTCGTGAAGCAGATGCTCGAGTCGCAGGATCATGGGCGGATGTGCACCAGGTCCCGTGCGGCCTGATCAGCATGGTTCATGTGTTCCTAGCGCGCTTGTTGTTCTACCCGCCAGTCCTTTCCGCACGACGTTCTTGGTCGTGAAGCACGTGCGGGAAGTCGGGCTTGTAGACGGTGCGCGCCCCTCATCCAGCGTCCGTCGGGTCCAGGCACGTCATGCGTAATATCAATTCATGTGCTGACGCCAGACAACAGATTCCAGTTGCCGCAGCAACTGCGTCCGCCGATGTTCGCGTCGATAGTGGCCGAACACAAAGATGACCGCGAACAGCAGGACGGCCGAACCTATGGCGGTGCCTAGCCAGGCTTCATCCATCCTTACCTCCTGCAATGTGCAATGACCTGCTCTGGTCGTCGATGCGGAAGCAACCTTGACATGGCCGCGGCGGCCGCATTAAGGAACACCAAGTGTGCGAGCGAAGCTGACCGGGCGGCGTGATCTGATCGTCACCCGGCGCATCGAGAGGCCGTCAAGCGGTCCAAGGGAGGCGTTAGCCGCCGACCCGTACTCGACAGCTGGCCGGTTCTCTGTACGGTTTCGACCAGCGTTTGGGCCGCCTTGATCGCGGAGTCCAGCGCGGCGACGGCCGCCTCCGAGCCAGCCGGCACGTTTTTGGCGACATCCTCCACTACCGACTGCATCTGGCGGACGTACGCTTCGCATTGCGTCTGTGCGACTTTCGCGAATTCGGTCTGGGTCGACAACATGATGTCGAACAGTTGCCGGTTGTAGCTTTGCACCTTTTCTGCCGTCGGCGCTGCGAGGCTGTCTTTCAGCGCGAGCCAGTCCCGCGGTTCCTTCACGGATAGTGCCTTCTGCGCCAGATCAAACGAATCCGCCAGCGTCGAGCGGGTCACCTGCATGTTCAGTTCAGCCAGTTTCTCAACGCTTTCGACGACCTGGTTGCCCAGGCCGAACAGGATGTCGAGGTTGGCCTTCCGCGTTGCTGCTACCTGTTCCGGGGTCAGCATGATGAAAACTCCTGTAAGGACGATCCGCGCGAACGTCGTGCCGCCCAGGACGGATCACAACGGAAAACGGCGGGATTGCGTGAAGCCGATGAAGTGCGTGGCTCGGGGCACACGCAGATAGTCCGCAGGTCAACGCTGAATCGGGCGACCGAGATATCCGTTGTCGAACGCCACCGAGTGTGCGCCGCTGTACACGCGACGTCACGGTGTTGCGCCAGTGCGCGGGATCGGACTCGCCGACGGCTGCTACCTAGCGTTTTCGGGCAACGGCCCGAAGCACTGAATCGCCGTCGCGGGTGAGGCGGGGGCGCTGATCTCCGGACGCGAGTCGTTCCAGCGCGACCAGTTGCTGTTCCAGCAGGGTGTCCAGTTCTTCGCGGTTCAGGTCGATCTGGTCAGGTGCTGCCTTGACCAGCATTAGCGTGGCGAATTCGTGAGGGCTTAGCATGCATGTCTCTCCGTTATCTGGATTATCAGTCGTGCTGACGCATCAATGACCGGTGACGCACCATTCTCGCTGTCGATATTCCGCATTTATTCCAGTTCTTATATCCGGCATTGCGAATTCGGTTTTTCAAAGCCGGACCCAAATGTTAAGTCCGAACGGAGGGCGGGACGGGATAAAAACAATATATGAAGCTTGCATGTTGATAGGGGCGCTTTGTCCGACGTATCGAGCCCCGACGCGCATATGTTTGAAACGTATTCTCAGTCGGTACCGCGGGGTGCTCAGGCGATGTGACCAGACTAAATAGCCACTGCAAAAAATAGCTTTGCAAGTACATCCGATTTAAACCGAATTTGCCTGATCTAAATACTAATACTTTTCTCTTAATATGATTCTCATTATCAAAATGTCAAATTCGCGAGCTATACTTCCACGAAAAATTCATGGCAACAACGAGCAAACCGATGACCTCTCAACATGAACGAGCAGGCGTCACCGCGAGCCTGACCGTGCGAGCTGCCGCCGGCCAGTTGAGAATTCTGCCTGTCTGGCAGGCGCTGGGGCCCCATGCCGCGAAAGCCAGACGGACCAGGATTCACTGCAGCAGGAAGCACAACGTCGACGAAATGACGCTGATGTTTGAGGCTGTTTCAACGGCACTGTCAAGTTGACGAGCGCAGGTTACGTGTCTGGCTAAAGAGTAGTTATCCTTATCAGATAACTTGTTCAACTGCAGTTGGGACAGCCCAGCCATGCCATGTGGCGAGGCGTTCTTTTAGTATGGCGCGATGACATGCCGCGTTCATCTGATGTCTGGGCAACGCGAAGTGCTGCCGGATCAGGCCGAAGCATGAGAGAAACGCCTGCGTGCGACGCGCGTCGCGAAAGCCGCACATCTGGCGTTCGCGCCTGCGGGTTGGCTGGTGGCTATTTTCGGCGCGATTGTTCACGCGAGCAGCCGCTTTGACGAACACGTGCTTTACCTGAGCGAGTTCAGGAATATCAGCCTTCGCCGCTGGATAACTGCGCAGTTGATCGGTAATGATCTTGCGCGGCACCGGGTTCGATCGCAGCACCCGCCGGAAGAAGCGCTTGGCCGCGGCTTTGTCGCGGCGCTTTTGTACCAGCACGTCAAGCTCGGCGCCATACTCGTCGACCGCACGCCACAACAGATACGGCTCGCCGCGCAGTGTCACGAACATCTCGTCAAGGTGCCAGGTGCTACCCGGCTTCCGCCGCACCGACTTCGCGCACCGGGCGAATCCCGCGCCGAACTTGTCGCACCAGCAGCGGACCGTCTCGTACGTGACAACGACGCCACGCTCAAGCAACAACTCCTCAATGTCGCGCAGGCTCAGGTTGAACCGGAAATACCAGCGAACCGCGCAGCTGATGACGACAGCAGGGAAGCGGTGGCCGTGATAAAGCGATCTCGTCTTGTTCATCGCCTCATTCTACCGTCGCCTGTCCGTCAACCTGACACCGCCCCTCCGCCTGCTCCATGGTCTGGTACGCCTGTACCGTCATCGGGTCAAGTGGCTTGAAGTCCCATGCGTGTCCGCACATGAAGCCGAAGAACCACAGACCGGGATGATCCTCGCCTATAACCCCGGTATTCCACAGGCCACCGTGGACATCGACGACGATCGACAGCGACGCGGCGACGCCCGCTTCGAGCACGCGCGGAATGAAGCCACGCACATCCGCTGCGGCGATGCGCGTGCTGATCAGTTCGTGGCCTGCGGCAGTTGCGGGCGCGATGATCCTCACGTCGCGCCGCTGCCCGAACATCGCGTGAGATTTCGACACGCCCACATAGCCGTTCCAGACGCCATTGTGGTCACGACTCATCAGACAGACGAGTTCGGAGGCTTCGAAGCTTTCTTCGTCCGGTTCGTTATCCCAAGGATGTGCGACGTTCATAAAAATGCCCTCCAGAAGGTGTTGAGCAAAGTTTACGATAGCGGCGGAGATCGACAAGGTCTCCTCATTGCAGTTCTATCGCTTATGGGGGTATGTAATGAAAGTCTCGATCATGAATGAAGGAGAAAACCCGATCCGCGTGATCATTGACGGCGATACCGTCAACGATTCGCAGATTGCCCCAGGGGAAGAAGCCGCGTTCGAGTCGGATACCGAAGGCGTCAGAGCTTCGCGAACTAGGCGGTCTGCAGCGCGACTTATCAGAAACCGAGGAGGGAGAAACGACTTGATGCAGGAACCGCAAGAAAGCTCGCCGGGGATGCGGCGGGCCGCGCTTAGTTCATATGTGGGAAAGGACAATTGTCAGCAGGCGCTATACCCGTTGATCCGATGCGCACCGCCTACCGGCGTCCACTGAAATACCCATGCAGCTGGTGCGTCACCTTACCAAGGGTGCAGATTGCGGTGCGCAGGTGTTCCTTGCCGATCACGCGTGCGCGAGGAATGGAACTCATGACGTCCCATTCGTGCGAACCGCTCGTCATCCCGTCTACGAGGACGCGGCTGACGACATGGCTGGGTGTGACACCGAAGCCTGAGTACCCTTGAACAAAAAACGCGTTCGGATGATCCGGCAGGGTCCCGATCTGGGGAAAAAGCGTCGCGGAGCATTCCATTGGACCGCCCCAACCGAGGTCAATTTTGACGTTCTTTAGGTATGGGAAGATCCGGAGCATCGCATCCCTGTTGTATTTCTTGAAATCTTTCGGGATGTACTCCAGAAAATGCGTCACGGTGCCAAATAGGAGCCGGTTCTCGTTCGTCACGCGGTAATAGTCGATAGCAGGCCGTACATCGGTGAATGCACCTCGGATCGGACTAATTTGCTCAATAAGTTCGTCGGACAGCGGTTCAGTGACAAGCTGGAACGAATAGGTGCTAATAATCGTCTTGTCGAGTTGAAGCTCCAGCCTGTTAATAAAGGCGCCACATGCAAAGCAGATTTTTTGCGCTTTCACCGAACCTTTTGCCGTTCGGACTTTAATAGTCTTGCCGTAGGTAACCTCGACCACGGGTGAGTTCTCGTACACACGACCACCCAAGCTGGTGATTGCGCGCGCCTCGCCTAAAAGCAGGTTGAGCGAATGAATATGCCCGTTCCCCATGTGCATCAGGCCCGCGCTGTAAGCATCAGATCCCAAGATACGCCGCAGCTCTGCACCCTCAAGATAGGCGATCTCCTCGTTAGGGTTAAGCCCGCGAAACTCCTTCTCCCACTTCTGCAACAGCTTCGCCTGACGCTGATTGAATGCGAGGTATCCGTAGCCGCGTCGGAAGTCTGCGTCGATTCCGTACCGATCAATTCGACGCTGGATGGTGCTGGCGCCTTGATCGCTTATGCTGAAAATTGCCTCTACGCCCTCCGTCCCGACATATTTGCGGATCTTTTCCAGATCGTGCCCAATGCCGGCCATCACGTGGCCTCCGTTTCTGCCCGATCCACCGAAGCCGAGATAGTTTGCCTCCAGCACCACGACATTCGTAATCCCTCGCTCGGCCAGTTCCAGCGCGATGTTTATACCCGAGAACCCACCGCCTACGATGACCACATCGGCCTCGATATCTTCCTCGAGAGTGTCATAACGATCGTGATATTTGCGGGTCATCGTGTAATACGTGGTGGGCGATTCAACTGAAAGCACGGGTATCTCCTCTCCAATCAAGACTGGATCGCGTATCGCACAGCATCGGTGCGGTCAAAACGAGCCAGTCAAAAATTTACCTCGCTCTGGTTCTACGACTAGGTCATGTGACATATTATTGAACGGAGCGCGCAACGGCTCATATAAGCGTTTACGAGCAGCGCGGGACGTCTTTATTGAATGGCCCGCGAGAGCCAGCGCGAGCGTTTCCGCCTTCGACGGATGATCAGCAGAGTGACCTGACTCGCCGCAAGATCGTCGGCGATCATTCTTTCGGTTGATGCGTACCGTTCGCCACGCGCATAACCTCGTCCACAGCTGTTTTCCCCATCGCGGCCTCAATCGTCCCGTACCCCGTTTCGTAAGAAGCGGTTCGATCTGGGCGGCCCGTTGTTCGATCTAAAGCGCCTCAACCTGGTCAGCCAGCACACGATCATCCGTGCTTTTTGTAATGAACAGTGATCGGTATGCGGGTTTTGCCCAGGATTGCTTTCCAGATCGTCACAACCTATAAATAGGTCTATCGACCTAGTTACTGACGGAGACATCATGTTGCACGAAACGCCAAGCGCTCAACTTGTTGAGGTCCTGCCGCAAGTTACTGCCTTCCTCAAGAGGGCGCATGGTGCGTTTATCGATGGCAAATCGGTGACGCTGTCTACTGACCGTCTCGTTGACGTCTATAACCCCGCAGACGGGAGCGTCATCAGCCGAACAATCGCAGCAACGGAAGATGACGTGCGTCTCGCTGTCTCTAGCGCCCGCCGCGCTTTGCCCGTATGGCGCGACCTGCGTCCCGCCGACCGCGAACGCTGCCTTTTTCGTTTGTCGGAGTTGATCGAAGCGCACGGCGAGGAGCTGGCGCAGCTGGAGTCGATAAACCAGGGAAAGTCCATCAATCACACCCGCGCGATCGATGTCGCAGGGTCAGTCGAGTATGTGCGCTATATGGCAGGATGGGCGACGAAGATTGAGGGATCAACGCTCGATCTTTCCATTCCTATTCCTCCCGGCACTCGGAATCTCGGCTTTACATTGCGCGAGCCTGTCGGGGTGGTCGGCGCGATCGTGCCGTGGAATTTCCCAATGATGATCGCTCTCTGGAAAATTGCGCCAGCGCTCGCGTGCGGCTGCACGATCGTCGTCAAACCGTCGGAGGATACCCCGCTAACAGCGTTGCGCCTTGCAGAACTGGTAATTGAGGCCGGGATACCACCGGGAGTGGTGAATGTCGTACCTGGTTATGGTCGCGATGCGGGGGCGGCGTTGGTCGAGCATCCTGACGTCAACAAGATTACCTTTACGGGTTCAACGGAAACCGGACGCCGTATCGGGATTTCCGCGCTGCAGAACATGACGCGATTCGCTCTGGAGCTGGGAGGAAAGAATCCGCTCATTGTTCTGTCTGACGTCGATCTCCCGCAAATCATGCCAGGACTGATGGGCGCATGCTTCCTGAATCAAGGTCAAGTATGTGCGGCCGCGTCACGTCTTTATGTACATCGTTCCATCTACGATCGGTTTGTCGCGGACCTTGCCGGTGCCATGAAGGGCCTTAAGCTGGGACCCGGTCTGGATCCCTCAGCGGACATCCAACCACTTGTTTCCAGTGCGCATGTCGACAAGGTCGCTGCATTGGTCGAGACAGCCGGTAGAACTGCTGAGATCGTGACCGGTGGCCGCCGTCCGGACCGCAGTGGTTTCTACTTTGAGCCGACACTAGTCACCAATGCAGATGCTGAAAATCCATCTGTCCGCGACGAGATTTTCGGGCCGGTGATCAGTGTCACGCCGATCGCGGATCTCGAAGAAGCCGTGGCTCTTTCGAACGCATCGCGCAATGGTTTGGCCGCGAGCGTGTGGACGAACGATCTGAACTCCGCGCTGCGCGGCATACGGGCACTTGAGGCCGGCACGGTGTGGGTCAACAGTCACATCCCGGTTGATCCTAACCTGCCGTTCGGCGGTTTCAAGCAGTCGGGCATCGGACGTGAACACGGACGCCAGATGATTGAGCAGTACACAGAGCTCAAGTCGGTTTGCATCCCTGTTCCGCGCTGACGGAAGACAGGGTACTGGTTGACAAGAGATCGCGCTACATTGTCGGCCACGCGAACGGGTCACATGATTGAGCGGTCTCAAATCTTTCTTTCTGTGCAGGAATTCATCATGATCGAGGTCGGACATTACTCGACGATCGAACGGTTCATTGAGGAGACGATGAGCTGTTTCACACGCATGACTGGCGCGGAGAACCTTGCGTTATACATTCGCGACGTCGACTCGACGTTCAATCTTTTTGAACGACGCGGATTGCCAGATGCATTTCACCGTCTGTATCTCGATGAAATGTACCGCTACGATCCGTTTGACGAAAACATGAATGAGTTCCCCGGGGCCGACGTCGCGTTGTTGTCCGATTATCTGACGGAAAACGTCTCGCATATCGAGTACCGGCGGTTCCTTTCGTCCTTTCATATATCGAACATAGTCGAGCTTGTATTTAAATCTGGGCCTGGACTGCATGCTGGGATGAGCGTGTGCTTGCCAAAGGGATGTGACGCGTCCAGTGCCGAATCGATCTTCAACACTGCTCGGGCATTGCATCCGTACATCCTGTTCAACCTCGCAGCGCTGATGGGCGGTGGCAGACGCGGCGGCATGAACAGCCTGATGGCGCGGTACGGACTATCAAAGCGAGAGGCTCAGGTCGCGGAGCTCGTGTGTAAGGGCTTTAACAACGGAGATCTCGCAACGTCGCTTCATATAAGCGTAGCCACGGTAAAAACGCATCTGCTGCAGATATTCGGGAAGACGTCCGTGACAAACCGGACGGCGCTGGTCAGTCTGATGCTGAGCCAATAACAAAGGAGTAACCCTCCTGCTGGCTCAGCAGGAGGGTCAAGTTTGAAACGAAGGATTACTAACGCGTAAGCAAGCGCGAGAGTTCACAGATTCCGCTTTGGATGACATAGGAAATCAGGAGACGAAGATGCCGAACCAAGACAGGGACCAAACCTCCCTCAGGAAAGATGCACTCAGCTGGATCAGCATCGTGTTTTTAGTAATCGCCACGAACGGACCGCTGACTGCGCTCGTAGGCGGCGCGCCGCTTGCCATTGGCTTAGGTAATGGCGCAGGCGCGGCTGGGACCTATATTGTCATCGGCGTGCTTTATCTCATCTTCAGTGTGGGCTTTTGTGCGATGAGCCGGCATATCCGTAATGCGGGTGCGTTCTATGCCTACATTGCTCATGGACTCGGTCGCCCGTGTGGAATTGGCGGCGCCTTTCTGGCGATCCTCGCTTATAACGGGATGCTCATCGCCTGTTACGCGATGATCGGCTTTTTCCTCAGCTACGGGATCCATGCTCATTTTGGGATCGATATTCCGTGGTGGGTCTGCGCATTGGGCGCGATGGTGATCGTGTTCTATTTTGGTTACAAAAATATCGAATTCAGCGGACGTGTACTGTTTACGTTGATGCTCGCCGAAGTCCTGATCATCCTCGTGCTCGATGGCACGATTATCGGTAAAAGCGGGGCCAGCGCTGTTTCGGTCGCACCATTCCTGCCAGCGACGGTGTTCTCGCACGGCTTCGGGCCATCGATCGTATTCGTCGTGGGTAGTTACATGGGGTTCGAGACGACGGCTATTTATGCCGAAGAAGCCCGAGATCCGTCCCGTTCGATTCCGCGGGCCACATACGCGGCGGTAACGATCATCCTGGTGCTGTATGCCGCCTCCGTATGGCTAGTGACGAACGCTTACGGTATTCCGCAGGCACTCGAACAGGCGACAAAAAATCCGGGAGATATGTGGTTCGTCATTACGGAACGCTACCTCGGGAGTGGCGCTGCGGACGCGACGAACGTACTGATGATTACGAGTTTGCTGGCCGCGCTCATCAGCTTTCACAACACTTCGTCGCGTTATCTCTTTTCGTTGGGACGTGAGCGCATCATCTGGTCACGCTTCGCCAAATTGCATCCCGTGCAACAAACGCCTCACATCGCCGGCATCGTGCAAATTGCTGTCGGCATCATGATCATTGCAGCATCGGGCATCGGAGGGGCAGACGCCATGCTTGTCGTCGTTCCGCTTGCAAGCGTGCCCGCGGCGATTGGCATTGTGGCGGTCCAAGCATTGACCGCTCTCGCAGTGATCGGCTTTTTCTCCCGTGATCATCACGGCATCTCGGTCTGGCGCAGACTCATCGCACCGGCGATCAGCGCGGTCGGATTGACTGCCTGTCTCTATGAGATCGTCAAGAACGTCTCACTGATTACGGGCACTACTACATGGGTATCCGAATCGCTGCCATGGATGACGTTCGCTGTCGGTGTCGTTGGAGCGCTGTTCGCATATTGGCTTAAATCCGCGCGCCCACAACTGTATAGCGGCTTGGGAAGAATTCTGGACGAGGCCTGATCGACATACTTCCAAAATAGATTGTTTAGCTACCTTCATCGAAACACCTTTCATACGAGATTGAACATGAACTACAGCATTGCCGATACCGTGATGGACCAAAAGTACGTGCCAGTGGAAAACTGGCCGACGCTCGAAGAGATGGCGGAGGGATTTGCCGAACACAAGTATCCCCAGACCTCTGTACTCGCCGGGACTAAAGCGGCCCTCCGTTTCGAAAATGGATGGTTGATCGAACACCATTTCGTCGACGAGAAGACACTTACATGGACCATTCTCGAAGGCGAGGGCACTGGAATGTCCGCCTCCCACTCTTATGAGGCGATGGAGGTAAGACCAGGTATCGTCTTCGTGGATTTCTATAAGGATGGTTTCGACGAGGCCGTTACGCTTGTCTGGAAGCTTGCGAGCGGCAACGTCTTCGCCGCCGTATCGTCCTTTTTTGATCGGGATGGCGAGAAACGTACGAAGACCGCTTTCGTGACCGCGACGGTGGAAGGCAAACCGGCAAATGAACCGATCACGCAATCAGCATCTCTCGTCGGCAAACGCGTGCTGTACCGCTACAGCTCTGACGACTGGTATGAACACGTCTATCTCGGACGCGAGCAGATGGCATGGCACTGTGTCAACGGCGCCGAGACGGGCCTAGCCGATGTCGAGAAATGCGCCTATTTTGACGTGGCACCGGGCCTGACGATTCTCTTCTGGACCGAAACGATCATGCCCGTCGAATCAATCGTAGTGATCGATTTCGAGAGGATGCGTTCGACAGGCCGGTTCTTCTGCTGGGATCCGAAGCCCAACCGGATGGTTCATTTGACCTTTGGATCGAAGGCCACACTTCTCAACGAAACTACTTACCCCAGTTCATTCTCCGAGTAATGGGGCGGTGTCGCAGTTAGGTACTTACGTAATCGGGCGCCGCCCTCACCGGTGTGAGGGCGGCTTACGCGCGTCGCAAGACGCCTGAGATGACTGGGCTCGTTGGGGTATCGAGATGGTGCAGACTCGGAACGTTGTTATTACTGGTGCCGGAACGGGAGTTGGACAAGCGTGCGCGCGGCTTTTTGCTTCCCAGGGTGCGTGCGTTGCGCTTGTAGGAAGACGGCGCGCTCCACTGGAGGATGTGGCTGCAGAAACTGGCGGTCTGATACTCGAAGGTGATGCATCGAAGGAGAGCGACTGGTCGAGGTTCATGGAGCAACTGAATGATCAGGGCGGCATCGATGCGTTGATTGCGTGCGCTGGAGGGCTCGGAGCCGGTACTGCGCTGGAAACAACAGACGATGCCTGGGCGGCAGCGTTGCGAGCGAATCTTGATACTGCATTTGTGAGCGCCCGCGCCTGTCTGCCCGCGTTGATAAAGCGCAATGGATCGATCGTGTGCGTCGGGTCGATCTCGTCGCTGGCAGCGGCGTCGGCCATGTGCGGCTACACCACCGCGAAGCATGCGCTGCTCGGCCTGGTCAAGTCGCTGGCGCGCGACTACGGTCCTTCCGGAGTACGTGTCAATACCGTATGCCCAGGGTGGGTTCGCACACCAATGGCTGACGACGAGATGCAACCGCTGATGCAGCGTTACGGTTGCTCGCTTGATGACGCGTACGAACGCGTATGTGCTGACGTGCCGTTACGACGTGCGGCAAGTGCGGAGGAGATCGCGAGTGTTTGCGCCTTTCTCGCGTCGCCGGCCGCCGCAATCATCACGGGTGCCGTGCTAGTCGCCGATGGTGGTTCATCCATCGTTGACGTGCCGACTCTAGCGTGCGATCGTTTATGAACCGATGAATCGCTTCACTTCCTGTCAGCCGTATTCGAGGGCGCCGTAGCCAGAGACATCACCGCCCGCGCCAACTCGGCTTCAATACCCTTGAGATCGCGTGGGAACGATGTACGCTGAGGAATAAGGATCATTATTCCTTCAATCTGGCATGCAATGAGTGCCGCTCTCAACATACATTCCTGCTCGGTGAGAGCCGGGTTGATCTGGGCAATGAAACGAGAAAAGACGCTACGTTGTGCCTTGTAAATGCGGTCTACGATCTCGCGTGCGAAACCCTGCGTCTGCGCGAGAGCCCAGATGTTGAAGAAGACGGACTGCACTCGCGGCTTCTTGAGCTCGGCGACCGAGTTCCGCAGGACGGTTTCCAGACGCTCGGTCGGACTGAGCCTCGTGTCTTGTTCAACCGCCTCGAACTGCACGAGATACTCGGATGTGAGCTGAGTGATCACTGCACCGAGCAAGTCTTCGCGCGTTTTGAAGTGGAACTGAAGGTTCGACAGGCTAATGCCTGCGGCGCCCGCGACCTTGCGCATGGTGAGCTCGCCGTACCCCTCTTCCGAAAGCATGTCGGCGGCCAACGTCAGAATGCGTGCGGTCGTGTCGCGTCCGCGTTTGTTCGACACCCGCGCGGCTGGTATCTCCGTCGAACCATCGACGGAAGCACCGGTGTGCTGTGCGGATTTTGAATCATTGGCAACCAGCCGTGCATTGGCGACACTGCGGGGCATTCACTGCTCCATAACGCGTTTTCGAGCGCCTATTTTCTCGCATTTCCAGCTTATCAGATAGGGGCAATCTCCCCTTGGTAGTTTCCCGTGTATCGAAAAAAATCAGCCAAATGGCTGATTCTTTATCGAACCCGTCCAATAAGAATGTTCGAAATCGGTTCGGCTTTGCGCGTAGTGGGCCGAGACAGACATGACAATGATTTTAAGGAGACGGAGCGGTGAATCGGACACATCAAATGCTGGCAGTGGGCGTTGCAGGCTTGACGGTGATGGGTTTATCACAGTTAGCGCATGCCCAGAGCAGCGTTACGCTTTATGGCACGATCGACGCGGGCCTGACTTACGTGAATAACCAGCAGGTGGCGCGACCAGACGGCGGGGTCAGTGGGAAAAGCTCATGGTCCATGACGACAGGAAACCTTGCTCCCGCTGCGTTCGGCATCCGCGGCACGGAAGACCTGGGCGGTGGAACGAGCGCCATATTCAATCTCCAAAATTATTTCCTTGTGAACAATGGCGTGATGTTTCAGGCGAACAACCTCTTCGATGCAACAGCGATGGTCGGCCTTAAGTCAGAGAAATGGGGCCAGCTGACTTTAGGACGGCAATTTGACTCTTACACAAACGCGGTAGCTCCGTTTGCCGTTAGCAACCACTGGGCAGGCCCATTTGGCGCGCATTTCGGTGATATCGACAACCTCAATGCCGCGTTCAATCTGAATAACAGTGTCCAATATCAAAGTCCGGCATTCTACGGATTGAGCGTTGGAGGAACCTTCAGCCTGGGTAACCAGGCTGGCGCGTTCGCCACCAATCGTGCATGGGCTTTGGGCACCACGTATCAGCTGGGAGGCTTGTCTTTAGGCGCCGGCTATCTGTCGCTGCGTAACCCGCTCGACGCGGCTCTGGGCGGGCAATCCGGATATATCGGCGAATTGAGCTGCGGCCAGAGTCCTGCCAGCTATTGTGGACTCCACGATGCAGACGAGCTGAGGACATTTGGCCTCGGGGGAAGCTACGCATTTGGAGATCTGCTCGTGAGCGGCACGCTGACGCGAGCGAAGCTCCTCGCTAGCCGGTATCTGACGGCCACTGGCGGATCGGTCAGTGACGTGCGTTTCGATACAGCAGAACTGGGAGGGCTGTATAACGTGACGCCTGCGGTGCAGCTCGGCCTAGCCTACGCCTACACGCGCGCTGACATACGCGCAACTGACTCGGGAACCAACATACACAAGATTTCGATTGGCGGCATCTACAACCTGTCGAAGCGTACCCAGCTTTACGCGACAGGAAACCTTGAAAAAATGAGTGGTGCAGGACTCGGTATCAATCCTGTTACGGGATCCTTCGAAAATTATGCGCAGTTAGCGTATTTGGGTACTTCTAATTCTTCGACACAGCTTCAAGTCTCCGTCGGCATAAAACACACCTTCTAGTGGGCGGTGTCGTGTCGCGTCCCCTTTCCGTTATTCGCCGTCACGGCGTTCGGAACGCTCGAACTGAGAGCAACAAAAAAGCCCGCCGGGGACGCGACGGGCTGCTCGAAGTACCTATTGTCCGCGCGTCGAGGGCCATGCCACGGACGGTCAAATTCTAGCCCCCATAGCGGCCCCGCACAACGGCGCTGCGAGGGTTGCCCCACCGTGAGACGCGGGCGGCACAGCGGGCCGGACTGCAGCCACGCTGCACTTTCGCGGCAGAATAAGAAAGGCCCGCGGGCCTTGTTTTGCGCAAATCTACCGAGCCGGTCCGTCGACAACATCGAAGGGTGTGCGGGCTTGCATCTTTGCGATCCGAACGTTGTCCGGCTTGCCTAGCTGATGGCTGTGGACTTCCACGTAGCCCCCGTCGTAGCCGGGCGTCACAGAGACCACCGAGTAGCGGACCATCCCGGCGTGAATCCACACGTCCCCGGCCTGCAGGTCGTTCGCTTCCTTGGTTGGCATATGGTGGTACTCCAGTTTGACGCGCACTAGGCGCGGTCAACGAAACCCTTCAATTGCGAGGCAGGCGCAGCACCCTCTCGCCATAGTCCGTCACGTCGAAGCGTGCGAGCGGGTAAGTTCGATCGGCGCCGTGGTTCCAGTGGACCGTGACTGATATCGAACCCGGGAGCGGCTTCGTATAGCAGCCGTAGAACGTCTCGCCCTCGTAGGCCGTAATGAATCTGTCACTACCCCTCCCTAGTCTTACTGGCGATTTCCCGAAACGATCTGGATGTGACGACAGAACCAGGAACTCAGCGGCCCAGTTCGTGCAAGGTTGGAGCGAGTGTATATTTGCCGAACTCTGCAAAACAGAGCGGAAAAGCGAATCTCTTCTCGGCCAGTGGGAAGGTCGATGAAACCGGGCTTCCACACGGACTTGCTGTCAGAAGAGGTAAAGGAAACCGGAAGGTGCACCAAAGCGCTGGAGCATTGCGGCTGGACTGGATGTGAATACCCCCCGCGGGACAGTGTTGAGTCCGGTACTGGTTGGTGAGTAGCCTTTAGCACTCGTCCCTTAGACCTTGCCTTGGGAAAATACGCAGACGGCGGGAGAAGCCGCCTTCCGTCTGCCTGACTTGCGACCCGCGGCGCTTATCCCAAGGGACTTCCCCGGGTCAATCTCTGCTATTACCGAGGTCTCTTCGACCGCGCCTAAATACTCCCCTTCTCACCACCGAGCCAATCGATCAGCGCCTGAATTGCAGGCGTAAGCGCGCGGCCGTGACGAACCACGGCGAAGTACGAATCGCGTACCTTCAACGAGGCAACGTCCAGACGAACCAGTTCTCCGCTCGCCAGCAGCTCGTGCAGCAACTGCCCCCACCCGAGCGCCACGCCTTGCCCGTGCCGCGCCGCCTGCACCGCGTCCGTGTAAAGGCTGCAACGAAGCGCGTATCGCAGTCTCGTTGGCCGCGCGCCGAACGCATGAAACCACTCTTCCCACGCGAGCCAGCCCTCAGATGTCGAGTCATAGTCGATGAGTGCCGTGCCGGCAAGATCGGCCAGCGACTCCGGCGTCCCATTCGCCTCCAGCCAAGATGGCGAGCAGACCGGGAACACCTCTTCGTCGAACAGCCATGTCGACGTGCCGTCGCCCCAATTCCCGTTACCATAGCGAACCGCGACATCGACTTCGTTGTGACGCAGATCGGCGGTGAACATCTGTGTCGTCAGCCTCAGCTTCAGATTGGGTTGCAGCTGCTTGAGCCTTGCAAGCCGCGGCAGGATGCGAAACTGCGAAAAGGCGGCCGTCGTGGCCAGCACCAGTTCCTGTTCCTCGTTGCCGCTCGACAGGCGGTCGAAGATGCCCGCGATCTTCTGCATCGATTCGGCGACGACGGCAAACAGCGCCTCTCCTTCACGCGTGAGCCTGATCGAGCGGTGGCCGCGATGAAACAGCTGCACGCCGAGCGTCTCTTCGAGAATGCGTACCTGACGGCTGACGGCAGCCTGTGTGACGCCGAGTTCGTCGGCCGCGACCGTGAAGCTGCTGAGCCTCGCGACCGCTTCGAATTCGATCAGTGCGGTCATCGAAGGAATCAGCCGGCGATATCCCTTCGCGCCATCGGTTGCCGCTTTCATTGTGATTGTGCAGTCTGACGAGGTTGACGTGAGCGGGCGAGTTGTCAGCATCCCGGTCGCCTATGATATTCGACAACCTCGCTCATCGCCGTTCACATGTTTGGATAATTGGGCCCGCCGCCGCCCTCGGGCGTGACCCACACGATGTTCTGCGTCGGGTCTTTGATATCGCACGTCTTGCAATGCACGCAGTTCTGCGCGTTGATGACGAGCGAAGTCTTGCCGTCCGCATCCTCAGCAAACTCATATACGCCCGCAGGACAGAAGCGCGTCTCCGGCCCGGCAAACCTGTCGAGGTTCACACGAACAGGCGTCGATGCGTCTCCGAGCGTCAGATGCGCCGGCTGATTCTCTTCGTGATTCGTGTTCGACAGGAACACCGAAGACAGCCGGTCGAAAGTCAGCTTGCCGTCCGGCTTCGGATAGACGATCTCCTTGCATCCGGATGCGGGCTTCAAGGTTTCGTGATCCGAATGCCTGTGATGCAAGGTCCACGGAACGCGTCCGCCAAGCAGCTTCTGCTCGACACCGACCATCAGTGTTCCCGTGTAGAGTCCCTGGCTCATCCATTGCTTGAAATTGCGCGCGCGGTGCAGCTCTTCCTTGAGCCAGGACCGCTCGAACGCTTCGGGATAGGCAGCGAGTACGTCGTTCCGGCGCGCGCTGCGCAACGCGTCGAAGGCCGCTTCGGCGGCCATCTTTCCCGTCGCGATGGCAGCGTGACTCCCCTTGATACGCGACGCGTTCAAAAAGCCCGCCTCGCATCCAATAAGCGCGCCGCCGGGAAACACGAGCTTCGGCAGCGACATCAATCCGCCCGCTGCGATCGCTCGCGCGCCATAGGACACGCGCTTGCCGCCTTCGAGAAAGTTGCGGATTTCCGGATGCGTCTTGTAGCGCTGAAACTCTTCGAATGGCGACAGGTAGGGGTTCGTGTATCCGAGACCCACCACGAAGCCGACCACGACCTGACGGTTATCGAGGTGATAGAGAAACGAGCCGCCGTAGGTGTCGCTCTGCAGCGGCCAGCCCGCCGTGTGAATGACAAGCCCCGGCTTGTGCATCTTCGGGTCGATCTCCCATAGCTCCTTGATGCCGAGCCCATAGACCTGCGGATCGACGCCCTCGCACAGGCTGAAGCGCTCCATCAGTTGCCGGCCGAGGTGGCCGCGCGCGCCCTCTGCAAACAGCGTGTACTTCGCGTGTAGTTCCATGCCGAGCTGGAAGCTGCCCGTCGGTTCGCCGTTCCTGCCGATTCCCATGTTCCCCGTCGCCACGCCTTTCACTTCGCCCCGCTCGCCGTACAGCACTTCCGCCGCCGGGAAGCCGGCGAAGATCTCGACGCCCAGTTCCTCGGCCTGTTGCCCAAGCCAGCGCGCGACGTTCCCAAGACTGACGACATAGTTGCGGTGATTCCTGAAGTTGTCGGGAAGAAGCCAGTTCGGCACCTGCTTCGCCCCGCGTTCGGACAGGAACAGAAAACGGTCTTCCGTCACGGCTACGTCGAGCGGCGCGCCGCGTTCGCGCCAGTCAGGCACCAGTTCCTGCAACGCGCGCGGGTCCATGACGGCACCGGAAAGCGTATGCGCGCCGATTTCGGAGCCCTTCTCCAGCACGCAAACGCTGACTTCGGCGCCTCTTTCCTGCGCCAGCTGTTTGAGCCGGATCGCCGCAGACAATCCCGCAGGTCCGCCGCCGACGATGACGACGTCGTACTCCATGGATTCACGAGGTCCGAATTGCTCGATGAGAGTCTGTGTGTTCATGAGAAAAAACGTGTCCGGGTTCGTTGAGACCATCGTATGCCGGCCGGTTCGCACACTCGCGAGACATAAGCATCGCTGATGCTCCACTCAATCACCGCTTGAGTTTCCCGCGTGCAGAAGCCGCCTGGCGGCCCGGCACGCCAGGCATTGCGCGCCCCGCTTCTGCTAAAAATCGCCGTCGCTTATATTGGCGCGCCGGCGCTCCCGCCGCTTCACACTGCGTCCATGCCTTGCTCAAGAAAGGGAACGGACCCGTGAATACATATGACGTTGTTGTGATTGGCGCTGGCGTGATCGGCAGTTCGGTCGCTTTCCAGCTGGCGAAACTGGGCGCGAAAAATGTGCTCGTGCTCGACCGCGGAACCATAGGCGCGGGGACGACATCCCAGTCGTCGGGCATTCTCCGGACGCACTACTCCGTGAAGGAGAATGTCGAGCTTGCCCGCAAGTCCTGGGACGTTTTCAACAATTTCGCCTCGTACCTTGGCGACGACGAAGCGTCCTGCGGTCTCGTGAAGTGCGGCTACATGATCGTGGCAGGCGAAGGCGACAAGCTGGAACCCTTGCGCGCTTCGCTGGACCAGCAGAAAGAGCAAGGCATCCCGCTCGAACTGCTGAACACCCGCCAGGCGAAGGAACTGCTGCCCATTGCACAGTTCGACGATGCCGCGCTGATTGGCTACGAACCCGAGGCTGGCTTCGCCGACGCCTATCTGGTCGCCACCAGCTTTGCGCGCGCAGCGCGGCGTGGCGGCGTGACGATTCGCGAAAACGCGTCCGTGAACAGGATCATGTTCGACAACAACAAGGTGGTGGGCGTGTCGACCAGCATCGGCGACTTCGCGACCTCGATGGTCATCAGCACGCAGAACATCTGGACGCCCGAACTGTCCGGCTGGACGGGCCACAATCTCCCCGTCATGCCCGAGCGGCACGCCGTGCTCGCACTCGAATGCGATACGGCCAGATATACCTTCTCCATGCCCGTCTTCAAGGATCTCGCATCGCCGGGCATGCTCTATTACCGCAGCTACGGCGGCAACCAGATGCTCGTCAGCGAAGGCGTCGTCGGCGAAAAGCTGAACACCACCGAAACCGAACAAGGCGACATTCCGATGGACTATGTGGTCGAGGTCGGCGCACAGGTTGCGGAGCGCTTTCCCGCCTACGAAACGGCCGGCATCGCGTCTTCGTGGACGGGCGTGTACGACGTGACGCCCGACTGGAACCCGGTGCTAGGCAAGCTGCCGGGCATTGAAGGGCTCGTCGTCGGTTACGGTTTCTCGGGTCACGGCTTCAAGCTTTCGCCGACGGTTGGCCGCGTGCTCGCGCAAGAAGCGCTCGGTCTTGCCACTGATGTGCCTTTGAAGCCGTATTCGATCGAACGCTTCGCGACGGGCGATCTGCTGACGGGCAAATACGGCCTCGGCGCCGTGTCCTGAGGTACGGGTCATGTCGGCAATCGACATTCGCGCGATCGCATCGATACCCCTCGAACCTTGGCGCAACGGCGCAGGCGTCACGCGGACCTTCGCAGCGCAAGACAACGCGTGGCGCGTCAGTCTGGCGGAAATCGAACGGGATGGGCCCTACTCGCGTTTCGCGGGCGTTTCGCGCACCTCGCTGGTCCTTCGTGGCGGCGGTGTGGCGCTTCGACACGACGCGTCGGTCGTCATGCTCAAGCCGTTCGAGGCGGTCGAATACGACGGCGACAAAGCGTGGATGGCCAGCCTGGTCAGCGGGCCGGTCACCGCACTCAACGTGATGAGCGCGAGCGGCCGCTATCGAACGCGAGGGCGCGCACTCGTCGACACGATGATCGTGCCGCCCGGTTGCGCTGTGGTCGTCGTGGCGCCCGGCAGCGGCTGCAGCTTCTCGGAACCGGGAACGATGACCTGCGGCGATGTCGCGCCCGGTCACGTGCTCGTCGCAAGGCACCTGAGCCGGCCACTGCGGCTCGTGCCCGGCGAGCACGCTGTTGACTCGCAAGGCTTGAACGGATTGCCCGTGCTCGTGACCATCGAACCGGCCGCTATCCGGACGAACGATTGAATCCCTGAGGATGGAAAGATGAAAGTGATTACGGCAGTGAAACGCGTCGTCGACTACAACGTGAAGGTTCGCGTGAAGTCCGACCAGAGCGGCGTCGATATCGGCAACGTCAAGATGTCGATGAACCCGTTCGACGAAATCGCGACGGAAGCGGCAACCCGTCTGAAAGAAGCCGGCCAGGCTACGGAAGTCGTCGCGGTGTCGTGCGGTGTTGCGCAAAGCCAGGAAACCTTGCGGACCGCGCTCGCCATCGGCGCGGATCGCGGCATCCTCGTCGAAACGGATGTCGAACTGCAACCGCTCACGGTCGCCAAACTCCTGAAGGCCGTGATCGACAAGGAGCAGCCGCAACTGGTCATTCTCGGCAAACAGGCGATCGACGGCGACGCGGGCCAGACGGGACAACTGCTGGCCGCGCTGCTGGATTGGCCGCAGGCCACCTTCGCGAGCCACATCGACATCAACGGCGACACGGCGACCGTGACGCGTGAAGTAGACGGCGGCCTCGAGGTCCTCTCGCTCCGCCTGCCCGCCATCGTGACCACGGACTTGCGTCTGAACGAGCCCCGCTACGTGACCCTGCCGAACATCATGAAGGCGAAGAAGAAGCCGATCGAAACCGTGAAGCCAGCGGGCCTCGGCGTCGATCCGGCGCCGCGCCTCAAAACGCTTAAGGTCGTCGAGCCGCCTGTCCGCCAGGCCGGCGCGATCGTGCCCGACGTTGCGGCGCTCGTCGAAAAACTGAAATCTGAAGCGAAGGTGATCTGAATGACGACTCTGGTTATTGCCGAACATGATAACGCGCAACTGAAAGTCTCCACGTTGCACACGGTTTCAGCCGCGCAAAGGTTCGCGAACGGCGTTCATCTGCTCGTGGCGGGCAGCGGTGCGAACGCCGTTGCCGACGCGGCAAGCAGGATTGCGGGCGTAGACAAAGTGATCCTCGTCGATGCGCCGCACTTCGCGGACGGCCTTGCAGAAAACCTTGCCGCGCAGATCGTCGCGCTCGCAAGCGACTACACGCATGTTCTTTTCCCCACGACGGCTGCCGGGAAGAACACCGCACCGCGCGTCGCCGCGAAGCTCGACGCGTCGCAAATCTCGGACGTGATTGCGATCGATTCGGACGATACCTTCCAGCGGCCGATCTATGCGGGCAATGGAATCGCTACTGTTCAAACCGCCGACCGCGTGAAGGTCGCGACGATCCGCACGACGGCGTTCGAAGCAGCCGCACCCGAAGGCGGCAGCGCCACCGTAGAGAACGCGCCCGCCGTCGCCGACACCGGCCTGTCGACCTTCGTTCGACGCGAAATCGCCACGAGCGACCGCCCCGACCTGACGGCCGCACGCGTGGTCGTATCCGGCGGACGCGGCCTCGGCAGCGCGGAAAATTTCGCGATCCTCGATCCGCTCGCCGAAAAGCTGGGCGCCGCAATCGGCGCGTCGCGCGCCGCCGTCGATTCGGGCTACGCGCCCAACGACCTGCAAGTGGGACAGACGGGCAAGATCGTCGCGCCCGAGCTTTACATCGCGGTCGGCATTTCGGGGGCGATCCAGCACCTTGCGGGCATGAAGGACTCGAAGGTCATCGTCGCGATCAACAAGGATGCCGAAGCGCCCATCTTCGGCGTCGCTGACTATGGACTGGTCGGCGACCTCTTCGAAGCCGTGCCGAAGTTGACGGACTCGGTGTGATCGTCCTGAGTACTCGTTGCAGCGCCGCGTCGCGGCGCATTGCATCTCCAGCAGCGAGCGACGTGTTCAGCCGCCTTTACGCCATATCGGCAAAGGCGGCTTTTTTCTGCTCGTGACGGTCGTTCGCTTCGTACGGATGGTCTCAGGCATGTATCGACCTGGCAGCATCCAAAGCCGCGCAGATCATTCGCTCGACGACGGGACTGGCCTGCGCGGCCAGTTCGGGACGATAGTCGAACGGCGGAGATTCGTTCATGTACACCGATTGACACATTTCCAGCTGGACGGCGTGAATCCCTGCTTCGGGTTGCCCGTATGCACGCGTGATGTAACCGCCTTTGAACCGGCCGTCAATCACCGACGTGAACGTCTTCTGTTGCTTGAGCGCCCCTTCAATCGCATCGACGATGCGCGCATCGCAGCTTTGCCCCGAATTCGTCCCGACGTTCAGGTCCGGCAATTTGCCATCGAAAAGCCGAGGCAATACGCTGGCGATCGAATGCGCCTCCCATAGCAGTACGGCTCCGAATCGGGCCTTGAGCCGGTCCAGTTCTTCGCGAAGCTTCGCGTGGTAGGGGTGCCAACAGGTATCGAGCCGCCGCTTGATTTCGTCGGCAACCGGTGCGCTGCTATCGCGATACAGCGCCTCGCCTCTGAACGTTTCCGTCGGGCAAAGGCCCGTGGTCGTCTGGCCGGGATACAGGCTCTCCCCCGTGGATGGCCGGTTCAGGTCGATCACGTAGCGCGAATAGCGGGCGCCCAGCACGGATGCGTCAAACCGTTGCGCAAATCCGTATAGCCGGTCGAGGTGCCAGTCCGTATCGGCGACCTGACGCGCGACGTCCGTCAACTGGTCGCGCACATCGCCCGGGATGTCGGTGCCGAGATGCGGCATGGAAATGAGTAGCGGTATCGAGCCTTGTCGAAACCGGAAGGCCGTATCGGTCAAGATGAACTCCATAGTCAACCGCGCGCGTGTTCACGTGATCCCGTGAACCGCGCGCGCGTTCGTCATGAGGAAAAGCCGCGTCACGAAGACGCGATGCTGGAACCGCTATGAGCGACGACGAGAACGGTACAACCGCTCGCGGAAGTCGTGCTGTGTGTTGAACCCGCGGGCCAGGTCACGGTGTGACCGGGCAGATAGTCGCTGCCGTCGTCATCCGTGAAGACGCCGTCGAGCACCATGATGAGTTCGGTCGCGTCATGCCGATGCACGGGCGAGCGTGCACCGGGTTCGACGCGCATCCAGTAGCTCGTCCATCTGCCGCTCTCGTCGTCCGCGACGGGTATCGAGAAGAAGCCGGGCAGCACGGTATCGCCGATTTTCATCGGCTGCCAGTCGCTTGCGGCGATGGCGTACCATCGCCGGCCGGGCGCGGCCTTCAATTCCGCGAGCGGTTTCAGCGAATTAGCAACGCTCATTCTCCCGCCCCATCACATGTGCGATCAAAACGCATCTTCACTCATCACCATCAGTTGCGTGTTGCCACCGGCGGCACTCGCGTTCACGGTCGTGACGCGTTCGCGCACCAGTTGCGTCCAGTCGTAGAGGCCGGAATCGTCCGCCACGACGACTGCAATCATCGCCTCGGCTGCCAGGCTGCGGATGGTGTCGAGACCGTGCTGGCCGGGTGTCGCCAGCACAACGGCGGGACGCACGCCGGGAACGTCTCCACGCAGAATCCGCGCGGCATCTGCGGCGTCGATCACGCGGCATCCGGCACCCAGGGTATTGGCGATTTCTTCCGAGAGCTGGCATTTCAGCAATACGACTTCATTGCCGAAAGCGGCTGCAGCGATGGCTTGCGCAATCACGGCCGATGTTGAATCCGCGGCGCACAACACCTGTCCACGAGGCAACAACTCAACCGTGTTCTCTTCGCCCGTCAACGCAGGCAAACCAAGCGGCCGCATCGCCGCAAGCATTTCGCTCACGCGGCTTCTGAAATCGCCGAGCGCCGCGAGATCCTTTGCATGGGCACCGCGCGACGAAGCAAGGTTGAACAGCGCATCGAGGTGATGACGTTGTGCCGACCGCGCTTTGGCCGCAGCCGTCTGGCGGCTGACCCGCTTTCCGTCCGGACCTTCGACCGGAAACTCGAAGAACTTTTCGCTCACTGCGGTTGCCGTTGCAGCGAACGGGCCGCTTGCGGCCTCGAACGATAACGCGGCCTGTTGCGTAAGACTGGCAAGCGTCAGCGGGCCGCCTGCCATCGGGCCCGTGCCGCTCGCATCGACACCGCCGAACGGCTGCATGCCCACAAACGCACTGTGCATCGCGCGATTGATGCAGACACTGTTGGCCCTGGTTAGCGACAGCAGCTTTCCCGCCGCCTCGTTGATGCGCGTGTGCAAGCCTTGCACGCCGCAACCGCGTTCATTGAGCGCGTGCAACAACGCGTCCATCTCCCCCGTCCTGTATCGCAGCACATGAACGATAGGACCGGCGACGGCAGGATCAATCGAAGTCAACGCACCCACATCGCCGATATCCACAATCGCAGGCGCGACATAATTTCCCTTGCTGCAATCGCCCGAAAGCTTGCCGCGCACCACCGTCATACCACTCTGCTTCAATTGCGCAAGGTAGGCTTCGGCGCGGTCTCGCGCGCGGCGCGTGGCCACAGGTCCGATATCCGTTGCAGCGCTCAGCGGGTTGCCCGTCATGCGCTCGCTCAACATGCCGTTGAGCATGCGCAGCACCTTGCCCGCAGTCGAATCCTGCAGACACAAAATGCGCAACGACGATGCCGACTGTCCGGCGTTCCTGAAAGCAGAGACAATCGCGTCGGATATGACCTGCTCGGGCAACGCGGAACTATCGACGATCATCGAATTGACGCCGCCGAACACGCCGATCAATTTCGGTGCTTTCGGCAACGCTGCAAGCTGGATCGAAACAGCACGGCCCGTTTCGCGTGAACCCGAAAAAAGAACCCCTGCTACTCGACGATCGGACAACAGCGCCCGTCCAACCGTGCCGCCATCGCCCAGCACGATTTGCAACACGCCGTCGGGCACGCCGCATTGAACGAACAGTCGCGCCGCTTCATAGGCAACCAGTGACGCGTCCGACGATGGCTTTGCCACAACGACATTCCCCGCTGCGAGCGCGGACGCAATATGCCCGACAAACGTCGTCAGGGGCGACGACGCCGGCGTGATGCTCACTACGACGCCAAGTGGCTCGGCGCTAGCGAGCCGCGTATCGGACGAGATCTGGTACGCGTACAGGCGGCACAAATTCACCGAACTTCTGACTTCGTCGACGGCCTCGGCGAGCGTCGCGCCGTTTTCCAGCACGAGAAGTGCGCCGAACCGTTCAGCGTTTTTCTCGAGCGCGTTCGCAACGTCTTCGAGCATCGCCGCGCGCGTATCGGGCGCGGCGCGTCCCCACGACGTCAAAGCCTGCGACGCGGCCGCGCATGCCCTCTCGACGGCATCGATCCTGCAACTCGCGACACTGCCGATTACCTCCGACGCGTCGCTCGCACTGTAGACGAGCGCCGTCGCATCGGACGCAAGCTCGCCCGCGCCCGCCACGATCGACTGCGCAACGACGCGATTCGTGCGTACGTCCGCAACCGCCTTGTCGAATGCGGCAGACGCCGCAAACTGCATGGGCGCGGCATTGAGCCGGCCCGGCAGCACGCCGCGAGGCGAAGCAATACCCGCATGCGGTTTGCCGCCCGTGCGCGCAGCCCTGGCAACCGGGTCTTCGACGATATCCGCGATGCTGACGGCCGGATCGACGATCTGATTCACGAAAGAAGAGTTCGCGCCGTTTTCGAGCAGCCGCCGCACGAGGTAGGCGAGCAGCGTCGCATGTGGTCCAACGGGTGCGTAAATCCGGCACGGACGGCCCAGTTTCGTCGGTCCGACGACCTGGTCGTACACCGTTTCGCCCATCCCGTGCAGACACTGGAACTCGTATTCCTTGTTCCCCGCCAGCGTATGGACGGCGGCAACCGTGAAGGCGTTGTGCGTGGCAAATTGCGGAAAGATCGCGTCAGGCGCGTCAAGCAAGGCCTTTGCGCAAGCGATGTAGCTCACGTCCGAATGGACCTTGCGGGTGAAGACGGGGTAGCCGGCGGCGCCCGCATCCTGAGCGAGCTTGATTTCAGTGTCCCAGTAAGCACCCTTGACCAGCCGGATATTGATGCGGCGGCCTGTGGAGCGGGCCAGCGCGATGATCCATTCCGCCACGGCCCAGCCGCGCTTCTGGTACGCCTGCAGCGAAATCCCGATGCCGTTCCAGCCCTTCAGCGTCGGCTCCATGCACAGGCGCTCCAGCATTTCGAGCGTCAGGTCGAATCGCGCGGACTCTTCCTGGTCGAGGTGAAAGCCGATGCCGTATTGCTTCGCGAGTTGCGCGAGTTGCAAGAGGCGCGGATACAGCTCGATCAGAACCCGCTCGCGTTGCGCCAGTTCGTAGCGCGGGTGAAGCCCGGATATCTTCACCGATACGCCTGGCCCGTCGATCGGCCCCTTGCCCTTCGCGTCCTTGCCGATCGCTTCGATTGCATGGCGATACGATTCGAAATACGCCTGCGCATCCTCGTCGGTCAGAGCGGCCTCGCCCAGCATGTCGTACGAGTATCGGTAACCGCCCGATTCCCGGCCCTTTGCCACGCCGATTGCCTCTTCGATGGTTTGGCCCGTGACGAACTGCTTGCCCAGCATGCGCATCGCGTAGGCGACGCCCGCGCGCACGACAGCTTCGCCGCCCTTTCTCACCACCCGCGTCAGTGCTTCCGCCAGTGCGTTCTCATCCGGCTGCTTCAGCAGCTTGCCCGTGACGAGTAGTCCCCACGCCGTCGCATTGACGAACAGCGACGGCGACTTGCCGATGTGCGCCCGCCAGTCCGCATCGACGATCTTGTCGCGAATCAGCTGGTTGCGCGTCGCCGTATCCGGAATACGGAGCATCGCTTCCGCCAGACACATCAGCGCGATGCCTTCGCGGCTGTCGAGCGAGAACTCCTGCGTCAGCAGATCGACGCCGCCTGCATCGATGCGCGCGTCACGCACGCCTTGCGCCAGACGCCCGGCCAGCGCCTGCGTCGTGGCAAGCGTCGGCGCATCCATACGCGCCTGCTGCATCAATTGCTGAACGACCGCTTCTTCAGGCAAGGCCGTTGCGTCGCGGATGCGCTGGCGCAGCGTGGCGAGGTTCGTCGTGGCGGCCTGCATGGCTTGGATTTCCGACAACATGATGAGATGACCCGATGAGTGCGTGCTTCAAAACGAGTGGTTGGGATATGTCACAGTCACAATGCGGCGGCGCCACGCAGACGCTCGGACCGGCGGCGCAACAGTTCCAGCGTGACGAGCAGCAACGTCGAGATGACGACGAGGACGGTTGCCACCGCGAGAATCGTCGGGCTCAGCTGTTCGCGGATACCCGACCACATTTGCCGCGGCACCGTGCGCTGATCCGTGCCCGTCAGAAAGAGCGCGACGACGATTTCATCGAACGACGTCGCGAACGCGAACAGTGCGCCCGACACCACGCCCGGCGCGATGATGGGAAGCTTCACCTGCATGAAGACGCGCACGCGCGACGCGCCGAGGCTGCGGCCCGCGCGCGACAGCGTTTCGTTGAAACCGGCGAGCGTCGCCGTGACCGTCACCACGACGAACGGCACGCCAAGCGCGGCATGCGCGAGAATCAGCCCCGTCAGACTGTTCGTGAGACCGAGCGGGCTGAACGCGAAGTACACGCCCACGGCCGTGATGATGAGCGGCACGATCATCGGCGAAACCAGAATGCCCGTCACGAGCGCCTTCCCTTTCAGACGCGGATGCATCAAGCCGAGCGAAGCCGTCACGCCGAGCACGGTTGCGATGAGCGTCGACACGATGCCGACGATCATCGTGTTCTTGAGCGCGAGCATCCAGTCTGGGCTGTTGATGAAATCGTGATACCAGCGAAGGCTCACGCCCTGCATCGGATACGTGAAGTACGGCTGCGAGTTGAACGACAGCGGCATCACCACGAGCACGGGCGAAACGAGGAACAACAGCACGGCCAGCGAGACGCCGACGTGAGCGAACCGGCCGAGACGTCCCCAGACCGTGACGTATGCGGGAAAGTTGAACATGGCATTACCCCAGTTTCACACCGCCGCCCGTCATCCGGACGAAGATCGCATAGACGAACAGCACGCCCGCCAGCAGAATGGATGCGAGCGCGCTGGCGAGCCCCCAGTTCAGCGTCGCGTTCACATGATTCGCGATGTAGTAGCTCGCGAGCTGATCATCCGGTCCGCCGACGATGGCGGGCGTGATGTAGTAGCCAACAGCGAGAATGAACGTCAGCATGCCGGCTGCGCCTACGCCCGGCAGCGTCTGCGGAAAATAGGCCTGAAAGAAGGACAGAATCGGGCCCGCGCCGAGCGAGCGCGCCGCTTTCATGTAGATGTTCGGCACGCCCTTCATCACCGCGTACAGCGACAGGATCGCGTAGGGCAAGAGGATGTGCGTCATCGCCACCAGCACGCCGAAGCGGTTGTAGATCAGCGCGAAGCCTGACTGCGTGAGACCCATGTGAATGAAGAGATCGTTGAGCACGCCGTTGGTCTGCAGCACCACGACCCACGCGGTGGTTCGAACCAGAATGGACGTCCAGAACGGCAACAGCACCATGATCATGAACAGGTTGCTGTAACGCGCGGGAATGTTCGCCAGAAAGAAGGCGACGGGATACCCGAACAGAAGACACAGCGCGCTCACGGCAAGACTGACCCACGCGGTCCGCACGAACACATCGACATATAGCCGCTCGCCCGGCGCTTGACGGACGATCGAACCGTCGCTGTCGCGTTTGAAATCGAATGCCTTCAGGTAATAGCCGAGCGTCCACGGCGAGGATGCATATTTGAGCGTGGACCACGCCCCGATGTCGTCCCAGCGCGGATCGATGGCCGACAGGCGTTGATGCCATGTCCCCGTGTCGCTATCGCCCAGACGGCGCGCAGTCTTCATGACGAGACTACGCATGCCCGCTTCGTCGTAATTGAGGCGCGACGCCACGCGGCTCACGCCTTCATTGGCCTTCGCTGCAAGAAGATCCTTGCCGAACGCGTCATAGACATGCTCACCGGGCAGCTTTCCGGCAGCAGGATTCCATTCGCGAAGCAGCGCTGCCGTGGCAGGCATTTCCTGCGAAATCGTCGGGTCGCGGAAGCTCTTCATCAACAGGCTGCCGATCGGAACCAGAAAGGTGACGAGAAGGAAGGCCAGCAGCGGCGCGATCAACAACATCGCCTTGGTACGCTCGGCGCGCTCCGCGCTGCGCAGCTTCGACTTGAGGCTTTTCGAATCGCCGATGTAAATCGGCTCGGACTCGCCAGCTGCTGGTACGGCAATATCAGTGGGAAGAATCATCATGGTCCGGCGGCTGATACCGCGCCCTCCTCGTCAGTGCTACACCAATTCCAGTTACTTCTGGCTCAGCCAGACCGCGAACTTCTGGTTCAGGTCGTCCGAATGGTCGGCCCAGAACGCCGTGTCTTCATCGATCGCGCCTTTCTGATTGGCGGGTGCCGTCGGCAGATAAGGTGAGACCTTGGCGTCGACCAGCGGAATCGATGACTTGCGCGCCGGACCATATGCCGTCAGCGGCGCAAGCTTGGCAAGCACATCAGCTTGCGTCGCGTAGCGCACAAAGTCCTGCGCGGCCTTCAGGTTCTTCGAGCCCTTCACGATCGCGTAGCCTTCGATGTTCTTGACCTGACCATCCCACAGGAAGCCGAACGGCTTTTTGTCGGTGATCATCGCGCTGTAGATGCGGCCGTTGTAGGCGCTACTCATCGTCACTTCACCGTCGGCGAGAAGCTGTGCCGGCTGCGCGCCCGTTTCCCACCAGACGATCGACGACTTGATCGTGTCGAGCTTCTTGAATGCGCGATTCAATCCTGCGGGCGTGGACAGCATCTTGTAGACATCGGCGGGCAGCACGCCGTCGGCGAGCAGCGCCCATTCCAGCGCGCCTTCGGGCGACTTGCGCAGCCCGCGCTTGCCGGGGTATTTCTTCAGGTCGAAGAAGTCGGCGATCTTCGTCGGCTCATGTCCCTTGAACTTGTCGGTGTTGTAGGCGATGAGCGTGGACCAGGCAATGCTGCCCACCAGACACTCCGACAGGCCGCCCGCAATGAAATCGCTCTTTGCGGGCGTGCCATCTTTGGCCGGTGCGAGCGTGGTGGGATTCACCTTCTCGAGCAAGCCCTCGTCGCATGCACGGATCGCGTCGGCCAGCTGCATGTCAACGACGTCCCACGTGACATTGCTGGTTTGCACCTGGCTGCGGACCTGCGCGATGCCGCCGTTGTACGTGTCCGTCTTGAGCTGCACACCGGCCTGCTGCGCGAACGGTTTCGCGGCCGTGCTCTCCTGCGCGTCCTGCCACGCGCCGCCCCACGACGTGAACGTCACCTGAGCCGCCGATGCCGCCGTGCTCACGCAACCACATGCGATAAGGATTCCTAAAGCGTATTTCGGGTTCATCTGCTTCACTCCGTCGATAAATGGTCTAGAAAATCAGTGAGGCTTTACCTGACTGAAACTATTGCAAGGCTCGGCATGCTTCAGCCATCCAGCCAACGTGTACGGAGTCGCCGATACGCAATTGACGCGCAGCGCCGTCATTTGGAAGCTTGACAATGAAATCGTTTCGCCCGCAAACCTGCATCACTACCCGGAGATGATCTCCGTAGTAGATCAAATCCTTCACACCACCTTGAAAGACGTTGTCGCACCTGCGCGCGTCGTCTCCGATCGAAATGCGCTCCGGGCGCAACGAGATGCTCGCGTGACCCGACGCGCGGATAGCGGGGCCCGCGCTCGCCTTGATGCGATGCCCGTTGTCGAGGCTGATCGTGCAGTGCTCGCGCTCGAGCGTCGACACCGTGCCGAGCAACTCGTTGCTTTCGCCGATGAAGCGCGCGACGAACGCGTTCTCGGGCTGTTCATACAACACTGACGGCGAGGCCAGTTGCTGGATGATGCCGTTGTTGAACACCGCGATACGGTCGGACATCGTCATCGCCTCGCCCTGGTCGTGCGTGACGTACACGACCGTGAGACCGCTCTGCTCGTGGATCTGCTTGATCTCGTACTGCATCTGCTCGCGCAGCTGCTTGTCGAGCGCGCCAAGCGGCTCGTCCATCAGCACCAGCGCCGGCTCGAACACCAGCGCGCGCGCAACGGCGATCCGCTGCTGCTGGCCACCCGACAACTGCGCGGGCATGCGGTTGGCGAACTTCTCCATGTTGACCATCGCGAGCGCCCGCTTCACCTTTTTCGCGATCTCGTCTTTCGATACTTTTCGCACCTTCAGCGGAAACGCGAGGTTCTCCGCGACGGATTTGTGCGGGAACAGCGCATAGCTCTGAAAGACCATGCCGATATTCCGGCGCTCGGGCGGAATGCGGTTGATCGGCCTCCCCTGAAGCAGAATCTCGCCGTGCGTGGCCGTCTCGAAGCCGGCGAGCATCATCAGACACGTTGTCTTTCCAGAACCCGACGGTCCGAGCATCGTCAGGAATTCACCCTCCTGAATCTCCAGGTTGAGGTTCTTGACCACGAGGGTTTCACCGTCATAGGTCTTCTGCACATTCTTGAAAGAGACAATGGTTGACATCACGTTTCCTCAGGAGAAGCCGGGTAGCGACTTAGGCGCCGAACTGCCAGTCGCGCGGCGGCAGATACGTTTCCTTCACGACGCGCGGCGACGCCCAGCGCAGCAGGTTCAGATACGAACCCGCCTTGTCGTTCGTCCCGCTCGCGCGGCCGCCGCCGAACGGCTGCTGGCCGATCATTGCGCCCGTCGGCTTGTCGTTCAGGTACAGATTGCCCGCCGCATTGATCAGCACGCGCTCGGCCTCATGCAGGGCGAAGCGATCGGTGCTGAAGATGGAACCCGTCAGCGCGTAGGGGCTCGTGGCGTCGATCAGTTCGAGCGTTTCCTGCCACGCATTGTCTTCATAGACGAAGACGGACAGCACCGGGCCGAACAGTTCTTCCTTCATCAGCGCGTGCTTCGGATCGGAGACCTGAAGAACAGTCGGCTCGACGAAATAGCCGGGCTCCGACCACGTCTTGCCACCGGCGACGACCTTGACGGCCGGATCGTCCTTCGCAGCTTCGAGTGCGCGGCTCAGCTTCTGATGCGACGCCTGCGAAATCACCGCGCCCATGAACGTGGTGGGATCGGCGACATCGCCCACTTTCAACGTGGCGAGACGGTCCCGCAGTTCCTGACTGACGGCCGTCCACAGGCTGCGCGGAACGTAGGCGCGCGACGCCGCGCTGCACTTCTGCCCCTGGTACTCGAACGCGCCGCGAATCAGCGCGATGGCGACTTCCGACGCATTCGCCGACGCATGCGCAAGCACGAAGTCCTTGCCGCCCGTCTCGCCGACGAGGCGCGGAATCGTGCGGAAGCTGTCGACCTTCGACGCCACGCCCTTCCACAGCGACTGGAAAACCGACGACGAACCCGTGAAGTGGATGCCCGCCAGGTCCGGCGACGACATCGCCACACGCGTCGTCAGTTCGGCGTCGCCAGGCACGAAGTTGATGACGCCGGGCGGCAGGCCGGCTTCTTCGAGCGCTTCGAAGAAGATGTAATTCGCGAGCGCCGACTTTTCCGACGGCTTCCACAGCACCGTGTTGCCCATGATCGCGGGCGCCGTCGTCAGGTTCGCGCCGATCGCCGTGAAGTTGAACGGCGAGACGGCGTAGACAAAGCCTTCCAGCGGCCGCCAGTCGGCGCGGTTCACGGCAGTCGGAACGGACATCGGCTGCTCGGCGTACACGCGTTGAGCGTTGTATGCATTGAAGCGCAGAAAATCGATCAGTTCGCACGCGCTGTCGGGTTCGGCCTGATCAATCGTCTTGCTCTGGCCGAGCATGGTCGCCGCGTTGATCCTGATCCGCGAACGCGTCGCGACGATCTCCGCGGCGCGATGAAGAATCGTTGCGCGGCTCGCGTGCGTCAGCGACGCCCAGTCTTTCGCGACGGCCGCGGAGCTGGTAATGGCTTCGGCGATCTGCGCCTGCGTCGGACGATGGATGCGGGCCAGCAGGCGCTGCGTGTCGTGCGGCGCGCGGACTTCGACGACGTCGTTCGAGAAGTACCGCTTGCCGCCGATCACCGTCGGAATCTCGACGACGTCGCGTTGCTCGAGCGCCTCGCTCAGCGCCGCTGCCGCCTTCGTACCTTGACCGAAATGCACCTCGGGCTCATTTGCCGGCAACGGAAATTGTGGGCCTGAAATCACGCTTGCTCCTTTGGAAGAACGTTTGAACAAAGCTGCGGGCGAGGTGCACTGCCATTCGGGGTTTTCCCTTATCGGGTAACGCTTTGCGCCCGATTCGACCCGCCCGTAGAAGCTGGTGTCCAGAGTAGTGGGTGCAAAAAGAACCCCTTGTTGCTAAACCCGAACTTATGATTTGAATCGGTTGCCGTTATGGAACTCGTGCGGCGGCTGCGGTCTGGCCCTTCCTGCGAAATGGCTGATCGGTGGTTCAGCCAGTACACACGGGGCTGTCCGAGATCAATCCAAATGCCTGAAGTTTCACTGAACATATGTTCAGCCTTACCCGACTCGATTCGACTATATATCGAAATTCACGCGAATCAAAAACACATATCTACGACTACAGCGCAAAATTTGGCGTAACTACGGGTATTCACCTATCGAAAACTGGTGATTTCAAATGAACATCCGTTCAACTTTAATGACTAGATGGATTGACAGAACCGGAACAGATAGTGAACGTTTGTTCAGGATGCACTGCGAGTCCTGGGTACCATGTAAGCTGCCGAACGCGGCGCAGGAAAAGCCAGCGTGGCGACTCATCCAACCACCGAACGGAAGTGCACATGCAAGGAGAAAAGGCGCGCGAAGCGATGCCTGAGACGCGCAAGGACGATCCCGCCCAGTACGAGGGGATGCGTCTGCGTCTGATCGATTCGACACTGGAAGTCGTCGGGCAGGTTGGACTCGAGAACCTGACCATCCGCAAGGTGAGCGAATACGCGGGCGTGTCGGTCGGCCTCGTTCACCACCACTTCGAAAACAAGGGCAACCTTGTCTATAAGACCTTCGTCTATCTGATCCGGCGCGTGCGCGAGCAGTTGACGGCGGGACGCAGAGGCATCGCCGATCCCGTCGCGCGTATGAAATTCACGGCCGACATGTGCTTCAGCGACGAGGTGATGAGCCCCGGCGTCGCCAACGTGTGGCCGCACATGTGGAGTTCATCGGCGCACGACAAGGAAGTGCAGCGCCTGTGCGCCGCCTTCTCGCGGCGGCTGCGCTCGAACTTCATCCACGACCTCAGGCAGGCCGGCTGCGACCCGACCATGGCGACGATTTACGCGATCCAGGCGATGGGCCTCGTGCACGGACTGTGGATCGAGCATCGCGTGGCCGCGATCATTTCGATCGACGAAGTGCTCGACGTGTTCCACGGCTTCATCGACAACGCGACGAACCAGATCTGGAAGCGCAACATACGCAGTTTCGCTCCCGCGAACCACTAGCGTCGCAGTGCCTCACTCCTCGTCTTGCAGGCAAACGTCTTCCGGGTTGAGCGCCAGCGCCTTCGCGATGTCGCGCGAAACCTGCCGCTCGAATGCACGCCGAAGCAGATCGTAGAGGTCCGTGGGTAAGTGTCCAAGTTCGTTCTCCCGATAGGCGAGGAAGAACGACCGGCTTAGCCGTTGATAAGGCCGCCCATGACGGGAGAAACTGGAAAGAGGAATGACGCGGACATCCGGCACGTAGTGCCGCGATTGCCATAGACAAAGCGGCGTGGTCACCGCGAATCCCAACCCTGCGGCGACGAGACTGAGCATGGGGTCGGTGGCGTCGAACTCGCATGTGCGCTCGATGTTCTCGCCGTTCGAAGCCAGATAGGCGTCGACATGCTGCCCGATCACCGAGCGCGCGCTGTAGCGGATGAGTTGCAGATGCCGGCTCAACTCGGTGATCGTCGTAAAGCTGTCGACCTCGAAGCTGCGCGGCAACACGACGACATACGGTTCCGAGAACAGCTTCTGCCGACGGATGCCGGGCGTCTGCGAGATGCTCGTCGTCGTGACGGCCATGTCGAGTTGCCGCGCTTCGAGCTGGCCATCAAGTGTTGGCGTGATGCCCGACCACAAACGGATCAGATGCGAGGTGCCCGCCAGCGCCTTGATGATGATGGGACCGATGGTCGCCGCGAACGAATCGACGCAGCCCAGCCGGACCACGACACGTTTGGCGCGCGTCACATTGCGCACGCTTTCGACCATCTGGTCCGCGCCCTGCAACAGCACGGTCGCATGCTCGAACAGCCGCTGGCCGGCCGCCGTGGGACGCGCCGGGCGCGTCGCGCGGTCGAGCAGCGTGGTGTCCAGTATCGTTTCGAGTGCCTTGATACGTTGCGACACGCCCGCCTGCGAAATGGCAAGCCGGTTCGCCGCGTCGGATATCGACCCCGACTCGACAACAGCGACCCAACTGGCAAGAAGATCCCAGTCGGGGTATTGTTCTGGTCCGCTCTCTCTCATGACTGGCTGCGCATTGACTGAAAGAATGTAGCATGGATACATCGGCCAGCCCACGACGTCGCAAGCCCGGTGTTATGCATGTCCATTCGCGTCCTCGAACGCGGCCGCCGATACCGCTTCGGCGCGCGGCAAACGCCGAAGCGCTGTCATCAGCGCTTCGAGCAGGGCTCCCATCGCAGCGTCAGGCTTCGGATCGGCCGTATCGCGTGCGTCGATCTCCAGATCGGATCGCCAGCGTCCCGCTATCTCGACTTCGATCGCATGAATGCCGTTCTCCGGCATGCCATAGCGCTGCGCGCAGAACACATCCGCGACCCTGCCGTTCACGACCCACGAATGTCCGCACGATTTGACGATCTCGGTCAGCGTCGACACCAGTTGCCTGTCGCATGAAGCGCCCTGGTTCGTGCCGACGTTGCAGTCGGATGCGCCCGCCTGATTGCGAAACGGCGAGAGCCACGAACTCGCCTGTGTGACCAGCAGCACAACGTTGTCATGCATCTGCCGCAGGCGCACGAGTTCTGACGTCACAGCCGCGTGGAACGGGCGCCAGTACCTGTCGACGCGCATCTCGACTTCCGCTTCCGAAGGCTGCCCGTCCGCCCCATACAGCGATTCGCCGCGCGACGTATGCGTGCGGCACAGCCCGATGCAGTTCAGGCGCTGCGAAAGCGGACGGTTGTCGGTGGCGATGTTGAAGTCGATCACGCACGGGTGATAAAGCGCCGACACGAAGGACACGCCATGCCGCACTGCCGCAGCCTGCAACGCGACGCCCGCCGGGTCCGCGAGACGGCCGGCGATGGGCACCCATGCGGGATGCTGCAGCAAGTCGTCGGGAATGATCGTGCCTGTATGCGGCGTGGCGACGAGAATCGGTGAATCGGCCCGATAGACCTGCCCGAAAGCCATCTTCTGCATGTGGAGTACCCTCAGTTCGCATCGGCTTGCTCGACATGTCACGACATGCCGAGCCCGGCGCGACGCTACGCGTAGTCGATTCAGGTTATCCGAGCCGGGGTTCTCGAGGCACTCTGTAAAGTCGTGCTTTTTCTATTTATAAGCGTTGCTTACGCAAATCCCGGCCGGTCCCTGCGATGTCGCGGGCGACGTCGAGCCTTCCAGAGGACGCCGGAGATACTCGAAAAGGAAGCGCAGAACCCCAACACGCTCGCATCAGAGGTGTTGGGGTTCGACATACAGCGAATTCGCGGGCCTTTGAGGATACACGGATTACGTCAGGCGACTGATGGGCGCCGCCCACTCGTAGGCCGTAATGAATCTGTCACTAGCCCTCCCTAGCAACCACGCGCCAAAGCGCGATCGTGTTGACACTTTTATTTACCTTCGAATGAGAGTGAACCAAATCGTGGGAGGTCAGTTCACGCCACTCGGCGCGCACTTGGCGAGTTTGCAACTGCAGAAGTCGTGGTCAACACGGCGAGTCTCTCAACCGAAAATTCTTCGTTGAGGACAGCCACTCTGACCTGTGCCAGGCAATGCGCTCCCTCGTCCGTCCATCGCATTTGTTGCTTCTTCGCCATGCGATGGCTGACAACCAGGTTGACCGCGGACTCGGCAATGCTGCTACTGATCGGTAGCCCCTTGTGATAACGCATGCAATAGTTCACGAGCGTACCGGCGTTGTTCTCGATGTAGAAGTACAGGCGGCGCAGGTTCCAGTACAGCGTCGAGTACTCGTAGCCTTCCTTCGCCAACAGCGTGGGATCCATGGCCTTGATACGGGACACGGATTGCCGGCCCTTTCCATGCCAAACCAGCCACTTGGCGTGATCGATCTCTGTCTCCACAGCGCTTCGCTCGTGAGGCTCCATCGTCTGGCTCCCAAACACCGAGTTCTTCGCAGCCTTGAATTTCATCGCGATGTGAAACCAGTCCAGGATCCTTCCTCTAGCGAGCTGGCTGCCGTCCACAGCCTTGCCGAATTCGCCAGCGTTATCGCTGATCACGGTGACCCGCTCGTCTGGAGCCACGCCGCTTGCAAAGAGAAATTGGTCCAGCCGCGCGGGCGCCGATGGCACAAGCTTATGCACGTAAGCGTAGAGACGCGGGGTGCGATCAGCGAGAGTTGCGCGGCCCGCAACGATGTTGACATGGCGATCCTGCGCCAACTTCTGCGCCCAAGGCGATTTCAGCTCCGCAAGGTCGCGCGCCGCCCTGCGGCTCTTGGGGCTGCTGCTGAAGCTCAGCCACGCTGAGTCGACGCTCACGCAGCCGACGGCGGTCGATTCGCGAACCGGCTCCCCGCCGACCGGTTTTGGTCCAGACGCGATATCGCGGTTGATCTGCGCGTCCAGCGCGCTGCCCACGGCGAGGATTCGACGACGAGTACTACCGAAGGAAATCCCTTTGTCCAGTGGAAGGACCTCTCGAAGCAGCTCGGTGGCCTGACGGTACGGGAGATGGGCGGCCCACTTGGCCTGCAGGTACTCCAATTCCGGCGTCACACGCCGGTGAAGGGCCTTGCACAGTGGGCTCGAAGAACGGCGCGGTCGCCCTTGCTCTGCCGCACAGCTGCATGCCCAGAGCCTCGGACTCGGCACGTCGACCTTGCCAAACACGGTTCGCAGCACGATCGATCGGGCGTCCTTGTGCGCCAGCATCGAGCCACAGCGGTGGCAAGCCATTTGGCTCTTCATCCACCGGGCAGTCTGCTCGGGCACAAGAAACGATTGAACCTCGGCGAGCAAGGCACGACCTTCGGCAAGTGTCAGTCCCAGATCGGCGAGGCTGAGGTCATTTCGTTCAACCACAGCAAGAACCGTTGCATCAGTCGCACGCGCTTCCTCGCCCTCTACGCGGGCCTCGATGATCAGTCGCATAGCACCTCCGATCGGTTGGCAACGTCGCCAGCATAGCGGAAACGGCTCAGCGTGCCGGTCGGGCTCGCTGGGCTCTTTTCGCCGGGACTTCGTGATCGGGTGCGATGCCGTCATGCCGTCCATGACGTTGGTCAATGTCGACGGGAATTGCCTCCCACGGTTTGGTTCACTCTCGGATGATTTCGCGCGCCTCTGAGGCGTTGCCTCATTGACGCAGGTCCTGACTTCGTGATGCGTGACAGCGTCTGAAAAAAGCCCGCCCTCTCATCGAGACCAGCGGGCGTTGAGCGCTTGATTCATCGCGACCAACAGTGTCGCCACTCGTCGCGCGATTGCATGTGAATGGAACGGGGCGAACACGCGATTCGATGCAGCCTTGCCAGTGCAGTCATGACGAGCGCAGTCGCCCTAGGCAGCAGCGGCATTACGTTAACGGCCCCACGCATCGCGGGACAGGACACTCACCCTATCGCAGCTGTACCGCATCCGGCAACCCGCGAGATTCCAGAAAGGCATCGCCGCGTGTTCCGCGCCTTGCATGGCCGTCCTTGCCCCGACGATCCACCCGGCCGCCCCCTGCTGGCTGGGTTTTGGCGAGGCAGGGGCAAGCGTGACGAGTACCAGACAGTTAGTTGCGCACAATACAATCTGAATCATTGAATACGCACAACGGCAGCGATATGCTTCGCACCGACCCGAATGGTAAAGACGGAGACCTATCGAAGGAAAACAAAACAATGCGACTGCGACGCATCACCGCGCGATGTTCCTCTGTGCATGGCAAAGGTCCTTTTGCGCTTCTGCCCATCGCCGCAGGCGAGCGGCTCATCGAGTACAAGGGTGAAGTGACCAGTTGGCGGCGCGCCGCCGCACGCCAGGGATGGGCAGTCGTCGCAGATACGTCGCCGAAGGAGGCCATCGGTCTCTCCGGTTCCATCTTCAACATGTTCGGCAACATGGCGGGCATCGTCACGCCTATCGTGATTGGCTATCTGGTTGCCCAGTCGGGATCGTTCAACGACGCCCTCGCGTTTGTGGGTGTCAACGCGCTGATAACCATCTTCAGTTATCTCGTGATCGTCAGGGATATCAGGCGCGCCGAATTGAGCCCGTCGTAGGCGAACAGATTCAGCACGTTATTGAACGTCGCATAGCGTTGGACAAAAAGCCCGCGTGGCAGCGAGCTTTTCAGGAGATTCGACTGTGTTCCCTGCGCTCACACCGGATTCAATGCCGGCCGCCCATCGAGAATGGCTGCTACGTTATCCAATGCGGTGAAACCCATCTGATCGCGGGTTTCCACCGTCGCGCTCGCCATGTGCGGCGTAAGGAACACATTCTCAAGGCTGGCAAACCGGGCGTCGACACTGGGCTCGTTCCTGTACACGTCGAGGCCCGCACTGAAAAGGTGTCCCGATGTCAGTGCATCGTAGAGGGCATCCTCGTCCGCTAACGCACCACGCGCCGCGTTCACGAAAACCGCTCCCTTCGGCAAGAGACCGAATTCCTTTTTCGTCATCAGCGGAAGACCGCCGCCCGGCACGTGAAGCGAAAGCACCTGGCAATGCGGCAGCATCTCCTCGAGGTTCGGAAAAAACGTCGCGCCATTCTCCGACGACGGCGAAGCACGCTGAATGTCCGTATAGACGACGCGCATGCCAAAGCCCTGTGCGCGTCTGGCGACTGCTCGTCCGATCCGCCCGAACCCGACAATACCCAGCGTCTTGCCATTGACCCGCGTGCCGAGCATCTCGGTCATCCCGAATGATTGACCCCATCCGCGCCGCATGATCTTTTCATATTCGGATGCACGGCGGCAGGCCGCCAGCACGAGAAGCATCGCGAAATCCGCGGTGCATTCTGTCAGCGCGTCCGGTGCATTCGTCACGACAATCCCTTTTCCGAGGGCGTAAGACACATTCATGTGATCGACCCCCGCGCTCGCGTTCGCGATGATCTTGAGCGTAGATGGAAGCGCCGCAATGTGGACCTCCTGCAATCCGGACTTCTTGCCGATCAGAATGGCCCGCACATCGTGCTTCGTGCAGAAGTCCACGACAGACCACGCGTCCATATCGGATTCGGTCACATAGGCGCGAAATTCGGAGACTGCGCGAGCCGCCACCGCTTGCGGGACCCGTCGCGCAATCAACAGTTGGGTCTGGTTGGTTTCCGGCATGGTTTTTCCTTGAGATTGAAAGACCGACACAGACTACGAAACGGAAGCTCGCGAGGTCAATGTTGATTGGATGAATCAACTTAACGCGATGCAGCCTGTCAGTATTTCGCTGCGTGCCTTTGCACGTTCCCGGCCGTGTCCAACGTCATCCCGGTATCAGGAAAACCCTGATTCGATGCCCGCCTGCAGCGCTATTTGATGTTGATTGAACGAATCAAGATTGCTCCCGCCTGTGTGCCGGTGCAATTCTCTTTCATGATCGATTCAACAATGAAGGGGACGAAGCAATGCCTGCATCGAAAAAATTCGCAGCTGTGACAGGCGCTGGATCCGGCATCGGCCGCGCTACCGCCGTAGCGCTCTCCAATGCGGGGTTTGCCGTAGCGCTGATAGGGCGCAGGGAAGCGCCATTGCTTGAGACTCGCGAGACCATCCGTATTGCGGGCGGCGCTGCGAGTGTGTTCTCCACAGACGTGACGAGCGATGCTTCCGTGGAACAGGCATTTTCACGGATTGCGCATGAATTCGGCCGTCTGGACGTGCTCTTCAATAACGCGGGCCGCAATGCAGGTGCGGTGCCTCTTGACGAATACAGCCTCGACTTCTGGAACGACGTCGTTGCGACGAACCTGACGGGCGTTTTCCTGTGTGCACGCGCTGCGTGGCGTCTCATGAAGACGCAGTCGCCTCAGGGTGGAAGAATCATCAATAACGGATCGATCTCGGCGCACTCGCCCCGGCCCAACACGATCGCTTATACCGCGACCAAACATGCCGTGACCGGCATGACGAAATCGCTCGCGCTCGACGGACGCGCATTCAACATCGCCTGTAGCCAGATCGACATCGGCAACGCGGCTACCTCGCTCACAGAGCGGATGACTCGCGGCGTCCTGCAAGCAGATGGAACCATGGCGCCCGAGGCAAGAATGGACGTCACGCACGTCGCCAACGCAATCGTGCACATGGCCAGCCTGCCTCTTGAGGCTAACGTGCTGAACATGACCATCATGGCGACCACCATGCCTTTCGTAGGCCGCGGATAAAAATACTCTCCTGCCAGACAAAAAAGATAACAGGCAGACCTTTGATTCAGGAGACACCGATGAAAGTCGTAGAGGAACAACCGCTGTCAGTGCCCGATCAGGCTTCCTACGCGGCAACGGCAAAGCCATCGAAGGTGAGGTACGTCGTGCTCTCGATGCTGCTCGTGGCCACCATTCTCAACTATGTCGACAGGTCGGCACTTGGCATCGTTGCACCGAGCCTGTCGAAGGATCTCGCGCTCGACAGGATGCAGATGGGCGAACTGTTCGCCGCCTTCGGACTCGCCTACTCTTTCGCCCTGTTGCCCGGCGGGCTGTTGACGGACATAGTCGGCTCGCGCCTCGCGTATGCATTGTCGCTCGTTGGCTGGTCATGTGCGACCCTCACGCAGGGCCTGGCAAACAGCTATCACATGTTGCTTGGCTCCCGGTTCGCAATGGGTGCGCTTGAAGCGCCCGCCTTTCCGTCCAACGCCCGCGCCGTGACGCTATGGTTCCCTACCCGGGAGCGAGGGTTTGCGACAAGCGTCTACGTGATGGGCCAATACATTGGAACGCCGCTTTTCACCGGTCTGCTCCTTTGGATTTCCAGCGCGTATGGTTGGCGTTCGGTCTTCTTCGTAACGGGCGGATTCGGCATATTTTTCAGCCTGTTGTGGTTCCGTGCGTATCGGGATCCTTCAGGGCATCGGGGCGTCAACGCAGCGGAGCTCCTATACATCAACGAAGGCCAGGGGAGACCCTCGCAAAAGGCGCGCGAGAAATTTAACTGGCGGATAGCGTTCAAGCTGCTTGGCTACCGGCAGGTTCTGGCGATTTGCCTGGGGAAATTCTGCAACAACACCTTGCTGGTCTTCTTCACCACATGGTTCATGACCTATCTTGTCGAGGCGCGTCACATGTCGATGATCAAGGTGGGCATTTTCCAGGCACTGCCGTTTATGGGCGCGACGCTCGGCATTCTCGTAGCGGGCTCTCTTTCGGATTTTTTTATCCGTAGAGGCGTATCGATCTCCGCAGCACGCAAGGCGCCGCTGATCATCGGCACGCTGCTCGGCGCAACAATCGTATTCGTCAACTTCGTCGAGTCGAACGAGCTGGTGATTGCAATCCTGACAATCGCTTTCTTTGCTCAAGGCGTTGGCTCGATGTCGTGGGCAGCCGTCTCCGAAATTGCACCTCGGCAATACGTCGGCCTGACCAGCAGCATCACCAGTCTTGCGGCCAATATTGCAGGCGTCACGACGCCGCTCATGATTGGCTACATCACCCATCACACCGGCCATTTCTATTGGGCCCTCAATCTGATGGGTGCGATCTGCCTGCTTGGGACCCTTTCGTACTCGCTCCTGCTTGGCAAACTCTCCCGTATCGAGCTCTGAAATCTAACTTTTGGTGACAACAGCATGATTGAATTCAAGTGGGATCATCTTCAACTGTGCTCCACAGATGCGGAAGCGACGGCTGCGTGGTTTGCTCGCTGTCTTAACGCCGAAGTTGTCCGTCGACCTGGCAGGGTGGACCTGCGCATTGGAGGAATTAGCCTGTTCATCACTGCGCTGGAAAAAGCACACCCCATGCACGTTCGTGATGGCGAACGGGTGCAAGGTATCGACCACTTCGGTGTGACCGTGGATGATCTCGATGCCGCATTCCACCATCTGGTCAAGTGCGAGGCTCATATCGTCGAGCCGATCAGGCAAATCCGGGCGGGCGTGAGAGCCTGCTTCGTGAGGTCACCTGGCAACATTCTCGTCGAGATTCTCGAACGCAAGCCGGCCGAGATGACTTTTACCTGAAATGACGTCACTATTGAAACTGCATCGATAGCACTCACGCCGCCCGCAAGCCAGTTCGCGCGTCTCGGCTCCCCGTTCCACTTGTCTCTCGAAGCCTCAATCCCATGCGCCCCTGGATCACTTTGACTGAAGCAACGAGACTGCTTGGGGTTCAGGCGCAAACCGTGTACGCCTATGTTAGCCGCGGCAGCATTGCCGTCATGCCTGATCCGCACGATCCGAGAAAGAGCCTCTACCGTGCAGAAGATGTTGCGGTGCTTTGCCGGAAGAAACAGCTCGGACGAAAACGCGAGGCCCTCGCTGCCGGAACGATATTTGGTACGGAACCTTGCATCTACAGCGGCATTACCACCTTCTCCAAGGGGCGCGCGTACTATCGGGGCCGAGACAGTATCCGACTATCCGAAACGGCCACGCTGGAGGACGTCGCTGCTATTCTCTGGAATACGCCAACGCCGATTTCTTTCGAGACGGATGGCGTGTCGCTACAGGGTAATGAGCGTGGCAGACAATGTGCGTTCATGTCACTGGCGGCACTCGCAGCCAACGGACACTCCACTCACGGTCGTACGGACCGCGCGCTGCACGCTGAAACTGGTCGGCTCGTAGCACTTGTTTCGCAGGCGTTCGGTGCACAATGCGACGGTGCCGCGACGTTGACGCATGAACGGCTAGCGCTCGGTTGGGGACAAGGACGTGAAGGTGCAGATCTCATTCGACGGGCACTGGTTCTCGTAGCAGACCACGAACTGACGAGTTCTGCGTTTGCCGCCAGAATTACTGCATCCACGGGCGCATCGTTACCCGGGTGCCTGCTTACCGGGCTTTCCACGATCGCCGGCCCCCTGCATGGAGATGGATCGGGCCGTGTGAGAGCGGTGTTCGACGACGTAGAAAGGCTCGGGGCGGAGAACGTTGTGGGTCGTCATTTACAGTCTGCAATCCCGATCCCAGGCTTCGGTCATCATCTGTATCCAGACGGTGACCCGCGAGCGCACAGTCTGTTCGAGCGCCTCAATCCGCCGGAGGAACTCGCCTCCTTCATCGAAAAAGTTGTGACACTTACCGGTCTGAAACCAAATATCGACGTGGCCCTCGCCACCCTCGCCGCACAACTGAAACTCCCCCGCGACGCCGCGTTCGCACTTTTCGCCACGGCCCGCAGCGTTGGCCTGCTCGCGCATTGCATGGAGCAACTCAAGGTGGGTAAGGTCATCCGGCCGCGGGGACGCTACACTGGACCCGCGTTGGAGGAAGTCAATCAGAGCCCATCCAGTGGAGTCGGAAGCAAGACACTCGACCCCGTAACACTCGACAAGAATCGGGTCTTCAAGACAATCGTCCGCTGATTGGGTAGCGCGACTGAGCACGCCTTGCACTGATTGTCCGACTGGCAGTCGGTCATGGGAACCACCATGGCTTCACATAGCGCAAGTTAGCACACGCTCCAATGTCTTCCTAACTAACCTTGCGCAACGTTGCTAACTTATAGATCCGTCGAGCTTCCTCAGGCCCCAGCGTTTCGCCTGACTGGAGCGATGCACCCATCGTCATGATCTTCCGAACATCCGCTACGGGTCTGCAAGCCGTGCAAGCTGGGTCAGAAAAATCTGCCACCCCTCACCCGAGTGCCCCTTCCGAGCCCAAGAGTGTCCGCCGCAGACTGGTGCCAGGGACGCGTATAGAGGGTGGCGGTAACGATTGGCTAAACCGGGCTCACTCCCCAGTGCAAGGGATCGTGCTCACAATCATTGAATATAGATGGGCGAGATCACCCTCGATCTCGCTTCTGTCGAACGGATCACGATTGGCGTCAAACGCTTCGTCCAGTTCAACCCAGTCCGCAGGCGTAAGAAATCGCAACGCCGCGGGCAACACCACATCTTCCTCCAGCCGTCCGTGATGACTGTAGAAGGCCCGGTAATCCTCCACCATCCTCTGCAGCGCAGGCGCAGCCGAATCACCTACGAGCTCATAATGCATCAACGCGCGCTTGAGGTTTTGCACCCGTGCTTCGCCTTGTATACGCTGCGCCTCTAGCTCGTTGAGAACGTCGTCCAGTTCATCCGTCCGCTGTCGCAAGCGCCTGAATAAATACCTGTCTTCCGTGGGGTGATGAACCTGTTCCGGGTACTCGCGTATGTAGTAAAGCATGGCCCGCAACATCACAGGTGCTGGTGCTCTCCCGTCTGTACCCAAAGCGTCGACAAACGTCGTCATTCCATCGACGACGGCTGAAAGCTGTTGATGTTCACGCATGCTGGTCTGTATCGCTCTGCGCGCGACTGCCGGTTGCATGTCGCCCCTCCTGTACGTCAACACGACAGCAAATCCCCGCTATTTGCTGCGTGCATTTCCACGAACTCAGGCGTACCCGCGGATCAGCACAACCTGCCGATCGCCCTCAACACCGAACGCCCCTGCACAGTCAAATGCACGTGCGCGCATCCTGACGCCAACCCTTCCAGTGCAACAAGCTGACGCCCGCACAGGGTGTCCAGATCTTCAGGATCCAGATTGTTCGGGTACGGGTTTGTCTCGATCAGCATGAGCGCGGCCATTTCATGTGGGCTGAGCATTTCTGTCTCCGTTGGCATGAGTCCCTATGCGTCGGGTTACATTTCAAGCATAGATCCTCACCGAAGGCTGTCGACGCGCATCTTGTCGCATCGATGCTGGACTTCGCCTCGAAAGCGCAATAAACGATACCTGCGAGGATAACTGACGAAAACGATCCCCCTGCTTTTTCGTTATGGCAGCACTTGCAGTGCGAAGTCGCAAGCGAGCACGGCAGTTGATAGCAAGAGACCAAGTACGGCATTGGGAACGCGGTGCTCGAGGTCGGGGCGCCTCCCTAGCCACGCAAAAAACAGGAAACAAGATTCGACGACGACCTGCGTTGCAAACAGCATGAGCATCAATGTGAACTCATAACCCATCGCCTTGAATACCGAGAAATTCAGACCATAATTCACGATCCAGTATGCGATGCGATAAACCTCATAAACCGCAATAAGTATAGGAAAAAAATAGCTCGCCACATACGTCGGCAAGGTGGCGTGCCGGAAGTGAGGATGAAAATTGAGCGCGAGCTGCATGATCATGCTCCTGGGGAATCCCGTCTGCATTCCAGTCGCGCAGTTGGGTAGTTTGGTGACGGCATGGCAGCGCGACGCCTTGATGAACACCTGGCCGTTGCCATCCAGGTCCCGTACCACGAGCACTGGCATGTCGCGATCCGCACGAACCGCACCGCGATATTGCCCGGCATCAGCCGGCATACCCCTCGTCCGTGCGTATCGATCACGACAAAATTTGCGCCGTGTTACCGCACCCAGCGTTGAAGACACGAGGCAACATCATGTTCGTATGCGTGATCTGCTCACGAACCCGATTACGTATCCCAACTCTTAAATGCTGCACGCGGTGCTTCGCGTTCTCCGCCGCCTGTGTCATGACGATGCTTTAGCACAGTTTGAATTCATCATGCGCCTTCCCTTCAAGCTCGAGTTGACCTGTATCAACTTACGGGTCGGAAAGCGACGGTATATACACGCATGGCGGACGGTCGATACCAGCACTAAAAACTGGATGGCTCTTTTGCGTGTTCAACGAAGCAGGGTTTTCAGAGCGAAACCAATGTCATGAGCCTATTGATCGAGATCAAGATCTGGCTGGCTAATTCATGCATAGATGCGCATATTCACGTCCACCGACTTTAATGTCTGGGGAACGGCCAATACCGACAGATACGGGACCGCTATGAGCAACGCAGATCTGTTCGCGCGCACTGGGGCACAAGCCGCTTCGCTCGAGCGGATTGCCGCGTCCATGCGCGAACTGATCGAAACGGTGACGGCGAACGCGGAGAACGCGCGCCAGGCGAACGCGCTATCGACAGCCACGTCCGAGATTGCCGGCGACGGCAGGCGGGCCGTCAGCGAGGTCATCGGCACGATGCGATCGATCAAGGACAGTTCCTGTAAGATCGTGGACATCATCGGCGTGATCGACAGCATCGCGTTCCAGACCAATATCCTGGCGCTGAACGCGGCAGTGGAAGCCGCGATCGCAGGGGAACAGGGGCGCGGATTTGCAATCGTTGCCAGCGAGGTGCGGAATCTGGCGCGTCGTTCCGTGAACGCCGCAAAGGAAATCGCCGCGCTCATCGGCGATTCTGTGACCAGCGTCAAAACGGGTGGCAAGCTCGTCGACGACGCGAGCGGCACGATCACGGATATCGTCACATCGGTCGAACGCGTCATCGCGTTCATGGGCGATATCTCGATGGCAAGCCAGGATCAGAGCCTCGGAATAGGTCAGATCAATGATGCAGTGAAGCAAATGGAAGCGATGACCATTCAGAACGCGCATCCCGCAGAGCATGCCGAAAACGAGTCGCGCCTGATGCGCGCTCAGGCACTCAAGCTCGCAGAACTTGTTGGGTCATTCCGGCTTTCGGCCTCTGCCTAGCGTCCAGATGGTGCAGCAAGGGGACGTCGGCGCAACCGCAGATCGCAGGGACCGCTCGCCACCCGACCGTTCCAACGCATCGCCGGATCTATTTGTCTTGCTGAATCGTATCGGCCAGCGGCCCATAGGCGAGACTTTTCAAGCGAACGTGAGTCTTTACGGATGCCCGGAATTGTCGCTTTCGCCATAATGGGCAAACTGGAGAGCGCGATCCATCATAGCTCGATTTAGCGGCAAGGCTATTCATTCTCGTTGCCCCCGCGCATGCACCACGGCGTAATGACGTCGCCTTACAAGATCAAGTCGGACATGAGTCAGCGAGACTCAGGTCGTGGAGAACTCCGCGAGCGCCCGTGCCATCGGCTGTCTGGCCGTGGCAGATCATCCCCATCGTTTTTATGTCCGCCAACATTTGTTGTGAGCAAATCGCAGAATGCGTTGCGACGCACGATGTGGAGGGTGAGGTTTCAATCGTACCTTAGCAAGCGATCCGCTCGTCACGCTAACTGGAGCATTTCCCTGCAACTGTGCGCCGACGCCAAAGCATCATGCGGAAACGGATACGGCTTTTCGGCGCGTACCGGTGATGTCGATGCGTCGCGACGACTCGTCGCGAACCCTATACGGTTTATAGAAGAATTTCTGTTGCACAGCACGGTACGCGTCGCGGTAGGCGGATCCACAATGCCGTGTTCGGGAAGACTGAAGCGAATGAACCGTCGACAGGATCCCCCAGCGGCGAATGCGATGTGGGATTACCATGAAGCTGTATCTTCCCCGACTACGAGCGGCTCCGCGCAGCCTGCCGTCGTATTCACGGTAGCAGGTGGGACCATTACTCAGATGTTGGGCGGCACGATGGCACGCGGCCTGTCGGGCATCAAGGCGTGTGCGCGGAAATCGACAATGGCGCCTTACCCGCGTTCGTAGCACGGCGCTTTTGCAATGCGAAAGAAGCTCACGGCGTAGCGTAGCTGCTCGGCCTGCTCATCGAGACCAGCGGCAGCGGCGGCTGCCTCTTGTACAAGCGCAGCGTTTTGCTGTGTGACCTCGTCCATCTGTTCGACCGCGATACCAACCTGTTCGATACCCCGGCTCTGTTCGTGTGATGCCCAGGCGATTTCAGCCATGATCGTAGTAACCCGCTCGATTGCCGATTCAATACGGCTCATTGTCTCGCCTGCCCCACGGACGCGCTCCATACCTAGCGTTACGCGCGAGCCTGATGTCTCGATTAGCACCCTGATTTCCTTTGCGGCCGAGCCCGAGCGCTGCGCAAGTAGGCGAACTTCCCCGGCAACCACCGCAAAGCCACGTCCATGGTCGCCAGCGCGCGCAGCTTCCACTGCCGCGTTAAGCGCAAGGATGTTGGTCTGGAAAGCCACACCTTCTATCATCGCGATGATATCGGCCATACGGTCCGAGCTCTCACTGATATCGCACATTGTCCTGACAACGTCCTGGATCATCGCGCTGCCCTCGTTCGCGACACTTCGCGCCTCCTTCGCGAAATCGCTCGCCTGCTCCGCGTTCTCGGAATTCTGCTTCACGGTAGCGGTCAGTTGCTCCATGCTCGCCGCAGTCTGCTGCAATGATGCGGCCTGCTGTTCGGTGCGCGAAGAAAGGTCCATGTTACCGTCGGCGATCTGACCCGCCGCCTCGGCGATTGTCGTCGAGGAAGTTTTTATCGAGATGATGGTATCTGATAGCTGGGCCTGCATCTTCACCAACGAACAAAGCAGACTCGTTTCCTCATTGTGCGTCGTTTCGAACGAAGAGTCGAGGTTCCCCAGAGCGATCTGGTGTGCAACTTCCTGCGCGTAAGCGGGGTCGCCACCAATCTCCCGGCTCACGCTGCGAATGATCCATATCGCGAGCGCCGACGCCAGGAAACCTGGCGACCAGTATCTCCGCTCCCTGCACCAGCGCATTCCGGACAAAGAGCGCATTGATATCATCAACGTACAGACCCGTGCCGACTACCCAGTTCCAGCCGCTCACCGTCCGGACCGCGGATAGCTTTTCAGAATTTGTCCTTGCGCCAGGTTTTGGCGTACTGGTCTGAATGTAGCCGCGACCCATTCGAATTGCCTCGGTGATGCCGGCGAACAACAGATTGCCTTTGGCGTCTCTCAGATTGCCCACGTACGTGCCGACCAACTGTGGGCGGGCGGGATTGAGCAACATGACAGGTTCGCGCGTCGTCACAAAGATGTAGCCGTCCGTCCCGTATCGAAGGCGGCCAAGTTCGGATAGCGCGGCGCTCTGCGCGTCTGCCAGGGTCATCTCTCCAGCGTTGCCCTTGCCCTTGTAGGCTTCGATCACGTGGGCCGCAGCGTCGAGCATAGCGTCGAGCGTGGCCTTGCGATCGTCGAGCAATGCATGACGCTGCTGAAGTACGCTCAGGAAGCCTATCATCGCGAGCGTGATCCAGACGACTCCAACGAGCGACCACAATTTGCAGTGAAATGACAGACGGCTCATGAATTTGTGTTCTCCTTTTCAAACTTGACGATCGTATGCCTGCAACTCCGGCACCCTTCGCCATGTGGAGCGTTGTACAGCGACGTAATGCTGTGCGGATCCGCTATACGTACACCCATCGCACATCGGGTTGGCTTTCGCAGCTTCAGGAACTCCAACGAGGATGGTGGGCCAAGGACGAGAGGAAGGAGCGGCACCAGGCCGATTGCAAGAGCGCGGTATGATTGGACAGGTTGTGTGCTTGAGGGAACTCGCACAAATTCAACGGAAGCAGTCGCTAGACACACATCGCAGCGACCGCCCCACAACCCGCAATCCCAGGCGCCTCTAGAATCGAACGCGAAGCCCGGCACTCGTCAGGAACTGTCGGTTTGTCGCCGAAGCCCCCCCACTTCCCCCGATGAATGCACCGCTAAAAATCGTGCCGGACGCACCGCTTACATGCTGGTATTCAGCCATCAGATAGACATCAGTACTCTTGGACAGCGCATACCCGGTCATCACATTGAACTGGCTCCATCTCGGCTTCGCGTTGATCGAGGCGTTCGAATATCGTCCGTCGGTGAATGTGTACGAGGCGGCCATCGACCACGCAGGCGTAACCAGATAGCGTACGTTCGCCTCATAGTTACTGAAACGAAGATCCGTCGGCGAACCGGTCGAGACCGGTGCGAGCGAATTGCCCCGATTCACGGCAGTTGCATCGGTCAGGACCGATTCGCTCCAGACCAGCCCGAACGTCGCGGCGCCGAGGGCGTAATTAACGCCAGCGCCCCAGACCTGCTGGCGCCTGGCGTGAAAGGTACTGTCGCCCGACGTGCTGGACCCATCGAGCGCGCCGTTAGCGCCATCGCCCAGGTGATCGATCTGCATGAAAGATGCGCTGAGGGTAAGCGGACCCGTGTTGTAGGTAGCGCCGCCACTGAATGCACGATTATCGTTGAACCCGCCCGCACGATTGGACAACGCATAGAGCCCGCCGAATTTCAGGCCGCGATAGTCGACGCTCGCAAACTTGACGGAGTTGTCGAGCCGGAAGAAATCCGAAAAATTGTCATTGTCCATCGGATGGGAGAACTCAAGTCCGCCGACGAAGCTCTGCGCCAGACTGCGCGGTGCAAGATAGTCCACGACCGAGTCATACTGGCGCCCGATCGTGAGCGTGCCATAGCCGGAGTCCGACAGTCCGACCCACGCCTGTCGTCCAAACAGCCGGCCGCCTTGCTGAAGCGCACCGGTTTGACCGGAAAATCCACTTTCCAGCCTGAATACTGCCTTGAGCCCACCCCCGAGTTCTTCAGCGCCCATCATGCCCCAACGGTTGCCAACGATATTCGACGAAGAGGCAAACACATTGCTGTGACCCGTTCCTCCCGCCGTCTTCTGGTTACTGACATATGAAATGCCATTGTCGAGTATGCCGTACAGCGTAACGGAACTTTGGGCCTGAGCCGCAGTGCATATGAGAATGCCTGATGCAAACGCGAACTGCTTTTTCATTCATCGTCTCCATTTATTTCGTTCTTATGTTATGTACTACGAACTTAATAGCTAATTTTACGATTGGCGTTGCACCACAACGAACGGGTTGAGCCAAACCTGCTATCCCGCGGGCCTGGCCTCTTCTAGGTGACGAGCCCGGTCGGACCCGCTGGGTGGCTCAGACTCCGGAAACAGCCCGTCGTTTTGGCTGTATCGCGGTGGCGACGGACATCCCCAATAACCCGCCGGCAATCGACAGGTTCTTCCAGAACTGGAAGGCCATCTCGTCGTGGGCGAGCGGATCGTCGACCAGCCAGAACGGATGCCCGACGAACGCCGTGAAGATGGTGTACAACGCGAGATAAGGCGCCAGCAGCCGCAAGCGAACGCCAAGTATCAGCAACAGGCCACCGACAAGATCGGTGGCAATCGATGGCGCCGCCAGGACTGCCGGTATGGGCATGCCCTTCGAAGCGAGGTAGCCAACGAATCCGCTATAGGCCAGCAGGTTCTTGATCCCGCCGCAAATGAACGGCACCGACAGCAGGACACGCGCTGCGGATAACACGACTGCGTCGAGACGGTAATCGGGTGTTGCAGTCAGTTCGGCTTTCAATGGGTTCTCCTCTTTCCTGATCTGGAATGCGGACACCGTGTGGCGGCCAGTTACGTGACGACCGTCCGTTGATGCCGCTTCGGTGATTGGGTCTCTACTTGCCTGAGCCAGGGTCTCCGGTCAGGGTTTGCCCAATTGTCGGGAGCGCGGAGCAGGTTAGCGGCTTGCCTGCGGCGCGCTTATGCTTTCCGCGGTGACACTGGCAGCCTACTTGGCCGGTTTCGGCGCCTCGGCGGGGTTCGCATAGGTTGTGCCGCTCGGACCGTAGCCGGTGATCGCGACAACTACTGGCTCATCCCCCGTCTCGCCGAAGTGGTTCGCGTGGGCAGGTTCCGTGTAGATGCCTCCGGGTGGCAACGCCCTGAGCCCCGCCTCGTCATATCTGTCGCCAAATCCGATGCGGAAGGTTCCCGAAAGGACCGTCACGAAGCGCGAATCCGGGTGCGAGAGCGGCATGATGCGTTTGTGCGGTTCAAGACGCAGCAGCACGGTATAAAGGCCTGGCTTCGTCGGATCGCCGTAGAGGACCTGAGCGCTCTGGCCGCTGACCTGCGACACGCCGACAGTCTTCGACGCGCTCTGGTTGATCGAGAGTTGCTGGGGTGTTGCGATGAAAACCCCCATCGGCGCACCTGCCGCCTGGGCCACGTCAATCCCACCCTGCGTCAGCAGGGCCACAGTCAGCACCAGGTACCGCAAAGTCGACTTCATGTTCACTCCTTCGTCGCGAAAAATGCTTCCAGGCAAACCCTCAGGTTCAGTCATGGAAGCGGGTTGGAAACTGAAGACAGCGCAGCGATACGGCGATCCATAACGGAAATCGGATCAAGCCGACGAGGCCTGCGCCACGATTAGAATTGGCTGCAACTGATCGACCGCTGTTTCAGTCCGCGCGGACATGGGGCCCGTCATCGGAGCCGGCTAGGCGGCCTTGATCATCTCCTCGATCACCTTCTTCGCATCACCGAAGACCATCATGGTCTTGTCCATGTAGAACAGATCGTTGTCCAGACCGGCATAGCCCGCTGCCATCGAACGCTTGTTGACGATCACCGTACGCGCCTTGTACGCCTCGATGATCGGCATGCCCGCGATCGGCGACTTCGGATCGTTCTTGGCCGCCGGATTCACGACGTCGTTCGCGCCGAGCACCAGCACCACGTCCACCTGGCCGAACTCGCCATTGATGTCCTCCATCTCATGGACGATCTCGTACGACACTTCCGCTTCTGCCAGCAGCACGTTCATGTGCCCCGGCATCCGGCCTGCGACGGGGTGGATCGCGTATTTCACGTCGATGCCCTTCTCTATGAGCTTGTCTGTCAGTTCCTTCAGCGCGTGCTGAGCACGCGCCACGGCCAGCCCATACCCCGGCACGATAACAACAGTCTCGGCATTGCCGAGCATGAACGACGCATCTTCCGCCGACCCCGACTTCACAGGCCGCTGCTCCGCCGAGCCACCCACCGTCGCCGCGCTCGCTTCACCGCCGAAGCCGCCCAGAATCACGTTGAAGAACGATCGGTTCATCGCCTTGCACATGATGTACGACAGAATCGCACCCGACGAACCCACCAGCGATCCGGCAATGATCAGCATCGCGTTGTTCAGCGAGAAGCCGATGCCCGCCGCCGCCCAGCCCGAGTACGAGTTCAGCATCGACACGACGACCGGCATGTCCGCGCCGCCGATCGGGATGATGATCAGCACGCCCAGCGCAAACGCGATCAACGTCATGATGATGAACGGCAGCCACGATTGCGTGAGGAAGAAGATCACGCCGAAGCCGACCATCGCGATTGCGAGCAGCAGGTTGATCAGATGCTGACCGGGATAAACGACAGGCGCGCCCTGGAAGAGCCGGAACTTGTACTTGCCCGACAGCTTGCCGAACGCGATCACCGAACCGCTAAACGTAATCGCGCCGACGAACGTGCCAATGAACAGCTCGATCCGGTTGCCGTACGGCAGGAAACCCGGAATGCCTTCCTCGGCGCCGAGGCCGAACGCAGCCGGTTCCGACACCACCGCATACGCGATACACACGGCAGCCATACCGATCAGCGAGTGCATCGCCGCGACCAGTTCCGGCATCTTCGTCATCTCGACGCGCGCGGCGACGAACGCACCGATCCCGCCACCGACAACCAGCGCAACGAACACCAGCGAAAGACCCAGCGACAGATTCGAGCCGAGCACGGCCGCCTGCTTCGAGATCAGCGCGACGGTCGTAAGAATGGCGATCGCCATGCCGATCATGCCGAACATGTTGCCCGTGCGCGCGGTCTTCGGATTGGACAACCCCTTGAGCGCCTGGATGAAGCAGACGGAGGCGATCAGATAGAGGAGCGTCACGACATTTCCGCTCACAAGGTTCAGATTCATCATGCTGCCTCCCGCCAGCTACCAGGACCCGCGATCTTCTTCGGCTCCTTCTTCTTGAACATCTCCAGCATTCGCCTCGTGACGAGGAACCCGCCGAACACATTCACCGCTGCAAGCGCGACGGCAACCGTGCCGAAGAACTTGCCCGTGCCGCCGACCGTCAGGCCCGCCGCGAGCATCGCGCCGACAATGACAATGGCCGAAATCGCATTCGTCACGGCCATCAGCGGCGTATGCAGCGCCGGTGTCACGTTCCAGACGACGTGGTAGCCGACGTAGATCGCCAGCACGAAAATGATCAGGTTGATCACGGTATGGTTGATGACTTCCATCACCCGTCTCCTCTTATGCCTTGCGCGTGACTTCGCCGTCATGCGCGACCAGCGTGGCCGCGACGATGTCGTCCGCGAGATCGATATTGAACGTGCCTTCCTTCGTGATGGTCAGCTTCATGAAGTCGAGCAGATTGCGTGCGTACAGTGCCGAGGCGTCCGACGCGACCATCGACGCGAGGTTCGTATACCCCGCGATCGTCACGCCATGCTTGACGACGACCTTGTCGGCTTCCGTCAGCGGACAGTTGCCGCCACGCTGCCCTTCGTACTCGGGGCCGCGTCCCGCAGCGAGGTCGACGAGTACCGTGCCTGGTTTCATCGCCTGCACGGTTTCGACGGAGATCAAGGTCGGCGCGGCACGCCCGGGAATCAGCGCGGTGGAAATCACGATGTCGGCCTGCTTCGCCCGCTCGTGAACCAGCGCAGACTGGCGCGCGAGCCACGATGGCGGCATTGGCCGCGCGTAGCCGCCGACGCCAACGGCCGCTTCGCGTTCCTCATCGGTTTCATAAGGCACATCGAGGAATTTGCCGCCCAGCGATTCGATCTGCTCCTTCACGGCAGGACGCACGTCCGACGCTTCGATCACGGCGCCAAGGCGCTTTGCGGTCGCGATCGCCTGCAAGCCCGCGACGCCCGCGCCGAGAATCAGCACACGCGCCGCTTTCACGGTGCCTGCCGCCGTCATCAGCATCGGCATGAAGCGCGGGTAAAGATCGGCGGCGAGCAATACTGCCTTGTAGCCCGCAATGTTGGCTTGAGACGACAGTACGTCGAGGCTTTGCGCACGTGTGGTGCGCGGCGCGGCTTCGAGCGCGAACGCAGTTATGCCTGCAGCTGCAAGCCTTGATGCGTTCTCGACATTAAACGGCTCCAGCATGCCGACCAGCACCGCGCCGCGTTTAAGAAGCGGGAGTTCTGAATCGGTGGGGCTTTGAACCTTGAGAACGATCTCTGCGCCGAACGCGGTCGGCGCATCGACGAGTTCTGCGCCCGCAGCTGCGTACGCGTCGTCCAGATAGCTCGCGGCCGTTCCTGCGCCGCTCTGTACGCGCACTCTATGTCCCTGCGACACGTACTTCCTGACCGTCTCGGGCGTCGCGGCGACGCGTGTTTCATACGGTCGCGTCTCCGTGGGTATTCCGATCAGCAACGACATCTCCTTTGCAATTCCCGCGCAGATTCGCGCAAAAGGGCTGACTTCCACCTCACCAGGTCGAAACCAGCTGTGATCCATGTAACGGGTAGTAAACCTTTTCCTGCTTAAGGCACGACCACCGTCCGGCCAGTCACTGCGGACGGCTAACGTACCTATTCCGACGGCCAATGTGGTGCTGCAAACGACGGCATGAGCGGCCGGTCATCGGCCGCACATGACGCAGGGCTACATGCCGCGCAGCGCATGCCCGCGCAGCGCCCCAGGCTTAAAACTTCGAGCGGATTCCTACAATCGCGGCCACCTGATTCTGCGACGATGACGGAGACAGGGTGGTGATCTGAGCGGTGGCCTTCGCACCGAAAGAGTTGGTTCCGGAAGCATGCTGATAGATGCCGACCGCGTAAAGGTCTGTCCGCTTTGACAGGGCGTAGTCGGCACCCAGCATTGCCTGATGGGTTTTTTCGGCCGTGACGCTGTAACCCTTCGTGTAGTCATACGCAGCGGCGACCAGCAACGCCGGCGTGAGCTGATACTTGAAGTTCGCTTCAGCGTTATGGAATTTCGCGTCGCCTGACCTGGGCGATCCGGCCGGCTGCCCGGTCACCGCTGTTTCACCCAGCCCGCGGAACTGCGTATTGCTGTATGTCGTCCCGAAAGTGGCCGCACCAAGCGTATAGGCCGCACCGGCTGTGGCAACCTGCTGGGTTCTGGCCGACGCGAAACCGGAGTACACCTGCGATCCCGACATATTCGTCGCGGTGGTGGACGAAGTGGCGTTGTTACCGAAGAACGAGAAGTTCGGATTCTTCACGTTCAGGTACGCCACGCCCAGCACAAGCGGACCCTGGGCATAGTTGAACCCGGCCGACCAGATCTGGTTGCGGTTGAAATTGCCCGCAACGCCACCGAGACTGTAGAGGCCGCCAAAGGTCAGGCCGCTGTAGTTCGCACTGGCGAACTTGATTGCGTTGTTGACCCGGTTTGTGTTGTTCATGTTATCCAGGTCGCCCGGGTGGCCGCCATATAAGCTTGCCCATTGACTGGCGGCCTCGAGCGCGCCGGTGTAGTCGACGACGGAATCGTACTGCCTGCCCAATGTGATCGAGCCATACTGGTCCGACCTGATGCCAACGTAGACCTGACGCCCGAACTCATCACCACCCTGATTGAGACGTCCCGTATACGGATTGAACCCATTCTCGAGCACGAACAGGGCCTTCAGCCCTCCGCCCAGATCCTCGCTTCCACGCAGCCCCCAGCGGCTGCCCTGGATGTTGCCGGAGCTCGCGGCAAAGAGCTTCTGTCCGCCTACATTGTTTGTGTACGCGAAGCCTGCATCAATGAGTCCATACAGCGTGACGCTGCTTTGTGCTCTCGCCGTACCCGCGATTGTTCCGACGGCAACGAGAACAAAGATTGCCTTCTTCATGACGTCTCCTTTCCTATTACAGCATATTAATTAGTACTACTATTTTCTTGCCATACATTTACGTGCAAGTTTGACCAGATCAGCACCCATACGGTGTATCCGACCGGAAGGGGAATACCTGCCTGAACTGCTTTTGGAGTTAGCCGTGTCGCGTTATCCGATCCGAATGGCAGGCGAAGGCGACAGTATCCAAGGTGCTGACCATCAGGTGACGTGCGCGCCGATTTCCCGCATTCGGTGCTGGCGTGGTGAGTTAAAAGTTTGCCGCATTGTAGGTGGCGCGCATTGCCGGCCGTTGTCGATTCGGTGGGAATATGCGCCAGGCGCCGTCCTGGTGGCGAAAGAAGAACAGCGCGACCGGACCTGTCGCCCCTAATGTCTCAACGCATACATAGCATTCGTGTCTGGATCGCCTGTTTCTGAACTCGGTGACCCGAACCCCGGTCGCCGGATCGGGGGCGAGCCAGTGCTCGACCATCTCGCGCAACGAGCTTTTCGCGCTACCCATGATCCCTCCTTCACCTCACTTGACACCACGGTCCTGCTTACGCAGGTGGGATACAACTTGTCCCACGCTGACCAAATCCCCCCCGACATATGCAATGCTTAGCTGTGAACTTCTAACTCGGGACGTTAGGACAGGGGCACAAAAGCGTAGCTCCTGTCATCGCTGCTGCGCACGTGACCGAGCCCAGGAAACGGCAGATGCGCGCCCCCTATCATGTATCGGTGCCGTGCCGCGTCACCGAAGACGCGCCAGTGCTCCTGTTCGGCCTCCGTCCGGTCGACGTCGTATCCGATCGTGACGCCCGGATCTGCGAACTGCACGGCAGCGACATGGACAATGTCGCCCCACAGCAGAAGCTTCTCGCCCCGGCTTTCCACCTCGTACATCGTGTGACCCGGGGTATGCCCGTAGGCTGGCCGCGCCCGGATTCCGGGAATGAGGTCGGCGAGGCCCTCGAATGTCCTCAACCTGCCCGCCTGGATGTACGCAGACAAGGACACCACCGCGGCCTCGAAGAAGCGCCTGGCTGCGGCAGGCGCATTACGCATGTTCTCCTCGCTCAGCCAGTAGGCGATATCACGTTTGTCGGCGCGAATGATCGCGTTCGGAAACGCCGGCAGGTTTCCGGACATCAGACCGCCGATGTGGTCGGCATGCATGTGTGTCAGACAGACCTCATCCACCTGCTCGGGCCGGTAGCCCGCAGCGCGAAGATTGCCTGAGAGTCTGCCGGTGTGGGGTCCCAGTAGCGAGCCTGCCCCTGCATCGATGAGCACCAGCCGGTCGCCCGTGTTCACCAGAAACGAGTTGTGGGAGGTCTCGACCTGCTCGCCCAGAAAGTTGCTGTTCAGGGCATCGGCGATTATCGATGGATCGCCCTGCAACAGCTTCGTCGCCGCAAGCGGACTCTTGCCGTCAGAGAGCACGGTGACCTCATAGTCACCCACCATCAGGCGATAAAACTCCGGGCTTTCGCTCCTGACCATGGGAACGCCCGCAAGCAGGGGCCCGCTGATTGCGCACCCCATGCAGATGCATGCTGCCGCGAGCAGGGAGCGTCGGGTAAGGCTGATTGATCTGTCATCGGTCATTGTGGTCTCCTCGCGTTCTCGACTGTCATGGGCTTCACTTCGGCTTGCATTCCGGTTCCGGCACGGCGGAATGCTTTTCCGGCGTCAGCTGGCGCTGTCGATGAGCGCGATGAAATCGCACTGAATGAGCGAAGGCCCTTCCGCGTGCAGCAGCTGTGAATGTCGAGCTGGCCGCGAGTCAGAATCCGGGAACATCTGCACCCATTCGTCGTTCAAAGGGCCCCTGTTGTTGCGGTCGCGAACAAAGAACGTCATCTTGATGATGTCCCGGGTGCTGCCCCCGGCAGCCTCCACGATCGTCTTCACGTTTGCAAACAGGAGCGCACACTGGGACAGCAGATCTTCCGGTATGACGCGGGTCACGCGATCGGTCGGGTGAATCGCGCTGGAAACGATCAGGTTGCCGATCCGGCAGGCGTTGGGCACGGGAAACGTGTGGGCAAGGCCCTCAACGGTGACGCTCCTGCGGCGGCCGGTAGCTATCGCCTCTTGCGCTGCCACCTCACGCGTATCGGCTGTGTTCGATTGAGTCATCTTTTTTCTCCTGTCATTCTTGCGTTGTTTGTGGCGTCACGGGACCGTTCAGGGTTTGCCGGGAGCGGGTTGCTCCTTTACGTCAATCGACCGGTCGCCCCGTTCTGCGGGCTGCCCAAAGCCTGACGTAAGGCTGATGCCTTTCGTTTCAGGAAGCAGCAGCGTTGCGACGATTGCCACGCTGTAGCCAAGCAGCGCCACCGACCCGATGGCCTCGGCCAAAGTGATCCGCTGTGCCAGGATGCCGATGCAGGCGACGGCGACGGCGCCGGCCGCCTTGCCAAAGTTGTAAGCGAAGCTCTGACCGCTGCCGCGTACCGCGGTCGGAAACAGCTCCGTGAAGAACGGGCCCAGAGCGGCGTAGTTGCCAATCGTGAAGAAGCCAAACGGCACGCCCATCACAATGAGTCCCCAGCCCGACAGCGGCAGGAACATATAGGCAATCGTCACCAGCCATGAACAGATCAGAAACAGCTGGAAGGTACGGCGCCGGCCGAGCACATCGGACAGATACGCGCTTGCCAGGAATCCAAAGAAGGAGCCCCCCGTCACCAGGAAAACGTAATAGCCGGAGGCGCTGGGCGAAAGATGACGAACCGTTTTCATGAACGTCGGCAACCAGTTGACAATCGCCCCGCCGACACCGATTACGCCGAATGCCAGCAGCGACGCCAGGACGGTCACCCGCAGCATGCTCGGGCGGAAGATGGCGCCCAAGCCCGGGACTTCGCCGCGCGCTTCGGTCGCAGCGCGGGACTGACGGTAAAGTTCCGGCTCCTCGATCTTTCGACGCAGGTACAGCACCAGAAAACCGGGCAGCACGCCGATCAGCAGCAACGTCCGCCAAGCGTATTCCGCCGGTACGTGGGCCAGGACGACACCGGCCAATAGCGCCGCCGCGCACCAGCCCACGCCAAAGCCGCTTTGAACCGTACCGACCGCCTTGCCGCGATGGGCGGGCCGGATGATCTCGCCCATCAGCACGGCACCGGCTGCCCACTCACCGCCGAACCCCAGTCCCTGCAGCACCCGCACCGCGATGAGCTGCTCGAAGTTCTGCGTAAAACCCGCGATGAAAGTGAAAACCGAAAACCACAGGATGGTGAATTGCATGACGCGTACGCGACCGAAGCGGTCTGCCAGATAGCCGCAGGCCCAGCCGCCTACGGCGGCCGATGTGAGCGTCGCCGTGGCCAGGTAGCCAGCTTGCGCCGTGGTCATGCCCCAGACGGCGATCAGCACCGGCAGCACAAAGCTGAAAAGCTGTGCGTCCATTGCGTCCACGGCCCATCCCGCAAAACATCCCCAGAACGTGTCCCGCTCCCGTTTGGTGAGCTCACGATACCAGCTGAACATCTCGTCTCCTTGATCTTTGCTTTGCCTGCTTCAGCAGGTCACACGACGAGCGGCGTCAATCCGCCATCCATGGTGAGCGATGCGCCCGTCACGTAGGATGCGCGTGCACTTGCGAGAAAGAGCGCCGCGTCCGCCACCTCCTCCGGATTGGCGTAACGCCCGAGCGGGATGCGCTTGATGTTCTGACGGAGAATGTCTTCGGGCGAACTGCCTGTCGCTCTTGATTCCGCCTCCAGTGACATCTGCACCCGGCCGGTCATCGTGGCGCCAGGGTTGATGACATTGACGCGGATGCCGGCATGTCCCCAGGCTGCAGCGAGACCCGCCGAAGCCAGCATCAGGGCTGCATTCGCTGCGCCACCCGGAATGTGGATCGGTGAAGCGACCTTGCCTCCCGTGCCGATGATGTTGACAACCGAGCCGGCACCACGGGCGACCATGCGTGGCAGGACGTAATCCATCACATTCATATACGTGAAGAACTTGGCGTCCATTGCAACGCGCCATTTGTCGGGTGTCAGTTCGCCCGGCGGCACGCGCACCGCGCCCCCTGCCGAATTGATTAGCATAGCGATGGATCCGACCTGCTCTTCGACCGCAATCACGGCGCGTTCGGCCGCCGCGCTTCTGGAAAGATCTGCCGTGATCGGGGTGACGTCGACGCCTTCTGCTGCGAGCGCGGCCTGGGCGGCGCCAAGGTTCTCCGCACTGCGCGACACGATCACCACACGGGCGCCCTCCTTCCCGAATGCCCGTGCGCAGGCGAGACCGATACCTTTGCTGCCGCCTGTGATCAGAACTACTTTCCCGTCAAGTTCGAGGTTCATTGATGCTCCTGTTTCAGCACGTCCGGATTGTGGACGCTGATCGGTGCGCCCTTGGAGAAGGCCACGATCTGTTCGAAGGCGTTCCCGTAGGCAAATTCATAGTTGTCGCGCTCGACGTAGCCGAGATGTGGTGTACACAGGGCATTCGGCTGCAACAGCAAGGAGTCGGATGGATCGGTCAACGGCTCGTGCTCGAACACGTCGACAGCCGCTTTACCGGGCCGACCGTCGCGCAGGGCGGCAACCAGCGCTCCCGGTTTGATGAGCTCCGCGCGACTCGTGTTGACCAGCAGTGCGGTGGGCTTCATCCGGGCGAGCTCGTCGGCGCCGATCAGGCCTGCTGTTTCTGCATTCAGGCGCAGGTGCAGGGTGAGCACATCTGATTGCTCAAAAAGCGCCTCTTTACTCGTAGCGACCGGCAAGCCTTCTGCCTTCGCCCGGTCCAGAGACCCCTGTCGGCCCCAGACCAGCAACTCCATGCCGAATGCGACGCCGATGCGTGCAACCATCGAACCGAGCCGGCCAAAGCCATAGATCCCGAGCGTGCGCCCGCGCAAGCCGAGCCCAACCGTGCTCTGCCATACGCCCTGGCGCAGGGCCGCGCTTTCGAGCGGGATGTTGCGCATCGCCGCCAGAATCAGCCCCCAGGTGAACTCCACAGTCGGGTAGGACGGGCGCTGCGTCAGCGCCGAGGAGACAAGGACGCCGTGGCGTGTGCATGCAGCGAGATCGATATGCGGTACGTGCCCGTTCTGGCTGATCAGCTTGAGATTCGGCAGGCGGTTTAGCAGCGCTTCGTCTACTCTCGTCCGCTCGCGCAGCAGCACCAGCACGTCGGCATCGGCCAGTCGCCCGGCCAGCACATCGATATCCGCTACGGCATCGTTCCAGACGGTAATATCGTGGCCCTGCAGCGTACTGAAGCAGTCGAGCGTACGCACAACATCCTGATAGTCGTCGAGGATTGCGACCCGCAGTCTCGGAAATTGGTTGGTCATGAAGTTCACTCTTTGCTCGGCAGATCGGCGACGGCGGTACCTGCGTCAATAGCCAGGCACTTCTCGAGTTCGAAGTTGGCTTTCGCCAGCGCGCGCTCCGCCACCTCCTCCGCCCGTGCGATCGGGATGAAACAAATCCCCGTTTCATCTGCGACGACAATATCGCCGGGCGAGACACGGACGCCGGAGATCTGGATGTCGCCGTTGATCTCCACGGTTTCGATGCGCCATTTCCCCGTGACCGGGGTAATCTCGGTAGCCCAGATCGGATAATCGGCGCGACGCGAATGCCCGACATCACGGATGCCACCGGAGACGATCGCGCCCGCCTCGCCCTGGCGCTTGCCCGTCTGAGCAGAAATGCCGCCCATGTTAGATACGCCGGCAACACCATCGATCACAACGATGTCGCCCGGCAATGCCAGGTTGTGTGCCTCGAACTCCGCCATTCGGTTCACCTGGCGACGGGCCGTCTCGTAAACGTGCTCACGCTGCATGACATTACGCACGGTCAGCGCCGGCCCGACGATGCAGGCGTGCGGCAGCGTGGGCTTCAGAACCGAAGCGCCGATGGCGCCGGTGATGCCCATCTCGTCCATCACGTCGGCGATGACGCTGGTGGCGTCCGCGATTCGCTTGAACTTTTCGATCAGTCCTTGGGGAGGGCGGGGTGTGCGGAACATACGGATACGGTCAGCACTAATCTTCCCGGTCAGTTTCGGCACTGCGTCAACGGTTTGAGTGTCATTCATGGGACGAATCCTGGTGATATATTGGAACGGTCGTCGGTTAGAGCCGCGCGCTCGGTGCTGGCTGTTGTCCGCAATAATTGCCCAAAAGGGCTAGGCCGTCTAATTCAGATTTAGGGGGGACGGTCATCACTCAGGTGAATAATCATGCGTCTCGATCTGAATCTCCTCGTCGTCATCGAGGCCATCATGCTGGAGCGCAACGTGACGCGCGCCGCAGCCAGCCTGTCGATGAGCCAGCCGGCCGTCAGCAACGCGCTTAGGCGAGCCCGGGCCCTGACAGGGGACCAGCTTTTCCTCAAAGCCGCGGACGGCGTGCAACCGACCGCCAGGATGCTGGCCATCTGGCCCGAGCTTCATCGCGCACTGGCAGTGGTCCGGACGTCCATCGCGCCAGCGCGCTTCGATCCACGCACGGACCCGACCAGCTTTCGGATTGCAGTGACGGACAGCCTCGCTGGCGAAGCTGTCAGCGACATATCACTAAAGCTTCATTCGTTGTCGCCCTTTGCCCGGGTGGCATTTTCCTTTCACACCAATGCGAGTTCTCTTGAGGCAATTGAGCGCGGCACGCTCGACTGCGCCATCGGAATGTTTCCGGCGCTTCCGCGAGATATCCATGTGCAGGGACTTGGGACAGACCACTATGTGTGCGTGATGAATTCAGGACACCCACTGCGCCAGGAAATGAGCCTTGAGCAATTCGTTTCTGGTTCGCACGTGCTGGTGACGCCCTCCGGAATGGACCTTGGTGTCATTGATGGCTGGCTGAGCCTGCACGGGAAGACGAGATCAATCTCGGTGGTCGTCAATCACTTCGTCGATGCATTGCGAATCGTCGCGGGAAGCGATCTGCTAACGTGTGTACCCGGCGGGTTTCTCAGAGGGCATGGCCAGACCCTGGTCAACCAGCATCGACTGGTCGTCCGCGAGCTTCCATTCGAAACCGAGAGACTGGTCTACAAACTTGTCTGGCATGAACGGGTTCATACCCGCCCCGCTCATCAGTGGTTCCGCTCGCTCATCGCCGATGCCTGTAGGATTGAGCAGGAGACACCAGCGGAAAAAGCCGAATGACGTGTGATTGAAGATAAGCGAAGACGTCTCACGACGGCGGGATGGATCGCCAACCCCCTCACAACAAAAATTTGGCGTGACAACCCAGAACCTTGAATGGACGATTTTCCGAATGTCGAAGTACCGTTTGGCAAAGCGTCCGGTCTGACACCATCGTTTTATGGCAGGGGCCGATTTGGTTTTTCTGACCTGCTCTTGAAGACCAAGGGCGAACAGAGCCCCGTCATTACCGTCGTTCACTTCTGGTTCAACGCCCCAATAATTTGTGCCCCTATCGCGGCAGCGCGGCGTCGAATCTCGTTCGGGTAGCCGTGGGCGAGAGCGTGCAAAACTTGGGGAGGTCGATTTCGTCAGGACTCCGTGACTCACGGCATGATTGCACGGTCTGTGCTGTCCGTTCGCGAGAGCACGCCTGCTGACGCTGGCCCGATGCATTTTCCGCAACCCGAGTCAGCAATCTTGAGCGCCGAGAGGCGACGCGGCGAGAATTCCCCGTTCAAAACCCCAACCCTGACCTGCACCATGCGGTGCGCCCTTCGTCAGTCCGGCGCATCTGTCGTTTCGTCGCCATACGGTAGCTGACAACGTGGTTCACCGCAGACTCGGCGATGCTGCTGCTGTTCGGCAGGCCCTTGCGATGCCGGGCGCCGTAGAAGTCCAAGGCGACGCAGCGTTCCCCATTGGGCAGCAGCGACGATTGCCTCGTTGAGACGGGAGCCGGTGGAGACCGAGAGTACCGCCGCCAAGTGGTTGGTCTGGCATGGCATGGGCAGCAAGGGGGCAACGGGTCAAAGCACTTGACGGGTCGGTTGCTGAGAGGGAAGTGCACGAATGCAGCACGCAGTGGTGGAACCTGGACACCGTCTCCTGGTACCGACGAACGACGCGCACACGCGGGCTAACTTGCCGCCTTTTGACGTGATGGCCGGCGTCATGAAAGTCTGAAGATTGATGTGCTCGCCAACAGTTTTCGCGCCTGATCCCGTACTGACTGCGCAGCGGCAGCTGACTGCTCAACAAGGGCAGCATTTTGTTGGGTGACCTCGTCCATCTGCGAAAGTGCGCGGGATATCTGCTCAATGCCGACACTTTGTTCCTCGGATGCCAAGGCAATTTCCTTTAGCAAGACGTCTACCTGTTGAACTATATAGAAAATCTGGCTCATTCACTCCCCGGCGTCATCGGCGAGTCTTGCCCCCTCTTGAACGTGGGCATCCGATCGTCCAATCAGCGACTCAATATCTCGCGAGGCGGCGGACGATCGCTGTGCGAGTGCACGAACCTCGGAAGCGACCACGGCGAAACCGCGACCATGCTCCTTTGCGCGCGCCGCTTCGACCGCCGCGTTCAACGCCAGGATATTAGTCTGGAAGGAGACGCTCTTTATCATTCCGAGAATGTGATTGACCTGGGTCGAGCTTTTCGTGATGTGCCCCATCGTGTTTGTGACCGCACTGACTGCATCATTGCCGCGACGAGCTGTCGAAAACGCTTCTTCGGCACGTTTTGAAGCCGCCTTCGCACTCTCCGAATTATCGGTGACAGCCTTCCTGAATTCGGCCATGCTGCTCGCGGTCTGCTTGAGCGCAGCGGCCTGTTCCTCGGTCCGCTGGGACAAGTCAGCGTTTCCGGTGGCGACCTCCTCCATCGCCAGCGTGATGGTTTCGGCGCCTCGTTGTATCTCGGCAACTGCTCCGCGCAACCGTACCTGCATCTCGATAATCTGCGCTACCAGACTGTCCTTGTCGTCTGGACGAGTATCGATCTGAACGGACAGATCGCCGCCCGCTGTAGCGCGCACCACTGCTTTCGCGTACTCAGGCGAACCACCCAGAGTTCGAACGAGGAATCGGTTGGTCAGAAAGACAATGCATGAGAGAAGCACACTCACCGCCAATACGAAACTGAACACCAGATAGATTGATCTGGCAAATGCCGCATCGATGTCATCCAGGTACGCACCCGTAACGAAGATCCAGTCCCACGGAAGATAAGGCTTCACAAAGCTGCGCTTCCTGATCTGCTCCACTCCTCCCGGACGGTGGGTGTAATAGTCAAGGAGACCATCGCCACCGCTCTTCGCGATCGAGACCATTTCACGATAGACAAACTTCCCCTTCTCGTCCTGATAGTCCCCCAGAAATCTGCCTTCGGTTTCTGGCTTCGAGGGATTCATGATCGAATGCATCCCCGAGTCGATGACAACGATGTACCCGTCCTCGCCAAAGCGTACGGTGCGAAGCACCGTCAATGCCTCAAGCTTTGCGTCTGTAGGGTTCATCTTTCCCGTCTCGACCAACTTTGCATAGCGCAACACGATACTTCTGGCTATTTCACCGGCTTCCCGGAGTCCGCGCTCCCGCTCGGCGAGACCGCTCATGCGGTTCTGTACCACGCCGAACGTCGCGACGGCGAGAAGACACAGAAGTAAAAAGCCGAGGGGGATCCAAAGCCGCTGATAGAAGCTCAATCGTCTTATCATTTTGATCTCTGTTTTTTGGAACGCCGAAGATGTTCTATCGGCATCCACCGGCCGATTTGTATATTAGAGATCAAATATTTTCTGCTTCTTACCGATCAGGTAAAACGAAATGTCCGAAAGAGCTACCTACCATGCGCCAGCAGGGGCCATTCCGACAGGTCAGGGTCACAGATCGAGGACAAGTTCACCGGATATCGCGCGAGAAACGCAAACCATGATCTGCCCACTCTTTTCCTCTTCCTCAAGCACCATGTCCCGATGGTCAGCCGTTCCACTACACAGTTGCGTTCGACACGAGCCGCAGGTTCCACTTTCGCAAGAGCTCGGAACGCGAATGCCGGCGTCGCGAAGCACCTCGAGAATGCTCCTGTCGGCGGGAATCTCAAAGGTGACACCGGACGTGGCCAACCTGACGGTAAACGACCTGTTTTCCCTCAGCACCGATCCGTCAACACCGAAACTCTCAAAGTGGATGCTGCCGGTCGGCCAATGACCCGTCATATCCTTGACCGCGTCCATCAGAGCGCGCGGGCCACAGCAATAGATATGTGCTTTCGTTGGACGTTCAAAGACCGACCAGAAATCAAATGATTTCGATACGTCGCCGTAGTCATGGTGAACTTTTACATGCGAATGCCACTCCTCGCCCTGAAGTTCTTCAAGGAATGCTGTCGCTTCTGGATCGCGTGCAACATATATCAGCCTGAACCTGCGCAATCCTTCTGTCCGCAGTTCATGCATCATCGAAAGCATTGGCGTTATGCCGATGCCGCCCGCAATCAGGATGAACTCCTGGGCCCGATCGTCCAGCGGAAAGTCATTTTTTGGGACCGATACGTTAATGAGGTCCCCCTCCCTCGTGTCGTCGATCATGCTGATCGAGCCACCGCGACCATTCGCGTCACGCTTCACCGCAATCACATAGCGGTTGCGCTCTTCGGGGCTGTTGCACAACGAATAGCGGCGGCGTGAGCCGTTGGGCACTTGCACGGTCAGATTCGACCCTGCCCGGAACTCAGGCAGTTCTGCGCCGCGTGGGTCATACAACTCAAAACGCCAGATGTCGCGCGCTACCTGCTTCTTGCCAGCAATCTTGAGGCTTGAAAAAAAGTCGTCCTGCACGGGGCACATACGGTTCTCCACAAAATTTGCAGCGTATTTCGACGCTACGACCTATGCTATCATTAGATCTCTAATTATAAAACCGCCAGTCATGAAATGTACTGGCATCGTGGTCGGTAGAAACCCCCGGTTGCCAAGAAATCGAAGCTTCCGTAGCCTTTATCATTAGATGTCTAATTATTTAGGGTGAGCGTACCGAACTGAACGCCCATGGGATAGATGTAGTGCAGTGCAACACTGCACGTCGAGAAAACCGGAGACGTACATGACAGATTCAGCGCTGAAATACGGACAGCAGTCCGAACGCGCGATGGCTGATGCAGCGGAAGTCGAAATGACCTATCGGAAGGTCACCTTTAGACTGATGACCTTCCTTTTCGTGTGTTGGGTGCTTAACTATCTGGACCGGGTCAATGTGAGCTTTGCCCAGTTGCAACTGAAACAGGACCTGGGTCTCAGCGATGCAGCCTACGGCCTGGGAGTGAGTCTCTTCTTCATCGGCTACATCCTGCTTGAAGTCCCCAGCACATTGCTTCTCAAGCGTATCGGTGCCCGCAAGACAGTGACCCGCATCATGCTGCTGTGGGGCGGAATCTCTACTGCGATGGCATTCATGACGGCTCCGTGGCAGTTTTATCTTGCCCGAACCTTGCTTGGAGCTGCAGAAGCCGGATTCTGGCCAGGAATAATCCTCTACCTTACGTATTGGTATCCGTCCCAGCGTCGCGCTCGCATTACCTCACGATTCCTGCTTGCAATTGCCGCCGCAGGAATTATCGGTGGCCCGCTGTCCGGTTTTATCCTGCAGAACTTTGCCGACGTATGGGGCTATCGCAACTGGCAATGGCTGTTCTTTCTCGAAGGCATCCCCGCGGTGATCGCAGGCATCGTCGCTTACTTCTATCTGACGGACAAGCCTGAGGACGCCAAATGGCTGACTGACGGTGAGAAGGAAATCATCGTTGAAGGTCTCGAAGCGGACCAGCGAGCGAAGCCGGCAGATGCACCGAGCCGCCTGCTCGCAGCTCTATGCGATCCCCGCGTCTACGTGCTGGCTGCAGGCTGGGCGACGGTTCCGCTATGCGGGACCATCCTGAACTATTGGACGGCAACGATCATCAAGCAGGCGGGTATCGGCAACGTGTTGCACATCGGCCTGCTCTCGGCCTTGCCGTACATGGTTGGCGCCATCGCCATGCTCGTAATAGCGCGTAGCTCAGATCTGAGGCTCGAGCGCCGCTGGCACTTCGTCGCTTCGACCACCGCTGGCGCCATTGGGGCCGCGACACTCACCTTGCTGACGCATAACTGGCCCGCAGCAATTGTCTGCCTGAGCCTGGTGTCGATCAGCTACTTCGCGGCTGCGGCCATTATCTGGTCCATTCCGCCTACCTATCTCACAGGGGACGCCGCCGCTGGCGGTATCGGCGTGATCAGCAGCCTTGGTCAGGTCGGCGCGTTCTTCGGGCCGATCGTGCTGGGCTGGGTCAAAAGCATAACCGGTAGCTTCGCCGCTGGGTTATTGCTGGTCGCGGTCCTTGTCTTTGCAGGCGGCGTGGCCGTCCTGATAGGCGTTCCGAAACCAGATTCCAGGCCGTGACTTGCGGGAACCCGGCCATACGCAGCATCAATCAGTCCAGGAGTGTAAATGAGCAAACTTCAACTTTCGATCGCAGTTGGAAACTACGACCGCATGCGGCCGCTGGTCGACGGCGACGTGCAGATCGATGGTGTCGATCCCGTCTTCATGTTGCAGGATCCGGAAGAGATATTCTTCCGCGCATTCCGGCACGCAGACTACGATATCTGTGAACTGTCGCTTAGCAGTTACTCGGTAAAAACGGCAGCCGGCGTGTCGCCGTACATTGCAGTGCCCATCTTCCCTTCGCGCGCGTTTCGCCATACGTCGATCTACGTTCGGACGGATCGCGGCATTGACAGTCCCGAGGATCTGAAAGGCAAGCTGATAGGTGTTCCCGAGTATCAATTGACCGCTAACGTCTGGGTCCGGCTCATCCTCGAAGAGGAATACGGCGTCAAGCCGTCCGACGTCACTTGGGTTCGTGGTGGCTATGAGGATGCGACTCGTGTCGAGAAAATCAATCTCAAGCTGCCCGCTGACGTCCGTCTCGAAAGCGCTCCGGAAGGTCAAACAATCTCTGGATTACTGGAGGCGGGTGAAATCGATGCCGTCATCGGCCCACGCGCTCCCTCCTGTTTTGACCGGGGCCACCCTCAAGTCAAATATCTCTTCGACGATCCCCACCAAAGCGCATCTGAATGGTATCGCCGCACCGCGATTTTCCCGATCATGCACACCCTCGGTATCCGCAAGGAACTGGCTGATCGGCACCCCTGGTTGCCCGGCGCAGTGACTAAGGCCTTTGAAAAATCCAAGGCAATAGCACTCGCTCGCCTCAGCGACACGTCGGCCACCAAGATCACCCTACCATTCGTTGAAGACCATCTGCGCGCGGCCCGCAAGCTAATGGGCACAGATTTCTGGTCATATGGCTTTGGCGAGAACGAACGTGTCATCGGTCGATTTCTCGCACAACACTTCAAGGAGGGCCTATCGAGCCGGCTGCTGGAACCCACGGAACTGTTCCACCCGGCAAGCCTGGAGAGTTTCAAGATCTGAGGGGTCTTCCCGAACTCGACGCTCGACAAGATTACGACGAGAAAACTTAGCGCCGAACTGGTGAACACGTGGATAAAAGACCGGCACACGGGTTGTCTTTGTCACGCATGACATCATTGAGGCGCACTATCTCGCCAACCGAATTGCAGTCTTTACGCCCAGGCGGACACGAGGCGCTGCGGTCATCGAGGTCAATCCCCCCGATCGTGTGTATGGCAGCCCGGAAATGCATGATGTCGAATCGGAAGTGCTGGCCGTATTCCACCGAACCATGAAGGAATTCATGGACGCAAACGTTGCCTGACCCGTACTGCCTGCAGTTAGTTCACGAGCTCGTTTTCTATTCTCAGCGTATCAACAAAAAATCGTTTACTTATATATGTACTCCTAATTAAATGAGGAGAAAATGAGACGTATTGTTTCGACTTCAATGGCGGGAGGGATTGTCGCCTTTGCCAGTCTCAGCGCGCAGGCCCAGAGTTCGGTTACGCTATATGGTATTACCGATATCGGAATCGAGTATGCAAACCACATCCCTAGCGGCAAAACAGCCTCGTCGGCCGTACGGGAACAGTCTGGCAACCTTGCTGGTTCACGTTGGGGTTTGAAAGGTGCCGAGGATCTTGGAGGTGGCTATAAGGCTGTATTCGTTCTCGAAGGTGGCTTCAACCTGAACAACGGTACGCTAGGTCAGGGCGGGCGTATTTTCGGTCGGAAGGCGTTCGTCGGGGTATCAACACCTTACGGCACCGTCACATTGGGACGTCAACAAAATCTGCTGTACGAGTTGATGTACAAGTATGATGCATTGACGTTCAATCCGAGCTACTCGGCACAGAGTATGGACAGTCAGTTCGTGAACCGGGCTGACAACTCGATCCGGTATGGTCTCAGCGCGGCGGGCGTGACGTTCGCGATGCTCTACAGCAGCGGGTATGACTCGACCATCCCGAACGGAGCACAGGTACCTGGTGCGACCAAGGTCGGGCGGGAGATGAGCGCCGCCGTGCTATACGATCGCGGCCCGTTCAGCATTGGCGTCACGTACGATCAATTGCAGGGTACATCTATCGCGACGCAAAGCAATACGCAAAGCCGCGCGCTTTTCGGCGCGTCGTACGATTTTGGCATTGTGAAAGCGCTCGCTGGCGTACGATGGCTCAACACGCGTAACACCAGTACGCCGCCCAGCTCGATGCTGTATTGGGGCGGACTGACCTACCGCGTCAGCGCGCCTTTGTTCATCTCTGCCAGCGTGTACCACACACAATTCCGCAATCCACATGGTGGACCGACGATGGGGGTCTTGCTCGTCGATTACTTCCTCTCGAAGCGCACGGAACTGTATGCGGAAGGCGCCTATGTGAACAACCGCTCCTTTTCGAACGTCGGCATTCGTGGTACGGGTGTCGACGTCGCGACGGGAGCCGATCAGACGGGCATAACCGTGGGGATCCGGCACAGCTTCTAACTGGTTGCCCATATTGAGGAAGGCGTGAACTGCGACAGGCGGGCTTTTCGAAGCTCGCCTTTCTTACCTCGGTCAATAGCGCGTGCCTTTCCAGCGTTGGTGCTCGAGAACGCGCTATGATTGTAAGCAGTCTAACCTTCCGACACGGCGTTTCCATGGCATCCCAACGGACTTCCGATAAAACGGCTCCCACCACCGACCCGATCCTTCGTCACTGGCGCGAGGCCGTTCCTCACGACCGGCTCGCCCACCTTGTCAAGGACGCGGCACGCGCAATGGTTCGAGGCCTCCACATGCGACTCGCGCAATATGAAGTTTCGTTTGGCCATTGGGCGTTTCTGCGAATCTTATGGGAAAAAGATGGCCTGACCCAGAAAGAGCTGAGTGACGAAGCGGGTGTGATGACCCCAACGACTTTCACAGCCGTAACGGCGATGGAAAAACTCGGCTATGTCGAGCGGCGGCAGTCGCCTGATAACCGGAAGAACACCTACGTCTATCTGACCCCGAAGGGAAAAAACCTGAAAAAGAAGCTCGTTCCCCTTGCTGAGGAAGTGAACGAGGTTAGCGTCAGAGGGCTGAAAGAAACAGAAATCAAGGTTGCGCGAAAGGTCTTGCTGACCATTATCGAAAACATGGCGAAAGATGAGGCGGAGTCCAATGATCCCGCGCGGCGTATCCCGTCCACCCGGGAACTCGGTAATCTGATCGCCACGCGTGGCGAAGAGTACGAAGGCAGCTAAAGCAACGCCTCCCGAGCAAAGATTTGACGTATAATTATATCTCTAATTATATTCCTGTATCGAGACTCGCGATACCGTCATCGCGGCGCGATCCCGTCGATCTATTTCTCGCCATCATCACCACACCTATGGACAACCTGACCCGCGCAGCGGTCGTACGCAACGTGCACGAGGCCCTTGCCGAAGACATTGGTAGCATCGACTGGACCTCCGAGCTGGTGAATCCGTCAACGACTGTCCGGGCAGTACTTACCGTTCGTGAGGCCGCGGTGCTATGCGGCCGTCCGTGGTTCGACGAAACACTTGCTCACGTTGACGTCAATCTCCATGCGCAGTGGCATTTCGAAGAAGGCAGCGTCATGAATCCTGGCGACGCAGTTTGCGAAATCCGTGGCCCTGCGAGGAGCCTGCTTGCGGCCGAGCGAACAGCGCTCAACTTCCTTCAGATGCTATCGTCCGTGGCCACGGCGACCCGTGCCTTCGTGCGACTGGTTGAAGGAACGAAGGCACGCGTACTTGATACGCGCAAGACACTCCCTGGCCTTCGACTTGCACAGAAGTATGCGGTTCAGATCGGCGGTGGTTCGAACCATCGGTTGGGTCTGTTTGACGGGATCCTCATCAAGGAGAATCACATCCAGGCCTGCGGGGGAATTGCGATGGCATTGGACGCCGCGAAACATCTGAACGCAGGAGTCCCGGTACAGGTTGAGGTCGAGACTCTGGATGAATTGACCACTGCACTCGCCGCAGGAGCACAATCCATTTTGCTCGATAACTTCGACCTGTCACAGATGCGCGACGCCGCAACGATCAATGCGGAACGCGCGGAACTCGAAGTATCTGGAGGCGTGTCAGAGTCGACAATTAGATCAATTGCGGAAACCGGCGTCGACAGAATCTCAATCGGGAGCCTGACAAAAAACGTCCGCGCCGTCGATTTTTCTCTACGCTTTGTAGGCCAGTGTTAGGCAGAGGGCTGCGCTCTGCTGACCTGGACCAGCGAGAAAAGGGCTAACGGGCACAGCCCTTTCCACCCATAATTACAAGTCCGATAGCTCGATATCGCGTCCTTATCGACTCGACTCCAGCATGGCGCGGCATGTTTCAGCGTGTCTCTGGCCCATTTGCCACCGTGCTTGAAGACTGCGGCATTCAGTTCATCCGCATACCATCACAATGCAGAACCTGAGCACGCCCGCGATCTTGAATTCACCGCAGATGTGAATAGTGCGTTCCCGCATCTGCCAACAAAGCGACAGTCGGTCTTTGCTGGCCATCGATGTCAGCCCCATCGCACATCAGTCCAAAAGCTCTTCAATGCAATCGGCAAGCTCAAGCAAGATGTCCGTCATTTCAACGGTGGGAGCGCTCGGATGATGGTTCCTCAAGTTGCGTAACACGTCACCGAGTGCCCTGATTGTCGCCGGCTCGCTATTGCACAGGGGCCAAACTTTCAAGAGATACGCGAGCGGCTTTACGCTTCTGGTGTCGCACCAGGTGTCGAATAACCGCATGCACAGCGCGTCGATATGCTCAATCGAATTTTCACGCTCGGACAAATAGGGAATCATCGCGAGCTACGGGAGTGTTTTGAAAGAGCCACAAGGTCGCCACAGTGTTCGCAAGCAGCCAGCTCGATGTCGCGTCCTTGCCGGCTGGACTCCAGCATGGCGACGCATATTTTCAGCGTGTCTTTGGCCCATTCGCCGTCGTGGATCGGCCTGATGTGCTCGACCACTGAAGCGTACAGTTCGTCGATCACTTCGGCTCGCGGCACGCTTGGCGCATCAATGTTCCGCTTTTCGATGTGCTGATCACCATAAATGACGACGCCGTCCGGCAAAGGACGCAGATCACCTTTTTCACAGGAAACGACTAACGGGCCGAAGTGCTGATGCTGGCGCGGTTGCCCTCCCTGATTCGTTGGCGGTTGATATGACGCCCCACCGTACGTACCCGCGGCCTTGAGGTTCGCTTCCTCGTCTAGCGAGACGAGCGTGGCGAGCCGCCGCCGAGCGCTACCATAGCTATCGGGACGCTTCGGATCCCCCATTTCGCCGATCCAGCCTGTCCATTCGTCTGAGTCAAAGTGACCGTAACCGTTGTAGGAAAGCGAAGCGAAAGCACCCGTTTCGAACCACAGGATCGCACTGTATGCCCCTTCTGTAGGTCGCGTTGGATCCCAGCTGCCTACCGTGGCCCGGATCCGAGTCGCACGTTGCCCCGCGAGTAGACGAACAATATCTACCTGGTGAGCGGCCTGGCTGAATACAGCGCCGCCGCCTTCAGCCGTCGACAGTTCTTCGGGGCGACGAGGGCGGTACAGATAGTCAGTGAAATTTAGCGCATGGATCATCCTGACCGAACCGAATTCGCCACCCTGGATGAGCTTGCGCGTTTCAAGGTAGGGTGTATCGAAGCTGTGGCAGTGACCGACGATAAGCGTGACCCCTGCATCGCGGCACGCGGAGATCATCCTGTCACATTCCTCGACGCTGAGCGCCATCGGCTTTTCAACGAGAACGTGCTTCCCATGCGCGGCCGCTACTTCCGTGTGGCTCGCATGAAACTGATGCGGGCTGGCAATATAGATCACTTCGACGTTGACATCGATCGCGAGATCAGACACATCTCCGTACGTGGGCGCGTCGAAGTCCTTCTCGAACTGGCGCCTCGCTTCCGGTCGGGGATCGCAGGCAGCGACCAGTTCGACCCGCGGATCGCCCAGGAACGTCGGCAACATCAGCGAAAATGCGCGTCCCAATCCCGCTACGCCAATACGAAGGCGACGTTGTTCCATACTGCCCCCTGGCTCTTACTGTTTAACCTGGTAGTTTGCCTCGAGCTCGGGCTGCTCAAGATCGCCCCAGACGTATCTGGCCTCGTAAGCGCGCCAGTCAGTCTCCTTCGTAATCACCGCCTGGTAGGAGCAGACGCTCTGCGGGATCGCCTGTTCAGCGGTGCCAATAGGCGTTGCACCGGCTTCAAACTCCGTCAACGCCTCAAGCATCCGCTTGCGGAATTCGACGATGGCAAGATCGCTTGCGCCGAGTCGCTCATCTGACCGGTTGGCGATGCCCCCCATCGTCACCCACATTGCGATGTCCTGGTTTGGGAATCCCGTGATGCCCGTGAAGTTACCAGCAGCCATCGCGGTGCGGTCTTGCCAGAACCGGTTCTCGTGATTGCGCAGCGGGCGATAACGCTCGTCGAGATCGATGCCCACCTGCTGACAAAGGAACTTGCGCCAGGTCTCGGTTTCCGGGGTGGTCTTCGGGTCGCCCCACGCGATGAAATAGAAGGCGGTATTCTCGTCGTCCATCGGCACGTTGATGTTGGCAACGTTATAAAGATTGTTGGGCGGGATCAGGACCGTTGCGGGCGCGACAAAAACAGTTGAGCGAATGTAGTCGTGCGTATTCGCATTGAAAATCGGCCGACGGATTGCCGCGTACCGAAAACCGTATCCGGTGCGCTCCACCTGAAGACGCGGCGCCTTGTCGGTCGAGGGTCGCAGCCAGTTCTTCTCAGTCGCTTCGGCGCCTCCCACGCGGGCCGGCACAAAGTCTGAAGAATGAAGGCTGGAACTGTGCGCCGAATCGATTGCGCCCTCAAGAATCTGCGCCCAGTTGCAGGGCAACAGCGCCTTCGCAATACTGACGCGCGTTTCAGCTGTCGGCGCCCAGGGCGGTGGCGTGAATTCGGGAATGGCGTCCTGCGGACCCATGTAGGCCCAGACCATTCCGCCCCACTCCCTGGTCTGATACGCCTTGTGCTTCGTCTTTTGCGCCATGGTACTTGCGGCAGGTTCCGAGACCATCTCGATCACGTTGCCCTGCACATCCATCTTCCAGCCGTGATACAGGCAGCGCAGGCCGCAGTCCTCGTTGCGACCGTAGACCAGTGAGACGCGTCGATGTGGGCAGTATTCATCCATCACACCAACCCGGCCCTCGGTGTCGCGAAAGACAACCAGATCCTCTCCGAAAACCTTCGCTTGTACTGGCGCGCCATCCGGCTCGCTGACTTCTTCGATCAAACACACCGGCGTCCAATGGCGCCGCATTAATTTACCCATCGGCGCATCGCCTTCCACCCGGCAAAGCAGATCATTCTCTTCAATCGTCAGCATCACATGTCTCCCGGCAGCGTCTGCCGCCACGTTCGTTCAGTACTGACATTATATTAGATCTCTAATTATATGGAAGAATTTTTTCTGTTTGCAGCGCTGAACTCGACGTGACGACCCAGGGGCAGTCACAAAGCCAGTTGGGTGAACTGCTGTGGACCTGGCGACGCCGGCATTGACGAAGGATGAACTCGAGCGCGTATTGAAGCGGTTCCGACGTCGCTCAATGAAACGGCACCTGCCGCGTAGCCCAGCGTCTACAGATGAAATGGGCTACATCGACTTCGTACTCGCAAACGGGAAGAGAGAGATGAGCGGAAACGCATAATTAGCCCCCCCTCGGCGAGGAGTGATCTCTTCATGACGAAGACTTCGGCAAGCGAAACACCGCGATCGCCACCTCCAGCTGTTCCGCCTGATCCTTTAACAACGATGCCGCAGCACTTGCCTGCTCGACGAGAACAGCGTTCTTTCTCGTCGTCGCGTCCATGCACGTAACTGCAGCATTCACTTCTTCAATGTCGACACTCTGTCCCGCTGAGGCCACACTGATTTCCTTGACGATCCCATTGAGGCCAACGACGACCTGCATCACCTCGTGTATCGTGCCGCCCGCTCGCCCTACCGAAACGGAGCCAGCTTCAATCTGCTCAACCGACGCCTCAATCAGCGACTTGATCTCTTTCGCAGCTGACTCGCACCTCTGTGCCAGGTTTCGTACTTCACTTGCCACGACTGCGAAGCCCCGTCCCGCCTCGCCAGCGCGAGCAGCTTCGACGGCCGCGTTGAGTGCAAGAATATTTGTCTGAGCGGCGATGCCCTCTATAACATCGATAATGTTGACAATGCTGCGAGAAGATTGCGATATTCCTTGCATCGTACCGACAACCTCTCCCACCACTGCTTCGCCGCGCGCAGCCATTTCAGACGCGTTGCAGACAAACTGGTTGGCGTGAGTGGCGTTATCTGCGTTTTGTCTGACTGCAACGGTCAACTGATTGATCCTGTCCGCAGTCTCGGCGAGAGACGCCGCCTGCTGGCCAATGCGGTACGACAGACCGGCGTTTCCATCCGCGATTTCATTGGACGCCGACGAAATCAATGCGGCACCGAGCCGGATCTTTTCGACTGCTTCAACGAGGCGCTGCTGCATACGACGCATCGATGCCAGCAGGCTCATCTCGTCGCCGGGGCGGGTCTCGACAACCATGCCCAGATCACCGCCGGCAATACGAGTCACCACCGCTGCGGCGTACGCAGGTTCTCCTCCTAGCTGGTAAGAAATACTGCGAACAATCGTGCCTATCACAAGCAAGGAAAGCATACAAACGACAAGGGCTACGCCGACCAACCGAACCAGCGCGATAGTGAACGCCTGCTCGATATCGTCCACAAAGACGCCTGTAGTCACGACCCATTCCCAGGCTTTGTACAGGCGCACGTTGTTGAGCTTCGGCGCTATTTCTCTCGTCTCCGGCTTCATGAAACCGGCTGACAGGAAGCCTTCGCCGTCCTTCGCCGCGAGGTTGATCATGTCGACGATCACGTGGTGGCCGCTGGAATCGGTAAGTCCGCTAGCGTTCCTGCCCTCAAGGTCTGGATGCATGGGATGCATTAGCACATTCCCACTCATATCCAGAACTACCACGTAGCCGCCGAGGCCACCATAGCGCATCGCCCGGAGATCGTTGAGGGCAGCCCGTTTGGCATCAGCCTCCGTCATGGCGCCACTGACGCATAGCAGGTGATAGTGATCAACCACCGCATAAACGATGTTGACGATGTCCCGCAACTCCGATCTGCGGCCTTCGATCATCGTCTCTCGCGTTTGCCAGGCTCCCCACAAGCCGATGACGATTACGCCCGACAAGATCAGGCCTGCCAGGAGCCGTAACCTAGTTTTAAGCCGCAGATTTCGCATTCTCCTTCCCATGTTGGACGTCAATTCAGATTTCATGTACGCCAACTCAGTCTGGAATCCGGAGACTCCAGTCTTCCTCCACTACGTCGGAAACCAGTTGATCTAGAATTTGTGTTGAACGCCTAGCATCACACCAAACTGGTTCTTCCCGGTCGCGACCGTTCCACCCGCAGCCACGGGAGCGTTACCGAACTCGCTATTGATCACATACCCGACTGACGTATAAAGCGTAGTCTGCTTTGAAAGGAGGTAATTCAGCCGTCCGACCATAAGCGTGGAGTCGGAATGTGAGCGCAAGATGTACCTCACCACCTGCGCATCAGCTGAGAATGCCGGAGTAAAAAAATAATTTCCTCCGAGAAAGAAAAGATCCGACTGAGCATGTGAGCCTGCCGACGTATTTCGCCGGACCCAACCCATCCCGACCTTTCCCGAACCAAAACTAACGTATCCGTCAACAATGACGTGCGCGTCCGTAGCGCCGGGGCTGGACAGTGGTGCTGTCGCACCATTGCCGCCACGCATCACGTCGTAGGAAGCAGCAGCGCCAAACTGGGGACCAGTGTATGCAGCAAGCATGGTGTATTGTCGGCACGCGAGGATATTGCCCGGCACCTGCCCCGGACAGTTTGTTGCAGACGGGCCGACCGGGCCCGCTGCATCGCGACCGAAGCTGTAGGTGGCACCCAGTTTGAATCCTCCGAAGGTCCCGAGATAACCGACGGCGTTATCGCTTCTCGCATTCGGCAGATAAGTGTCAAACGAAGCCATGCTATGCACCGATGGACCGATCACGTCGGCATCGAAAAGTGCATACATTGACATGTTCATTTGTCGGCCAACGGTCACCGAACCAAGCGGCGTGCTTAACCCCACGTTTGCTTGTCGGCCGAACAATCTCCCTCCGTATCCTAGTGTTCCGTTGCTTAACGCAAAGCCACTTTCCAGAACGAAGAAGGCCTCGAATCCGCTTCCCAGATCTTCCGAGCCTCGCAAGCCCCACCGCGACGGCACCTCCCCTGTCAACGTGGGCATTCCAACGAACGAACCTTTTGTCGACGAGTTGTTGTAGTACTCGACACCACTGTCGACGATACCGTACAACGTAACACTGCTCTGCCCATACGCGATCCCCGTCGATGCGAAAATCGTTGCAGCAAGCCACTTAGCCTTCATTGTCTCATCCTAAGTAATCCGAATCATTATTTATAAGCCGTCGTCGGTTTAAATTTCTTTCAACTACGCTCCCACGATATATCAGTAGCCAGATGTATTCGCGGCATCTTGTCTCTGTATCGCTACGTGGAGCGTCCTACTGTTTGATACCTTCTGCCTGAATATGCAGTGTTATCTGCATAGAGAATCCATAGCTCTTACCAAAATCAATTCCGAAATCGGCACGATTGAATGTTGCGGTCGCCTCAGTTCCACACACTTCACGCTTCAGGAGAGGATTGGCGATGCACTTGAACGACTGGAGTTCGAGATTCACCGGCTTCGTAATCCCGTGCATCGTTAATGTGCCAAGAACCTCCACCGGGTTGGCTTCGCTAAACCGAATCTGGGTTCCTTTGTAGATAGCCGTCGGGAATTTTTCAACGTCAAGAAATCTGTCCGACCTGAGGATACCGTCAAGTCTGTCGTTGCCGGTGTCAATGGATGCAGCATCAATTACTACGTCTACTGAGCCAGTCCTGGCGGCTCGGTCCAAGTTCACTGTGCCGTAACTTTTCCGGAACTTCCCTCTCCATATCGACGTTCCGGAAAAATGATCCGCCTCGAAGCTCGGGTAAGTGTGGTCCGGGTCAAGCTGATAAACATCGGCTTTCGAGTTCATCGATGCCACGGATAGCGTCGTCGCGACCGCGACTGTTATGCGTCTGATTTTCATAAGATTTCCTTTCGCTCCTGTTGAGGGCGAAAATCATGGTTGGCGAGATACAATGTGAAATCTGATCACGACGCTATCGGCAACGATTGACGTGTCCTTCCATTCGTCGACACCGATCCCGTACTGCGTCCGGCTAATGGGTAGGGACCCATCGAATACCAACGAGCTTCCTTCGCGGGTAATGGTGACCGGAGCGGTCACGGCTCGAGATTGCCCCTTTATTGTCAGTCTGCCGACAACGGTGTAGCGCCCGTCCTGCTCTGGCGTGATCGCACTTGACACGAAAGTCGCGAAAGGAAAGCGTGCAGTATCGAACCATTTTCTGTCGCGGATCTGTTCACCGTATATGTCATTTCCCATGTCGTAACTTGCCGTCTTGATCGACAACGTGGCGCTTCCAACCGCTGGCTTCGCCGGATCGAAGTCAACGGCCCCCGTAAAGTCCCTGAAACGCCCTGTCATCGATACGCCCATCTGGGAGGAAACCACCACGATCGCGCTTCGGCCCGCATCAACCTGCGCAGCGTCCACTGCGCTCGCGTGAATGACGAATAACGGGATCACCACCGTCGAGTACTGAAAAAGTACTTTTTTCTGTTTCAGGTTCATATTCAGATCTCTGGTAGAGCACCGCTTACAGCAGAATGATTTCGTGATTAATACGCATATCGTTGGGCTATTTCACAAAGGGAAGCATCCGCATAAGCAGTCCGTCGTGGTCAACGAGGTGATGCTTTATGGCCGCGCTAACGTGTAGTACAACAAGCGTAAGCAGCACGTAGTTCAAGCTGACGTGGCAGATGCGCAAGAAAACCTTCAGTGCTTCGTTCGGCCCCACGATGACGGGCAACGGGACGATCCCCAGATAGACGACCTGGATGCCAGACGCGGAACTATAAAAGTAACCGGTCAAGGGAATAGCCAACATAAGGACATGCAACAACCCATGCACAACGTTTGCACCTCTCCTTTGCCATGCCGACACAGTTTCTGGGAGTGATGGCGGAGGATTGACCACTCGCCACGACAGGCGGTACAAAGAGAATGCGAAAACCGTGACCCCGATCCACTTGTGCCAGGAAAAATACCGTAGCTTCACCGGCGTAAAACCAGGAATATCTGTCATGATCCATCCAAGATAGAACGCCACTACTATCAACACGGCAATTAACCAATGCAGGGAAATTGCCACGGTTCCGTATCGGATGGTTTGCGGTGAGGACTCGCCTGGCGTCACGGTTTTCCTGCCTCGTAAAAAGAAATCTGCATTTCGAACGCTGTCTCTGTACACAATTCTCTCGTCTCGATCGACCACCTTTACGGCTTCGGGTCGGCAATAGCGGTCGCCAGTTGGTTCGAAGCGACCGCGTCGGACCGCTGTCCGGTTTTTTCCGTATTGCGCATGAAAGCTGCACAGAGTGCTGCCAGAAGAAGGACGCCTGCAGCGCCGGCAAACAGGTTCGGGATGGACCATCCCGCGGCAAGAAGAGCGCCGACAACTGTGGCACCAAGAATGGATCCGACACGGCCGAACGCAAGCGCCCAGCTTACCCCCGTCGCTCGCGCGGGCGTCGGATAGATCATCGTCGCCAGAATATTGATGCCGGTCATCGTTCCTCCGGTCCCCATGCCGATAAGGAACAGGGCCGGGTATGCGAGTAGACTGGTGTGCAGAACTGAGGCGAGGGAGGCCATGCAGGCAGACGCTACAACCATGGTCAGACAGATCACCATCTGCGGACGATAGCGATCCATCATCATTCCGAGAGCAAGCGCACCCACGGTGCTTCCAAAAAGGTAGAAAGCAATCATGTGTGTTCCCGCGCCAAATGCAGCGCCGGAATCGTGCACGAGCAAGGGAAGCCAGTTACCGAGGAAGTAGACAATGAGCAGGGTGCTGAACCCTGTCATCCATAGTAGAACAGTGTCACGAGCCAATGCTCCACGAAACAGATATTTGACGGGAAAAGCGGATCGAGGCACTTTGACATGGGTAAGCCGCACCTTGTCAAACTGAATGTCGGGGTACATCTGACGCAGCGTCTTGCGCACCTTGTCTTCGGAAACGCCTCGCGCTATCTGGAACCGTGCCGATTCCGGCAACCACATCAGCAACAACGGGACAAGCAGAATGGGCAACACACCGCCTATGGTGAGCATGATGCTCCAGCCATACGCCTGCATCGCATTGCCCGCAAAGACTCCGCCAATTGCGCCGCCGGCTGCCATGCCACATCCGATGGGAGCGACAAGACTTGCACGCGATCGCGCAGGACTGTATTCGGCGGCCAGGGTATAGGCGTTGGGCATTGCACCGCCGAGCCCGAGACCCGTTATAAACCGGAGAATGATCAGAACATGAAGGCTTTCAGCGAAGGCGGATGCAAGCGAGGCAACACCAAACAGGCCCACTGACAGAAGCAGAAGTGTTTTACGTCCTATCTTGTCCGCTATCGGCCCCAGCGCGAGCGACCCGATGCCGAGTCCAAACAGTCCCATGCCGAACAGAGGGCCGAGGTTCTGAGGTTGTAGATGCCACTGCTGACGCAGAAGAGGTGCAATGTATCCAATCACCGTCGTGTCGTAACCTTCGACCAGCATGATAGCGATGCAAAGTGCGATGAGACGCAACTGCCGGAGTCCGATTCTGGATTGGTCGATAAAACCCTGGACATCGGGAGTCGTGTCTGGTTCCATGCTTGCCTCCATATCATCAATTTACATAGGACTACAAAATGTAGTGTCAGCCCGGATGCATGTGATCCATGAATCCTTTCTTCCGAAGCGAGATGCTTTGCCTACCTACTGGGCGCGCGGCTGTTGATGGGCTCGTTGAAGAACTGCGCGCCGACGATCACTATTCGAATTCCGTGTGCAGATATCCCATCGCTTCCAGCAACGCCTTGTCGGTCATAATGAACAACTGCGTATCGCGATCCTCCGCACAATGCCTGACCCAATGCCAGTGGGGGATGCTGAACACGTCGTTCTTCTGCCAGGTTACCGTGCGATTTCCGATCCATGACGTTCCGCTACCATTGGCGACAACGGCGATCGCACCGCTCGTGCTTCTGAATGCTCGGGTTGCCGCTTTCGCCCGCAGGCGCAAGGCGTAACAGTCCAGCGTCGCCATCACGGGCCCGCCGGTGACCGGATTTGTGTAACGCAACTGCCGGGACCCATCAGATCCGGGAATCGTTGCATCGAGCGCCGTTGAAATGGCCGAGCCGGCGTAGCGATAGCGCGGTGATGGTTGATTCGCGAAGTCGTTGCTCCCTGCAGGGAAAGCGCCTGCGATTGCTATCGAATCATCAACGGTCTCCGGCATCTCGGCCGGTTGCCCAAACTCAAGGAATACGGACCGCAGATGATGCGCCAACGGCATATCGAGGCCATCAAACCAAACCACGCGATGCTCGCCTTCATTACGGTGCTCATGCCAGCACCACGAGGGTGTGAGGATGAGATCGCCTTCGGCCATTTCACAGCGCTTGCCGTTCACGCAGGTGACAGCCCCCTCACCTTCGATCACATATCGCAACGCCGAGACTGTATGGCGATGTGGAGGCGCGTGCTCACCGGGTTGCAACACCTGCAGAGCACCAGACAGGTTGGTTGTCGTGTAAGCATGGGGGGCAAATGCCGGGTGTGCGAGGAGCAGCACCCGCCGCTCGGCGTCTTCCATTCCCACTTCGGCGACGGCCCGTTCAATGAGAGGTTGCAGGCCTTCCCAGGACCAACTGAGCGGCCAGTCGACGGGTGACGGCTCAGATGTGAGGAGCGTCATGTAGCGGTCCCAGAGCGGCTGCAAGTCGGCCTGACGAAGCGCATCTACTAGCGGCAGTTGCTTATCCATATTTCCTCGCAACATTAACGGTCGCCTCTCCGATACCCGATACGGCTGCCGTGATGCTATCGCCCGGGACGACGGGGCCAACACCTGCCGGCGTTCCAGTCATGATCACATCACCCGGAACCAGTGTGTACATGCTCGAGGCCATTTCAATCAACCCCGCAACGTCGAGGACGAGCTGGCTTGTGTTAGCGTTCTGGCGCATCTCGCCGTTGACGTGAAGCGTCAGATCGAGGTTGTCTGGATCCGCGATCTCGTCAGCAGTAACGAGCCATGGGCCAAGAACGCTATACGTATCGACTGACTTCCGCCAGCACTGGAATTCCGGTCCCCGGACTGTCATATCGAGACCGATTGTGTAACCAGCGACGTACTGTAAGGCTTCTTCACGCCTGACCCGGTTGCACCGTCTGCCGATGATCACCGCCAGTTCACACTCGTGATCGTTGCGGCGGTCTGGACGACGCAGGATGATTTCCTCGCCAAAACCGATGAGCGACGTGGACGATTTGAGGAACAGCCCCCAATCCTGAATCGTGCTCACGGTGCGATCAAAAGAGATGCCCTTGTCCTTGACGCTCTCCTCGATGTGAGCTCGGTAATTGATCGGTGCGCCGATGATCTTCGGCGGATTGGCAACCGGCGGCAGGAATTTGACGCTGTCGAACGACACCGCAGGTGCAGCAGGCACCAGATCAAGCACTGCACTGCAAACCGTCTGAAGATTTGCGATTAACCGATCCTCTGTCGGAAACGGATAGTTCGCCGGCGGAAGAAACTCAAGCGCGCTTGAGACGTCGAGAATCCGGCCATCCCTAACCACTCCCAGCCGCCCCTCATTAAACCTGCAGATCTTCATGGACACTCCCTCGTTGTTGACGGGATATTTACACGCGCAACTAGATTGATCAATAGTGGATACCCTAGATTGATTGTCAACTATATGCGCAAACTGCGTATGGTTCAGTTTCATGATCGTGCTAGCCCCAGGCAATCTCTTGAGGCTTGCGCGTGCTATACTGGATCAACATTGACTCGCATGGTCGGCTATGGAGCCATTTCTCAGCGCCTCGGACGTAATGCAGTTGCTCGGCATCAAAAAACAGACGCTTTACGCCTATGTCAGCCGAGGCATCCTTAGAAGAGCTTCGGTCCCCGGTTCGCGGAAGTCGATGTACGCGCGCGAAGACGTCGAGAAAATGTTGGCAAGGAAAACGCCGACGGGCGAGTTGCGGCCGACGGCGACGGTCGACGCCGCTCAACCGCTGATCAACGGCAGTTTTTTGATCCCAAGTGCGATAACCGAAATTACTCCGGAAGGCCCCCGGTACCGCGGCATCAACGCTCGCGATCTCGCAGCGCATCCCGGGCATCTGGAAAACGTCGCAGAACTGCTTTGGACGGGAGTACTGATCGACGAGCCCGTAATCTGGACCGACGAGCCGGCGCCGACCAATGTTGAACCGGCAATCGCGGCCTTACAGCGGGGCGAGGGTCACATTCCTATCCTGCGCGTCATGGCCGCGGCCTCGCTCGCCTTGGGGGAGTCTGCAGCGGAAGAACTGCGCTCCGGCAATACGGCACGGCTGGCACGCCGTATCATTTCCGCCTACGCGGGATGCCTGGGGCTGCTGGTTGACGGCGGACAATTCGTCCGGAGATGTGAAGGCGAGTCCCTCGCAAGCCTGGCGCTTCGTGCTCTTGGCAAGGAGCAAAGCGTACGCGCAACGGCCGCACTCAACACACTGTTTATCTGTTGCGCTGACCATGAACTATCGCCGGCAACGTATGCGGCAAGGGTTGTCGCTTCAACGGGTGCAGGTTTGCAAGCCTGTCTCATCGCTGCGATTGGCGCGCATTCGGGCCATCTGTTAGGCGGTGCGTGTGACCGGCTGGATGGCCTGTTCTTTGGTGATCAGGGTCTCGGTAACCTGCGCGAAGCCTTGCTGTTGGGAAGGAATACGCAACGCAAACTGCCCGGGTTCGGTCACCAACTCTATCCTCAGGGCGATCCGCGAGCCGGGTGGCTTTTCGATCTGACGAACGAACTCGCGCCAAACGATGCCGTGTCTGATGTTCGCTCCTTCGCGGAAGAGGTGTACACGGAAACCGGTTTGAAGCCCTCTCTTGAGCTTGGGTTGGTCGTTGTCGCACGAGCGCTTGGTCTACCACATAGGAGCGCGTCGGCTCTCTGGGCGATAGGCAGAAGCGTAGGTTGGGTCGCACATATCATGGAGCAACGGCTATCTGGCACGCTCATTCGTCCTAGAGCCAGGCGAAACGGTTAAGCGTATCCGATGTTTATAGCGCCGACTATCGACAGCGTCAGCAGCACAGCCAGCGCAGAAAGATCCCGAGGGTAGATCCGGCACAGGGTAACGAGCAGTTCGTCGGATGTCGCGCTCCATAGCCGTAGAAGAGAGCGTGAAAAAGTTGGGGATGTCGATTTCGTCAGCACTCCCTGACTCACGGCATGATTGCGCGGTCTGTGCTGTCCGTTGGTGAGTGCCCGCCTGCCGACTATTTGCCGTAACCTGAGTCGGCAATCTTAAGCGCCGAGATGCGACGAGGCGAGAATTCCCCGTTCAAAACCGCGACCCTGACCTGTGGCATGCAGTGCGCCCCTTCATCAGTCCAGCGCATCTGTCGTTTCTTGGCCATACGGTGGTTAACACTCTGGTTCACCGCGGACTCGGCGATGCTGCTGCTGATTGGCAGGCCCTTGCGATGCCGGACGCCGTAGTTCACCAGCGTATGCGCCTTGTTCCTCAGGTAACTGGAGACAGTGTTCAGATTCCACCACAGCGTTTTGAATTCGTATCCCTCTATCGCCAGCAGCCGACTGTCCAGTGCCTTGATCCGCTCACCGCCTTGCTGCCCTTGCCATGCCAGACCAAACACTTGGCGCGGATGATTTCGGTCTCCACCGACTCCCGTTCCAACGAGTCGATCATCTTGCTGCCGAACACGGAACGCTGCGCCGCCTGGAACTTCATCGCGACGTGGAACCAGTCGAGGATCCGGCCGCGAGCCAGTTGACTGCCCTCGACGGTCTTTGCAAATTCCCCAGCGTCATCGCTGATCACGGTCACGCGTTCATCGCTCGCCACACCGTAACGGCTGAGGAATTGATCGAGTCGCGCTGCAGCCGAGGTGACTTCCCTGTGCACATACGCATACTGCTTTGGCGGGCCATCCGTGAATGTCGCCCGGACGGCGACGATGTTCACGTGGCGGCCGGGGTCTCTCCCGGAGTCGCAATTCCGCAGCCACGCCGAGCCGACGCTCAGGGCGGCGACATGGCCGGATTCGCGAACCTGTACGTCAGAAACGGCCTGGGGCAGGTTCGCAATGTCACGCTCGATATCACCGTCGAGCTGTTTTCCCAGGGCGAGAATCCGATCCCGCGTGCCGCTGGACGAAACGCCCTTGTCCAGCGGCAGCACTTCCTTGAGCATGGCCGCCGCCTGCCGGTAGGGCAAATGAGCTGCCCGCTTCGCCTGGAGGTATTCCGGTTCCGGAGTGACGTGCCTGGTTAGCGCTTTGAACAAGGGATGTACCACACGCTGCGGCGTCTGCGCGGTCAGCGCAAGTGCTCGAGCGCCTAAAGAGGTACGGACGAGGTGGCGGGCGTCAATCAACGGCGTTCGATTTCGCCGCGCCCACAAAAACGCGCCAATCAGGTCAATCGAACACTACCGCGCATCCCTTCATCACAACTCCCCGTTTTCGAGCCACCTACGGCCGCGCTCATACAGCGCGTCCACGACCGGACCCGTGAGGCCAGGCATGTCCGTCTTGACCTTGTAACCGATCTTCGCCTGAAGATATGCGAGATGGCGATAGCCTTCCGGGAACTGACCAAGCAATTCGGACTCGAGATTTAGCTTGACGCCACTCTCGACAGGGTCGACGCGATCCTTTTCGTAAATCGGCTGACGCAGGCGCAGAAGCCACTTGTCATCCACCTTCTCGTAAAAATCATAGAAGCGCCCGGTGCAAACGACGTCGCACCGATGACCGTCTACATCACCGCGCTGCGAAATCGTCATCTTCGTTTGCGCGATAGCGCGAGTACCAGCAAGGTCAATCGAGGTGCCGCCAAGGAAGTGCAGAATGCTTACCCCGCGTGCCCATCCTTCCTTCGTCACGCGAATGAATTCGTCCCCCGTGCCTTGAAACCAAGTCGCCATCATCACGCCTTCGGGATGCCAGACGGTCGCAAACCGCTCCCAGTCGCCAGCATCGCGCCAGACCGCCCAATTCTGGACTGCTTCACGAATGGCCAACTTGTCCAACGTTGCGCGTTCCATATTATCTCCTCTAGTCCCCATTTTTTAGAAAGTACCTCGATAGTGATTCCAACAGTGCATTAAGTCACGCCAATAACCATCTGGAAAGCTGTCGTTAATGAGACAAGCAGAGCCTTCCGACGCGTCCAACGAATTGCAGGATGCAGAAACCTTCTAAATATTATGAGCGTAGCTTTGCTAGTGACTATTGAATTGTCGAAACGCGTAAAGCGATGCAATCGAACACTCCCGTGGTCGCCCTGTTGTGCCGCCCCATCCGCGCCGCGCGCGTCAGTCCAATTTTCGAAGATCAGCATCGACGCCTCAAATTCGCAATGGCAATGCAATTTGGCCTATAACGTTTCGTGGATGCGTGGCCAGACGTCGAACCGCCGCCAATCACGACCCGCCGCCGACAAGCGGCGCCCGAATCACCAGCGCTTTTCTCGCGGAACCGGATAGCATGCAATGCCGATGCCCCCTGATTGCGGGAGGGGCGGGTCGCCTTGATACAAAGCTGGTGAAGTGGTCAGGTCGGGCGACACCCTTAGGAGTCTTTTGTTTTAAGGAACGACAAGAGATCCGGTGAGAATACTTCACTAACCATCAGCGGAGAGCCTTTCCGATAAAAGACCGAAGAGCGCGCCCAAGCTCGAATGCTGGACTTGAGCTCGCGGTCCGACTCCGACAGGAATGGTGGTCTTCCCAAAGGCATATAAGAAAAGGCACTGCGTGACACGGTCGGATCACTGTAGAGAATTGTGGCCAAGGGTTTGGAACCAAGGTCCTTCAGCCTCCTCCACGCCGCACGCGCATCAACCGAATTTGCCGTGCTTCGAGCCGCGACAACAGGGACGCCGTCAACTGAGAGAACTGTTTCTCTCGCCCAGACAGCGCCGGAGAACACATGCGCACCTGACGAAGGAAATCCACCTCGCGTAATGGCCAAACCTTCCTTGATCACTCGAACCTCCACAACCCCAAGTGTTTGCAACCATGCCGTTAACGAACCAGGTCGCCCCAGCCATCGGGCAAGAAGGCGCGGCACCGTACGAGGAAGTGTTTGCTGCCATCGTGGAGCAGAAGCAGACGAGTAAAAAGAAACGCGAAATTCCATATTGCCTCCGTAACAGACGCTCGCCTGTAGTGAGTTCACGGACTGCGACGTTCAGCTTCGTGCAGCAGCCCTCCTCGACATCTCCGTTCCAAAGGAACCCTTCCGGATGTGCTGCGCAATGCAACCTCCGCGAACCGTTCACTCCGATTTGCCGTATTTCTGAAGTGCCTCTCCCAGCATTTTGAAGTGATCGGCACCAAGCTCTTTCTTCATCTCCTGCTCAGACTGCCTGACCGCAACGCCGAATGCAGCAAGCCACGCCTGGCCCTCCGGCGTGAAACGTACTATCCGCGCGCGGCGATCATCAGGATCGGGGACCCGCTCAACCAAACCAAGTTCCTCGAGCTGACCGACGAGTTCCCCAACGAATTGTTTCGTGACCCCTGCCTTCCTGGCAATTTCGGTTGCGCGCGTACCCTGAATGTCAAGGTTGCGTGTGACCGACATATGGCTGAGAGTCACGGATTGGTAACCGGCTGCGGTCATCAATTGAAGCACTCTTTTTTCAAATCGCTGCACAGCGTAATTTAGCAGGCGTCCAACGTTATGATGACGCCACTCGTGGAGTTGTTCGCGTTTCATCAAAAATCCGGTTTCCAGTATTCACAATAGAACCCGCTTCCGAGTGCCTATGTTCGCAATCAGGGTGCATACGAAGACGAATTGGCAGGTGGGCGTGCCGCACAAGTTCCTCAACAGCCAGCATTTTTGAAGTTTCCCATGCGACATCAAACACGCGGGCCGGCACATCAGTTTAGGGCGAGGTGGTTAGGTTTCGTCCGGCACTCCCTGGCAACAAACCTTAACAATCCGGCCCAACGCCACACTCATCATTCGCCCAATATTTGGCGAAAAATTCTTGCTGCACTGTCGCATGAATCACCCCGCCATCCGACTACCTGATCCGGTCGAATCAATGCAAAATCAGCCCCATATAAATCACGTGCGGTAGGCAGGGGCAGACTCACCACTTTCAGGTCCAGGTTGCGTCGCCTGGCCTCTTCTGCCATCACGGATGCGTCTTTCTGGATCGGCCCCAGACACAGCAGAGTCCATTCCAAGCCGAAGGCGTCGTACAATGAACTGCCGTCCGGAAGCCAGAGATGCGGGGGCCGCCCGCCGGGGCACGCGGTAGCAATATATACGTTTGCCTTATCCTCGGGTGGATCGGTGCCATCTGACACGATGGCCGCGGAGCCATCATACCGGCCACCGAACGTTACACCCGGGATCTTGAATTCGGCACGTCCGTGACTCTCAAAATATGCCCCTGCAACACGCCGGGCATCTGCACCGGATGCGCTTTCCGCTTCAATTTCCGGCACCGGTTGAAAGAGCCCGAGGGAGTCCGCGAAGCGTCTTGCGTACTGCGTATTTCGCCGCGCAATTGGCTGTCGTTCCGCTTCATAGGTGTCGAGCAGTTTTTCCCGCGCTTGCCCCCTGATGACGGCTGCGAGTTTCCACGCAAGATTCACGGCATCCTCGATCGCAGTGTTGTAGCCCAACCCACCGGTCGGTGTGAACAGGTGAACCGCGTCACCACCCAGAAAGACGCGGCCGGACTGAAAGCCGTTACTGACCAATGCATGCCCGGCTGTCCACGATCCCCTCGAAAGTATCTCCACGTCGAGCTCGGCCCCGGCCGCTGACTGGAACATACGCCGCGCGTCGTCTTCAGTGATCTCCGCATCGACCTCGTGCGGCTTGAGCTGCGTATGGAAAGCAAATTCGCCTTTGCCGTCCACTGCGGCCATGAACGCCCGGCGCTCCGGATTAAAGCAGACATTCATCCATGCCGGCGCATTCGGACTGAGGCGGTAGAGGTCCGGGCACCGGGCATAGATGGCGTACATGCGTCCGCCCATGAAGTCCCGTACGATCCCCGTCTCGCCGCCGTATTGGAAGCCGAGCGCTTCTCGTGTCTTGCTACGCGGACCGTCAGCCCCAACCAGGTATTCACAGTTCAGCGTCTGCCGGAATCCGTCCCGGATGCGTTCAACATCAACCTCCACATAGGTATCGAACTGACGGAAGGCGTTCATGCGCCAGCCGTAATTGATGCTGACACCTCGCATCTGTTCGGCGTGCCGGCGTAGTACCGCCTCGACGTACTTCTGCGACACGCGATGCGGCAATTCGGCAGCGCTCCATAGACTGTCCAGGCCATCGGCCTGAGCCTTCGCTTCCCTGGCGGAGGGTAACTTCACCCGGGCAAGCTCATGCGTGCAAAAGCGGGTGAAATAGGCGATATCGGTGGGGAACTCGTCAGGCATGCCCAAACTTCTTATTTCATCGGCAATTCCCAGGCGTCGGAAGTACTCCATCGTCCTTGCCTGCGTAGCGTTTGCCTGCGGATTGAACGCGGTATCAGGCTTTTCATCCACCAAGGTAATATCAATGCCTCGCCGACCCAACTCATTCGCGAGCATCAAACCACACGGGCCTCCCCCAACGACTACAACCGAGCATTTCACTGGCAGCATCTGGATCTCACAAAGCGTTATCAGTCTTTCGACCGGTTTGCACAGGTTATGGCGTGTCCGCCGATGTAGTAAACTAACCTTACCAAATCGCGTCGTCAACAGGTATTCAATGAGAACCAGGCCGCCGCTCGATACATTGGTTTTTTGCTACCGCACGAGATGTCGAATTTTCGATGCTGGTGCCTTTCATTTCTCATAGGCAGGGGCGTAGATTATGCGCCTGGTCGTACGGTATCGAACATGCGCGATGCGCCCTGCGTCGTACACGCGGCAAGGCCTCCCCGCGGGACGGCCGTCGCGGCTCCCTTCAGAGGTACAAACCCTTGGCTTGCTACCTGCGAAGGGTCATGCCGTCCAACGCCTCTCGAATTCCATCTGCTGGAAGTGCGCGACAAGGAAATCGCTGAAGGTTCGCACTTTGGCCGACATGTGCTTACGGCTGAGGTAAGCGATATTGATCGTAAGGCGGGGAAGGTCCCAGTCATTCAATACGGGAACAAGGCGACCCGAGACAACATCAGCATGAATGATGTACAACGGCTGGACCAGAATGCCTAGACCTTCCATTGCCGCCGCACGGATAACCTGTCCGTCGTTCGCCTCAAAAAAGCCGGTTACCGGTACAGCCATTTTCTGCTCGCCGCGCAGAAAATGGAGTTCATGCGACTGGTTCGCCAACGTGTATAGCAGGAGCCTATGTGCTTGCAGATCCTCGGGCGACCTGGGTGTTCCAAACCGGTCGAGGTAGTGCGGCGATGCAGCAAGGATCCTCCGTGTTTGCGCCAGGCGACGAACGGTTATGCTGGAGTCCGGTTCATACTCGCGCGTGCGAATGGCGATGTCGATTCCGCTGTCAATCAGATCACCATAGCGATTGGCCACCTCGACATGCACTGTGACGTTGGGGTACCTTCTGTTGTATTCGGGCAAAAGAGGCGTGATGTGCTTGACGCAGAAAGAAAGCGACGCCGTGATACGAAGGGTCCCGACGGGATCGAGAATCGTGGCCTTGACTTCCGACTCGGCTTCCGTGGCCTCCGTTAGCAGCGCCTTGCAGCGATGGAAGAAGCTCTGTCCGACATCCGTCAGAAAAAGCCGACGCGTGCTTCGCTCGACAAGACGTGCCCCTAGCCGCTCTTCAAGCGCCGCAAGATGACGGCTCGCCGCAGCCTTCGACAGATCGAGAGAGTCTGCCGCTTTGCTCAGACTGTGCAACTCCGCAATCCTGACGAACACTTCCATTTCCCTCCACTTGTCCAATCTCTGCTCCTCGTTTTTCCATTTCTCGGAAAGCTGATTTCCGCTTTTAGCATTTAGCCGCTCGCTCAGTAAAGGTATCTTCGCGGTGTAGCAAAATCCCTCTGGCAGGGTCCGAAAGGATCAATCCTCCGGCACCGATACCCGGCAAAGCCGGTCGCATCTAGCCGAACGTCATCTCATCAAAAGGCACCGAATATGCAAGACCTTAATGAAGACACGATCACCCAGTCCGTTATCGCCCAGCTGGCTAACACCAGCGATCCAAGACTCCGGCTACTTTTATTCAGCCTCGTCCAGCATCTGCACAGCTTTGCCCGCGAAGTGCAACTGTCTGAGGGAGAACTCATGGCTGCAATTCAGATCCTGACGCGCATAGGTCAGATGTGCAACGAAAAACGCCAGGAATTCATTCTGCTTTCAGATACGCTGGGCCTTTCGACGCTCACAATGGCGATGAACAACAGGAAGCCAGTGGGGTGCACCGAGGCGACCGTATTTGGACCCTTTCATGTCGAAAATGCGCCCGCCTATACACTCGGAGAGGATGTTGCCAACGGCGCCAAGGGTGAGCCATGCTTTGTATCCGGTGTCGTTCGAGGCTTGTCCGGGGAACCCGTCGCGCACGCACGCATGGAGGTTTGGCAGGCGGACGCGGATGGCTACTACGACGTACAGTATGAGGGACTCGAACAGTCCCAAGCCCGCGGGGTACTAAGCACCGACGAAACCGGCCGTTATTACTTCCGCTCCATCGTGGCTGAACCCTACCCGATTCCACACGACGGGCCAGTGGGTGAAATGCTGCGTGCCACCGGAAGACATCCATGGCGGCCAGCCCACCTGCATTTCATGATCGGTAAGGAAGGCTATCAAACACTCGTCACCCACGTCTTTCGCAGCGGCGGGAAATATCTCGATTCAGACGCGGTTTTCGGTGTCCGCTCCTCACTGATTGCTGACTGGTTGCGTCACCCTCCCGGGACAGCCCCAGACGGTTCTCAGATGGACACCGCCTTCTATACGCTCGAATACGATTTCGTGCTAAATCCCACGACGGCTGGTAGGTGAGGAAGGGCGATGATCAGGCACATAGTGATGTGGAATCTGCGAGGCAACACGCTCGGCGAAAAGGCCGAGGCGGCACTCCTCCTCAAAAAGGTCTTCGAAGAACTCAACGGTGAGGTCCCGGGGCTGCGTCGTCTCGAAATCGGTATAGACATCAGCCGAACGGACTATGCGTGCGACGTCGTCCTTTACAGTGAGTTTGACTCCCGGGAAGCGCTCGACAACTACGCCTTCCATCCTGCGCATCTGCGCGCCAAAGCAATGGTCGGCGATCTCCGGATTGCACGCCACCAGGTTGACTATCCCGTGTCAGGACGGTTGTGATGCAACAATTCACTTTTCAAAGCAGCTTTCCTCGCGTGGTCTTCGAGTCTGGAGCGATCCGGCATCTGGAGCGCGAAGTCGAACTTCTCGGCGCCAGCAAGGCCCTTGTCCTGTCGACGCCGGACCAGGCACACTACGCCGAAATGGTGGCGGACAGGCTAGGTAGCCGGTGCGCCGGCATCTTTGCCAATGCAGTCATGCATGTGCCCATCGAGGTTGCACGCGCTGCCCGCGACGAAGCCCGACGTCTGGGTGCCGACTGCGCCATTGCAATCGGCGGCGGCTCAACCACGGGGCTAGGAAAAGCGATCGCACTCGAATCTGCACTCCCTATCCTCGCGATACCCACGACCTATGCCGGCTCCGAAATGACGCCCATCTACGGTATCACCGACGCAGGCCTCAAGAAAACCGGCCGGGACATACGCGTACTACCGCGGGCCGTCCTGTACGATCCTGAGCTCACTACGACTCTCCCCTTCGCCATGTCCGTGACAAGCGGAATCAACGCAATCGCTCATGCCGCAGAAGGGCTCTACGCTCAAGATACCAATCCGATCATGGACCTTCTGGCGATTGAGGGCATCAGCGCCCTGGCAAAAGGGCTTCCTAAACTGAAAACAAATCTGGAAGACCGCGAAGGGAGGAGCGGTTGCCTATACGGTGCATGGCTGTGCGGCACTGTGTTAGGCAACGTCGGCATGGCACTCCATCACAAACTCTGTCATACGTTGGGCGGAAGCTTCGATTTGCCCCACGCACAGACGCATACCGTTATTCTTCCGTACGCGCTTGCATACAATGCACCGGCGGTCCCTGCGGTCATGCGACGCATTGCAGACGCAATTGGCACGGAGGACGCTCCAACCGGCATGTGGCAGCTTGCGAAGGAACTTGGCGCGCCCGTCTCGCTTCGCGATATCGGCATGCCTTATGAAGGCATCGATCGGGTCCTGGAACTGACAATGATGTCCGCCTACCCCAATCCGCGCCCGCTGGATCGGGCTGCGTTGCGCGCTCTTCTCGAGCGCGCGTTTGCCGGGGAGCTGCCACAGAGCAACCAGTGATGCTGTTTCCCGGGTCTGTCCGGGCTACGGCCATCCTGGTTGACCGGTGACCCTCAAAGGATACCGGCATATCAATCGGCAGATTCGGGCTTGAGGACAAGAATGATCGCGATCCTGCACCGTGCCGGATACCCCGCATGTCATCCACTATCCGGAAGAACGTTATACGATGACGGCGGCATCGACAGAAAGGGGCGTGATGGACTGGCCGCCAATCACCGATGAGACCCAGAACGCGGTCGGACTATTTTCGGTTCTGTTCATGAATATTAGCGTCATCCGCGTATTGAATCCCCCACTGCAAAGACACAGATGGCTACGTCCAGTTTCGCGGCCTGCTCATCGAGTGATCGAGCAGCCGCCGTCACCTGTTCGACTACCGCCGCGTACCGCTGTGTCAGTATTTCCATCTGCATCAACGCCTGATTAACCTGCTGTATTCCGAGCTTCTGCTGCACAGATGCGTCGGCGATCTCGGCCACGATCTGCGAGACCTTATCGATAGCGTCTTTGACCTCCGTAATCGTGCCACTGACATGACAGGCCTGCTTGGCGCTCTGCGTAAAAATGGCAGCGGAGGATTCAATCAGCTCTTTGATCTCCCTGGCCGCTGAAGACGAGCGATGGGCAAGCGCCCGGACTTCCCCTGCGACGACGGCGAAGCCGCGCCCCTGCTCGCCAGCTCGCGCCGCTTCAACAGCGGCATTGAGAGCAAGGATGTTAGTCTGGAAGGCGATACCTTCGATAAGACCAGTGATCTCGGAAATCCGTATCGATCTCTGGTTGATCGCGCCGATCGTCTGAACCATACTCTCGACGGCCGCGTCTCCCTGTTCAGCGATGCGGACTGCGCTCGTCGCCAGCTGTCTGGCATGCATAGCATTATCGGCGCCCTGTCTCACAGACTCTGCCAGTTGCGTAGTGCTGGCCGCAACTTCTTCCAGAGATTCCGCCTGCTCGACCGTCCTGATCGAAAGTTCTGCGTTGTTTTCCGCAATCTGCCTGGTCGCAATTCCCACATTTTCCATCGCTACAATGACGGCGCGGATCGCCTCCGAAAAGCGGCTAATCAACTCATTAAAGGCTAGCGCTGTACGACCGATCTCATCCATTCTTTCAACGGGAGCTTGACATGTCAGGTCCAACGTCCGGCTCGTATCGTCAAGCGATGCCTGAAGCTTTTGGAGACTACGTCCCAACAGCCTCATTTCACGCCAGACATGGACCAAAAGAGCCACTCCGCCGAGGATTAACAGTCCGGCGATGAGCTCCTTGGTCTGCCTGTACGCGGCATCGTCCCGCTGGCGTGCATCATCCGCCGCTTTTCCAAGCGAATCGGACAACATATCGATCTCCCTGCCCATGGAAAGGGCATATGGACGTACCTGTTCAGCCATAACAGTGGTGGCTTTCCCCATGTTATCGCTGCGCCCCAGGCGCACTGCTTCAGCAAATCCCTTTTTGAGTTGTTCGCGGTTTCGAATGAATTCGGCGACCAACGCTTGTACGGCAGGCGGCTTCCTGCTGCGCCGGAACAGTTCAAACTGCCGTTCCACCGGCTCGTCCAGCGTGTCAATAACATCAAACCGATCCTTCCGGGCCGTCACATTATCGATAGACATGGCCTCGAAGAGCTGGATCGCCTGAACACTCTGGAGACGAAAGGCATTCTGGAGATATTGTGTAGGCAGAGCCACCTGCACATAAAATGCGTCGGCCCTCGCGTTCGCATCCGCAATACCCTTGATTCCCAGCATCCCGACCATCACACACAAGAGCCCGAGTGTGGCAAAACACAGACCGATACGCGTCTTCAACCGCATCGTTGCGATCTGCATGAAAACTCCCCATATAGCAAGTTGCGCCACGGCAACTGGTCAAAAAAAGCACTGGCCAGGCCTCGGAGCACCTGGTGGCTTGTTTGCAAACGATCCCTGTGCCCAAGTTCAAGCCGTCAAACAACGTGCACAAAGAGGACACTCTGTGCCGCCTTGTCATCTTCTGCGCGTGAGCGCAGGTAGACGCTCCTTTCCATGCGCCAAGCCCGCCACGGACGTGTAGCGCGTCCTAGCGCCGAACAGCTTCAGTTCTCCAGTCACTCTCCTCATGGGCAGGCGTCGTGCTGGCAGCGAAAAGCGCCAGAAAGCCTCCCGCAATCGCTACATTTTTCCAGTACTGGATCGCCATCGCGGCTTGCATGTTCGGATCATTGAACGCCCAGAACGGATGCGCAACGAAGCCAGTAAAAATCGTATACAGCGCCATGTAAGGCGCGAGCAGCCGCAATCTGAAGCCCAAAACCAGAAGCACACCACCGACGAGGTCTGTCGCGATCGCTGGTGCCGCCAGGACATGCGACATAGGTATTCCCAAGTCCGCGAGGCCTCTTGCGAAACTGGAATACGCGAGTAGATTGCTCAGCCCACCCGAAACAAACAGGATCGCCAGAAGGACTCGTGAGGCCCTTAGTGCAAGGACTCGCGCACGAAGCTGGGATGTACATGTCATGAATCTCTTTCCTATAAATTAACATTCAAGGCGCGCGCAGGGACGGAGATACCCTGTCTTCAAAGACTCAGTCAATCAATGTTCGTACCCCGCCGCAATTCGCCGGCTTGAAAGTTGGGCATCTGCACGAGTTCAGCCGACACGCCGATGCCAGCCGAAACGCTGCGATGTCGGGTAGTTCCATGACCACCGCTCCCGTATCAAACAACCTGTGACTGGCGCGGCGGAGCAGTGCAGTACCGTGTACGCTGCCTACCATATCGGCGGGCCAGATCGTCTTGACGCCCCGGATCTCTGGAGCGCGCGAAAGCGCCCGGATAGGGCCGTTCTGACTCAGACACAGCCTGGCATTCCTGCCAGGCAATGCATGGTCGCAATGCGTCTCTTCGAACAATTAAAGGACTTAAAATCGTTGCTGAACCCCCATCATCATGCCAAGCTGATTTCTCCCGGGCGCGACAGTTCCGCCGGCTGCAACCGGCACGTTGCCGTACTGGCTGTTCATCATGTACGCGATCGACGAATAGACAGTCGTGCGTTTCGACAACAGGTAGTTCAACCGGGCCACCAGCAACGTCGAGTCCGAACGGGACCGCAGTACATAACGCGCGGCCTGCGCGTCAACAGAGAACGCCGGAGTAACGTAGTAGTTGGCACCCACGAACCAGATGTCCGACTGTGCGTGGTTTAACCCAGCGGTATTCCTGCGAATCCAGCCCGCGCCGATCTTCGCAGAACCGTAGACAAAGTATCCATCGACGACGACATGTGTATCCGTGTAGTCCGGATTGGAGAGCGGCGCTGCGGCACCCGTCCCGCCATGCATAACATCGTACGACGCCGCGACCCCGAACTGGGCGCCGTCATAGGCAGCAAGCACGGTGTACTGTCTGCATGCAACCGGATCGCCAGGCACCTGGCCCGCACAGTTTGTAGCGGACGGTCCAGCCGGACCGGCAGCGTCCCTGCCAAAGCTGTAGGTCGCTCCCAACCTGAAGCCGCCATAGGATCCCATGTAACCAATTGCATTGTCGCTACGCGCGTTCGGCAGATACGTGTCAAACGAAGCGATGCTGTGGATCGACGGGCCAATCGTATCCGCGGACGAGAGTCCGTACATCGTCATATTCATCTGCCGGCCCAGTGTCAGCGTTCCGAATGGACTGCTCAAGCTTAGATTGGCCTGTCGCCCGAACAATCGACCACCATAGTTCAACATGCCGGTACCCGGTGCAAAGCCGCTTTCAAGAACAAAACCTGCCTTGTATCCGCCGCCCAGATCTTCTGTACCGCGCAAACCCCATCGTGATGGCTGTTCGCCGGTCAATGTGGGCATGCCGACGAACGATCCACCCGACGCAGCGTTGTTGTAGTACTCGACCCCGGTGTCCACGATGCCATAGAGCGTCACGCTACTTTGCGCATACGATAATGGCGCGGCAACGAGTAGGCCGATGGCGGCGATTTCCTTGAGCATAAAAGTCTCCGTTTGTAATTTAGTTATACTAATCAAGTCGGGTGGTCCCGATCCATGAGTTAATGAGTAGCGGTCTCGATAACCCGCCAACAATGCCATGCTTTCTACAGGTGAGCGCAGTTTCGTGCTTCCAGCGGCGCCAGAGAACGAAAGGCGGGCAGCCGCCTGGTTTCTCCCGCCTCAGACACCAATAAACCGATGGACGACATCCTTTTCTGCCGTCAGTGCGTGTGAGGTTCCGCTCCACACGACTCGTCCTTTTTCCAGCACATAGTGGCGATCGGCAAAGCTCAGCAATGCACCAACATTCTTGTCAATAACGATCTGTGAGAGACCTTCGCGTTTCAATTTCGATAGTGCATCCCAGATTTCTTTTCGGATCAGCGGTGCCAGGCCCTCCGTTGCTTCGTCAAGCACGAGCAACTGCGGATTGGTCATAAGTGCACGGCCGATTGCCAGCATCTGCTGCTCCCCTCCGGACAGCTGCCATCCGAGGTTGGTGCGTCGCTCCTTCAGGCGCGGGAAAAAGTCGTACACCCGGTCAAGCGTCCATGGCGCGGCGGACATACTCTTGTTGCTCCCTGGGCGTGAGGTCGCAACAAGGTTTTCCTCGACAGTAAGGTTGGGAAAGACCTGCCGTCCTTCGGGCACAAGGCCCATTCCCATACGCGCGATCTGATGCGGTGGGAGCCGGTCTACTGACATGCCCTTGAATCGGATACTGCCTGCCTTGACCGGTAACAGGCCAAACAGACACTTGATCATCGTGGATCTTCCCATGCCATTGCGGCCAAGCAGGGTGACAACTTCGCCTGCCTTCACGTCGAAGCAGACACCGAACAGCGCCTGAGCGAGGCCGTAGCCAGCCTCCACGCCGCGTACTTCAAGCAAACTCGTCATCGCCCGCCCCTGAATTAGTCTCTTCGCCAAGGTAAATCGCCTGGACCTCCGGGTGGCTGCGAATCTCGTCAGGCGCGCCCGTGAAGACCACGCGCCCGTAGGCTAGTACCGTGATGCGATCGGCAAGCGTAAAGACCGCTTCCATATCGTGCTCGACAAGCAGGATTGAATATTGGCCTTTTAGCCCTTTTAGTAGCGAGACAACGGTATCTGATTCCTGCGTACTCATACCTGCCATGGGCTCGTCCAGCAGCAGGAATCTGGGTTGCGCCGCGAGCGCCATCGCCAGTTCCAACTGCCGCCGTTGCCCGTACGCGAGGTCGCCCGCAAGCGTATCGACACGGTCCATCAGTCCCGCGGCTTGTAACGCCCGGTCAGCTGCATCGACAAGCTCAGCGCAGCCCAACATCGGTTGCCAGAACCGGAAACCGTGATCCTTGACGCCCAGTGCGGCAAACACGGCGTTCTCGCGGACGGTGAATTCCTCGAAGATTGAAGTGATCTGGTAGGAACGAAACAGGCCCATCCGCGCCCGTCGGTCGACAGGCAGTGCCGTCACGTCCTCACCAGCGAAAATCACCCTGCCCTCATTGGAAAAAAGTTCGCCCGAAAGCTGATTGATCAGCGTCGTCTTACCGGCGCCATTTGGACCGATGATGGCGTGAAGCTCACCGGGCCGGATATCGATTGAGACACTGTCAGTGACGAGCAAACCGCCATATCGTTTGACAAGCGATTGCGTTCGCAGCAGGACGTCCGTCATGAGCCCTCTCCGATCTTCGCCGGCTCCCCGCTCTCAGGCGGCGTTTGCCTGGGCGTCTGCTTGCGGGAGAACCGGGCGTCAAATCCCTCCAGGAAACCGGCGATGCCTGTCTTCCCCAGCAGCGCCATGAGGACGATTGCCGGGCCAAATACAGCCATCCAGTGGTCCGTAAAACCCTTCAGGAGTTCCTCCATGCCGAGGAAGGCAATGGCGCCCAACATCCCACCATAGGCCGAGCCTAATCCGCCGAGCACCACCATCGCTATCGTGTCACCCGACACGACCCACGACATCGACGCGGGCGAGGCGAAGGCATTCAGGTTTGCCATCAGCAGGCCCGCGACGCCGCTAAGAATCGCCGAGATCACATAGGCGCAGAGAAGATATGCTTTTCCTGGCAGCCCGACAGCGTTGACGCGACGCGCATTCTGGCGCGTGGCACGTAATACCATGCCAAACGGCGATACGCGCAGGCGCACCATCCAGTATGTCGCCAGCGCAAGCACGACAAGTGAGCATGCGTAGACATTATCCGGATGCCCCAAGTCGAAACCGAAGAACTTCGAGGTTGCAGAGATGGTGGTTCCGTCATCGCCACCATACTGTTTGAGGCTGACGAACACAAAATAGCCCATCTGCGCGAACGCCAGCGTGATCATGATGAATGAGACTCCGACCGTACGCAGGCTGATTGCGCCGGTGACGACTCCTGCCAGACCACAACCGAGAATGCATATCAGCAGATGGATCCAGCCATTGTCAATACCGTAAAATGCCGGCAGCGCGACGCTGTAGCCGCCGAGTCCGAAGAACAACGCATGGCCGAAACTGACCAGACCACCATAGCCCAATGCGAGATTCAGTGCGGTCGCCACGATCGCATAGATGATGACACGCGCGATGAGCGTCTCGTAAAACGTCTGCTCGGTCGCGTGAGCGAGGAACGGAACCACGATCAGGATCACAAATAGCAGCCATGGCAATCCGACAGAGATACCGAATGGCGATGAACGCGTTTGCATCATTTGCTCCTCGCTGGAAACAGGCCTTGTGGACGAAAAGCCAGAATGATGGCCATCAGTACGTAAATCAGCATCGACGCTAGCGCCGGCCCTGCTGCATCTGCGATGTCCCTGCTCAGCCCTTGCCTCAGCAAGGGCGGCAGCAGCGCGCGTCCCAGCGTATCGGCAACACCAACGATCAATGCGCCCAGAAATGCTCCGCGTACGGATCCGATACCGCCGATGACAATGACGACGAGCGTCGCAATGAGCACGGTTTCGCCCATGCCGGATTGCACCGCCACGATGGGCCCCGCCATGACACCCGCCAGTCCTGCCATGCCGGCGCCCAGCGCAAAGAGCATGGCGTTGAGAAGCCTGATATTGACCCCCAGCGCGCCAACCATCGCAGGGTTAACCGCACCGGCGCGTATCAGCATCCCCAGACGGGTTCCGTTCATCAGCCAATGCGCGCCCGCTGCAACCATTAGCCCCGCTGCGATGATCGCGAACCGATAGGATGGGTAAGACAGTCCAAAGATGTCGACGGTCCCATCGAGCAAAGCCGGAACCGGTAGAAATTGCGGCTGTGGTCCCCAGATGATCCGGGCTGCCTCATTGAAGAACAGCACCATGCCAAAGGTCGCCAGAACATGATCGAGATGGTGCCGGCGGTACAGGCGCGAGACCGCAAACCGCTCAATAACGATGCCGAGGAGCACGCACCCCCCAATTGCTGCGAGCATGGCAATCGCGAACGAGCCTGTTAGTTGAAATGCCGTCACGGAAAAATACGCTCCCAGCATGTACAACGAGCCGTGCGCGAGGTTGACGAAGCTCATAATGCCGAAAACGAGCGTAAGACCGGCAGCCAGCAGGAAGAGCAACGCCCCGAACTGCAAACCGTTCAGCAACTGTGAAATAACTACAGCGAAATTCATGGCAATCTCTATCGGAGTGTCTAGCGCTTGAGCGCATCGTCGTAAAAGCTCGGATCGTAGTAATTCGATGGATCGTGCATCCGTTTTTCTGGATTAGCCCACTTATCCCGCAGCTTCAACACTTCCTCGATTCCCGCCGGTTCGATCGCCGCACGCCGCTGAAATCCGGTCTCCTCATTCACCAGAACGGGATACGCCGCCTCGGCTTCGGTGAGGTTGCTGTTCGGCGCATATTTCATGTATATCCGCATTGCGTCATGCCTGTTCGCCGGGTCGTAGAGCCATTCGACGCCCTTTGCATAGGCGTTGATAAATGCCTCCAGCCGTGCGCGATTGCTTTGGGCCCACGCCGCACGAACGCCTGCAACCATCCCCTGATACGCCCCTACGGTGTCCAGACCGGATGCCAGTATGTTGAAGCCATCGGCGTGCGCTCTAAGTTCGAATGGCGAAACAAGCAGGGTCGCTTGCTGCTTGCCTTCCAGCAGTGCGTCAAAACGCTGCTTGACTCCGCCCACCCGTTCGATCTGAAAATCCGGCTCGTGCAAGCCAGCACGGTCGAGCATCTCGTACAGCACAAATGCGTATCCCGTGCCTCGCGCATCGACCGAAACAGTTTTCCCGCGCAGCGCGGCAACGGATTTCACCTGTGGTGTTGAAACCAGCTTGAGAAAGCCACGGTCTCCGCCCATGACCGCGATCAGGTCTTCTCCGACTTTCGGCACTTCGCCCTGACCTTCGCGGTATGCGACCAGGTTGTCCATGGCAGTCAATGCAATATCGAATTTGCCATCAATCAGGCCTGTCATTTGAAACACGGAACTTGGCGTCGGAGTCACATTGACTGTGACACCATCCGCGGCATAGAAGCCTTTCTCCAGAGCTACCCAGAGTGGCCAGTCAGATCCACCCGGAAAGACAATAACTTCGAGAGGCTTTTCCGCTGCGTAGCCATTCACGCTGCCAACGACCCCAAATACAATTGCCCATACAAGCTGCTTCATGAATTTCATTGCATGCCCTTTTCTTCCTGCGCGCAACAACAAGGATCCGATATGGTATTCGGCGCGGGGATACGCGAATGCCCGGTATGTGGCGACCTCAACGCGGTTGTCGTTGTCCGCCGCAGCATCCGCAACATTCGAAATCTATTTCAGGGTGCACTGCTGCACGTAGGCATCAGATTGATCTTTCAGGACGTTCGCCTGTAGCAGCCTGAAATCAGGCTTGCCTGAGTTGTCCTTGATGACCTGATAAATGCTGTAATCCTGTATTGGGAAGTTGTTCCTTCCAAAGCGGAAATTGCCGCGCAGCGATCTGAACTGGGCATTCTTGATTGCTGCGGTCAGAGCCTTGTGATCGGCGGTATTGCCTTTGACTACGCGGATGGCGGCGTCAAGCAACATGGCCGCGTCATAACTGAACGCGGCATACGGCGACGGACTGCGTCCAAAGCGTCTCTCGAACGCCTGGACAAAGTTCTTCGACTCCGTGCCGGGGGCACCAGGCGTCCAGGTATCGCCGACGACGGCGCCTATGGCCGCCGCGCCCATCGCATCCGCGGCCGTGCCTTCGATGGTGTTCGACGTATAAAGGTTCGTCTTTCCAGGAAGTCCGGCTTGCTGGTATTGACGCACAAAGGTAACTCCGAGCCCACCCGGATAAAACGCATACACAGCCTCCGGTCTTGATGAGGAGATCTGGGTCAGTTCGGCAGAAAAATCGAGCTGGTTAAGAGGCGTGTACATCTCATCAACAATTTCCCCCCGGTAGAAGCGCTTGAAACCAGTGACTTTGTCCTTGCCACCGATAAAGTTCGGGGTCATCGTGCTCACGCGCCTGACGCCCTTGTCGTTCAGATACTTGCCGACAACTTCAGCTGGCATATCGCTCTGCCACGACATCACAAACTCGTTGGCCCTGCATTGAGCACCCGCAACGGCCGACGGCCCAGCAACTGTGCCAATCACCGGGATATCGGTCGAGGAAATCCGGTTTTGCAGCGCCATCATCACGTTGGCGAAAGTCAGTCCGACGACAATATCGACCTTGTCCCTGTCGATCAGTTTGCCCAGCGCATTTATCGCTGCTTCCGGCTTCTGCTGGTCGTCCTCCTTGATGATTACCGTATTAACCCCTCCCAGTCTGTTCGATAGCTGGTCCAGAGCCAGGCTAAAACCGTCGAACTGGTCGCGACCGACATCGGCCGAGGATCCCGACATGGTTGCCAGGAATCCGATTTTGACCTCTGCATTCGTCGTCGACGTAATCGCTGCCAACAAGGCGGCAACGATTGCGGATTGCACTTTCTTCATCATGTTTGTCTCCAGTCGTTCGATTTATGATGGCGCTTCCCGTCGGATTCAGAGGACACGCATTGCCGGTCTCTCCCGGGCCTGTGGAAAGATGCGCCACGCGCCGTCCCCATGCCGGAAGAAGAACAATGCGATAGCCCCGGTTGCCTTCGGCGCCTCGACACAGACATAGCATTCGTGCCGGCATCTGCTATTCCTGAACTCGATGACCCGGACTCCTCTTGACGGGTCGGGCCTGAGCCAGTGGTCCACCATTTCGCGTAGCGAGCTTTCCGCGCTAGTCATCGATGCCTCCTTCATGTCGCCTTTTCAGGCGTCCGGTTCGAGCCAGGGCATGATGATTTTGCGTAGTTAACTGCGATTCAGCGTCTGGCAGCTTCAACTGCAGATGGCAAACTTCCAGGACTTCGGCACCTGCATGCATCAAGCGATCGTTGTCTCGAGTTCGCCGAGCCCTTCAATCCATACCTTGATCACGTCTCCCCGCTTCAGGAAGGTCCCGCTTTCCATCCCCACGCCTGCGGGGGTGCCCGTCAGAATGATGTCCCCGGGAAGAAGATCCATCCGCTGGCTAAGGTACGAGATCTGGTCCGCGACGCCGTAAAGGTGTTTGTTTGTATTCGAGTCCTGCCGCAGTACGCCGTTGATCCACAACCTGATGTTGAGGTTCTCGGGTGACTCGATGAATGCCGCTGGCGTGAGGAACGGGCCGATGGGACATGAACCCGCGAAACACTTGTGCCCGATCCAGTCAAAGCGGAATGGCGAGCTGACATCGATGTTGGCGCGGGCGAGGTTGTCCCGGGCAGACAGGTCGTTCGAGCAGGTGTACCCAGCGACGTAGCGTAAGGCATCGTCTACCGTGACTTTCGACGCCCGACGTCCGATCACGACTGCGAGTTCCGCCTCCCAGTCCAGCATCGACGTGTGGCTGGGAAACGGCACAGCCTCCCGGTGCCCGGCAAGAGTCGCCTTACCGGATTTCATAAAGTGCCACGGCGGAATGCCTTGGGCTTTTGGATCCACAACGAGCTTGTGGTTAAACGCACGGGCCATGGCTTCCACATGGTCCCGATAGTTGGCGCCCGCGCAATATACGGCGCCGGGGTGGGTCACTGGCGGCAGAAAGGTGATCTCGTTCGCATCGAGTATATGCGGCAGGTACCTGTCGGAGAAATCCACCAGTTGTCCCGTAACCGACAACAGAAGATCATGCGAATTCTCCCAGTCTTCCAGCAAGTGCATGACGCTTTTGCCCGCCAAAGCACCGCCCGCGGCTACACCCGCCAGGCTGAACAGCTTCTGCTTAACGGCGATACCGGTCCCTGCGGCCCCTGACTTGTCCGCATATGTGAAAAGCTGATATTTCATTTTGAGTTTTATTCGAGAGTGTATGAGCGATCGGCGAATCGCAAGTTGACAGTTATTCCGCCTTCCATAAGTAGCCACTTCCTTATCGATGCCGTGTAGACCTTCTCCTGAATGAACGGATCATCAGACAGTATCGTTTGGACCTCTTCGATCGAGGTTGCGCGCAGGATTGACATCCCACCCGACGTTCCCGGCTCGCCCCGCTCATCGAAGAAGGGTCCAGAAGCAAAGAGCTCTCCACGGCCTTCCGCCGCAATGGCCCACTTAAGATGATCCTCGATAAGTTCGTCGAAGCGGCTCATGTCATTAGGAACCCGGACGACGACATACAACGGCTTCTGGAGCATCTGCCGCAGCAAAAGACGGGCGCTGTCACTCAGGTTCATCTCAGTCCGGCAATTCAAAGTTCAGTTCGAATCCTGGCGCCGCGGGCTTGGCCGCCCATACTGCCGTCAGTTCTTCCGGAGAAACATTGAGGGGTATCCACGCGCTGTCGTCCTCGGGAATAATGTCGATATCCCAGAAGTACTCGACCAGGCTATTCCAGGGATCGCGGATATAGTGAAAATAATTAGATCCTCCGACGTGACGGCCGAGTCCAAAAACATCTTCGTAGCCAGCGCGTATGAGCGTCTGTGCACCTATTTCGATTTCATCTATATCGCCCACCTCAAAACTCAGGTGATGTAAGCCAGTGTGCGTGCTCTTGGCGAATGCCAGAATGTGATGGTCGCCGCCCGACGATCCACGGAGAAATGCAAGGATGTCATGCGCACGGTCTGAAACCTTCATCCCTAGTACTTCTGTGTAGAAAGCCACCGACCGGTCAACGTCGGGTGTGAACTTGATCAGGTGTCCAAGCCTGCGTGGTCTTGCCCGCTTCTGCATGGACTCGACCGAGCATGCACGCGTGCCGATGCGCCGGTACTGCCCCGGGGAGTTGACTTCCGGTGGCGCGGGCATTGTGGAGGATATGACCTGCTCGACCTGTACATTGACCCAGTCGCCGTGAGGATCCTGGAACCAGATCCCTCCAGAATCGGCCCGGAAAGGCGTCTCGGTGATGCGAACGCCGGCCCGCTCGAGTCGGGTTTTCAAGGTGAGCATGCCCACGTCGTCGGTGCCGAGCGATATGTAGCTCAGTCGCTTTTTCGGCCCTTCCATCAGGCGTATCTGGTCCTGTTCCCGGTTCGCGCAGCGAAATACGAGATCGCTTCCCGAAGCATGGGACTCGAGCCCGAAGAGTTGATAAAACGACCGTCCAGCTTCGAGGTCTGGCACGGTCATCCCTACGTGGAGCAGCGAGCGAATCATGGCGAAAGCCTTTCCTGTCTGATCACATAAAACTGGGCATGGCGAGAGCGCTCGGCGCATCGCCGACTTCGATAGTCAAAGCCTGCCAAATAGCCATCCGGTTGGTCTTTGACGCCGCACTACCGGGATTCCAATTCAAGCAATTTGATTACCGCCGATATATCCTCTTCGCCCATGCGACTGGCAAGCGCGCGAAAGAAGTAAGGAGCCGCCGCGGAAAACAGTGGCGACGCTGCACCTGAGTCATCCACCAGTTCCCGGCCCAGCCGGAGATATTTTTCGAGTGTGACAAACGGACCGGGAGCGGGTGAAAACGACCGTGCAGCCATCATTGGCGCGCGAATCGTGAACATTGTCGACCCGCCCGCCCCGTGACCAATCACCTCGGCAACCATGTGCGGGTCAAAACCAAGCCTGGTACCGAGGTTCATTGCTTCAGCGCAAGCAAGCGTATGAATGGCGACCAGGTAATTGGCAATCAGTTTCATTGCGACGGCCGAACCAAACTCACCGATGTGGAAGTACCTCGCAGTGATGGCATCGAGTACTGGCTTGCATTCGTCGACGAGTTCCGCGCTGCCACCGAGGTAGAGCGAAGCGCTACGTTGCTTGACCATCGGCGGCGAACCGCTAACCTCTGCCTCGAGCACGCGTCCGCCGCGCTCCTGGATGCACGCTGCCTGTTCGAGCTTGAACTCCTTCCGGTACGTCGATAATTCAATGACGATCTGCCCCGGCTTGAGCGCATCGAGAACCCCACCGGGGCTGTGCAAGACTTCAATCTGCGCTTGTTCACCCGGCAGACAAAGCAGCAAGACGTCGGCTTGACTGACGACTTCTGCGACGCATTGAGCTATCTGAACGCCGCAGTTCACAAGTGCCTGCGGATCACTGCGGCGATAGCCCACCAATCGGAAACCGGCCTGGATCAGATTGATCGCTATTGGCAGACCGAGTTGACCAAGGCCGATCATGCCGATAACTGGGGCGGGGCTAGCCACGTCTGTCTCCTGATGATGTTTAGATGGAGTCTAGCTCCGTTGATCGGGTTAAACTACATCGATTCGTTGAAACAAAGTATCAATGAGATTGATACCACGATCCATTGCTCAGAGGTAAAGGCGCAACAAGTCCATGAAAGACCTCAATTTGTTGTACGTGTTCGAGGCGCTCTGGCGCGACCGGTCAGTGACCGGGGCCGCCGAGCGCCTGGGGCTTACACAGGCAGCCGTTAGCAGTGCGCTGAAACGGATGCGCGACGAAGAAGGGGACAAGCTGTTCACGCTTGTGGGTCGCCGTATGGAGCCGACACCCTTTGCAGCCGCCATTGCCCATCACTTGCTGGACGCGCTGGCGATGATCCGGAAAACATCGGCTGAAAAGGTCAAATTCGACCCGGCCGGCTCCCGCCGGCTATTCACCATACGCACGCGCGATATCGGCGAAGCCGTTCACCTCCCCCCTCTTTTGCGGGAACTCGAAGCCGCGGCGCCGCACCTCAGGCTGCGAACGGTTTTCGCCCCCATGGACGAAACACTGAGCGGCCTGGCGAGCGGAAAGATCGATTTCGCGCTCGGCTTCCTGCCATCGCTCGAAACTGGTATTCATCGTCGCAAACTCGGGCAGCAGCACTACGTCTGCGTCATGCGCCAAGGTCATCCGCTAGCCGATCGGGAACTCACAATCGACCTCTTCAGGGAGGGGCCGCACTTGCTGGTCGAGTACTCGGGCAGCGGCCACAAGCAGCTTGAAAAGGCATTGATCGACGCGGGTATCGGGCCGCAGATCCGGATACGCCTGCCGCAATACCTGTCTGCACCCTACTTTGTTATTGCGTCCGATCTCTTGTGGTGCGTCCCGGCCATCCTCGCCGAGACGATAGCGCGGCACTTTGCACTGGTCATTAAACCGATCCCCTTACAACTCTCGGAGTTCGAGGTTGGACTCTATTGGCATGATCGCTATCACCGGGATCCGGCGAACAAGTGGCTGAGAGACTTTATCGCCCGCCGTTTTGCTGAGTAACAGTGCTTAGGGATTCCTGCCCACTCTCGGGCCATGGCCGCCCCCTTCGGCCGAGACGCTGGAATGGCATCCGCTTGGAACATAGCTCGCGTACAGTTTGTGTAAAAAGCGCCACGCCATTTTGAATGCAGCGTTGCGGATCGCGCGGGCTAACGATTCCCGATTGACTCTCTCTCAGCGCTCTCTGCGCTGACGTTAAGCAGTCGCTTGTCAGATGCCTACGATCCCCTGACTGACGATCCTAGTTGACGCCGCATGCTGTCATTGCCTATATTCGCAACTTTCCGGCCCGTGGTGGCTGACCGCGATTCACGTTTCGCCTCTTCGCCGCGGCAGACTGGGCCACAGGGTGTGCTCTTCTAAGCCGGATAACGAATTGTCCGTATAGACATAACGGAGGAGGCGCAAATGTTCGACGATGATGTATATACTTCGTATAACTATATATCTAATTAGGCTGGCGAATTATCAAATTACACGAGTACAGAGACGACGTCGGTTTCTACGAAGAAACCGCTCCTAGAAATGCTGCATTTCCTAGAAATGCTGCATTACATTGCTTAGTAAACCGACTATTACAGTAAGTATTTTTCAACATGAAGGAAATTTGTGACTATGAACAAGGAATATAATTTCGTCGGTTTTTCGGGCAGCCTAAGAAAAGCGTCATATTCCACTGCTTTAATGCGCTTTTTTTCTCAACAGCTGTCGGGTCGTGGCCATCTTTTTCGTTCGATTGACATTGGAGCGATTCCACATTACAACGAGGACGTTGAAAATCTGTCTTTGCCGGAATCGGTCAAAGATGCTCGCGCGATTGTTGGCGATTGCGACGGGATTGTCATTGCAACTCCAGAATTTAACCATGGCATACCCGGGGTTTTGAAGAATGCCCTTGACTGGTTATCACGCCCCGCTTTTACCAGTTGTTTTGCATACAAGCCGGTCATATTTTGCACCTTTTCGCCAGGCGCATTAGGCGGGGTACGAGCCCAGTACCAACTTCGCGAAACTTTCAGCTCGATGCTTTGTGAAGTTATTCCAATGCAAGAAATCGTAATTCCTCATGTTCACCAGAAATTCCGCGACAACGTCTTAACCGATGCAAAAACAATAGAATTTGTCTCTTATTCTTTAGATATTTTTATTCGAGGAGTCGCCAACAGAAAGTTAGCTTCGGAATCGCTGGTTTAACTACGATTCAACATATCAAACTTCTCGGAGAGGGTCATGAGATTCGAATATTTCAAGACCTTCTCCATGCGCAGGAAGCTCGGACTATTGTGAGTAGCACCGCCCCAAACTGCAACCGCCTGCGGAGGCAGATATCGTTCGGGCGAAGAGCGTACCCACAACAACGACGAACGACTGGCGCGCTGATATCGTGCCAATTGCCTCGGAAAGCGCCCTCGGCGCAACTACTTCGCTACTCAAATGATTGCACATCAGAAGCGAATGAACCGAGCTCGGTTTTTCCGGAGGATCAAACTCTTGAGAGTGATTTCATCGTGTTCTCCCGCCCCCGAAGGATGAAGCGCACGACTGCTGCAGGCGGATCTCGGAGGGAATACGATCACGAGGCAGCGGTAGTCGAGGTCGGCCGATTATCTAATGCACTGAGCCCGTTTGAGAGTTGGAACCGCAACCTGAGGCTTACCCGAAATTGCGGACCGGTCAGAGTTGGAAATATCCGGCATGATTCAGGAACTGCAACCCGGAGGTCATGCCGTGAAGAAGAGCAGGTACACCAACGAGCAGATTGCATACGCGCTGAACCTGGCCGAACTGGGTACGCCGGTAGCGGGTGTGTGTCGCACGATGGGCATCAGTGATGCGACGTTCTATAACTGGCATACGAAGTACGGAGGGCTGTCGCCGTCGGAAGTCCGGCGCATGAAGCAGCTCGAGGAGGAGAACGCGAAGCTCAAAAGACTCGTGGCTGACCTGTCGCTGGACAAGGCGATGCTGCAGGATGCCAGGCGCAAAATTGAGATGTGGCTTAGTACTATAACGAGGCGCGTCCCCATTCTGCACTGGAGTGGATGACGCCCACCGACAAATTCGCTCGCCAGCAAGCCTGTCGAGCGAACTCGGTCGACACAACGGAGCCTAAAATTTCTAATTCAGAACGGTCCTGATTCCGTGTCAGCTTCACTAAAGGGACTTTGCTAGGAGCCCGTTGGCCCTACGAAGGGATAGGTCATCAGCATCCCAGAACGGCCCGCGCGAGCTTGCAATTACCCACTTCGATTCAGGGCGAGTGCATAACCCAGCTGGATGTCGGTCAGGCACCGCATGCCGCGCCACATAACGGTATTACCCGGAGGAGAATCCCCGGCTCGTGCCAGATAGCCTCCAAGCCGCGCGACCTTGATCAGATGTCGCAAGAGCGGTGGTGCCTGTGAGGCATTTGGCAAGTCCGGAACGATACGCTCGATCAACTCCATTTCGGCTGATGTGAGCACCGTATCCGGCGGCGCTTGTGGCGCACATCGACTGATCATGGTGAGCCAGAATATTCGCCAGTTCAGGATGCAAAAAACGGAAATCAGGTTCGCAAGCCGATCGGCAGTACGCAACTTCGAGTCCTCAGCCTTGCACCCGGACATGAGGATCTTGCGGAACGTTTCGATCTTCCAGCGCATGGCGTACAGTCAAGCTTCCGGATTGCCTCGGCACGCGAACGCACCGGCAGATTGGTCGGCAGCTTCCATTCGATGCCAGCTCGCCCGGACGGCACATTACGCTTCTGCGCGTGAATCACCGTGAGTTGCGGCGCCGGATAGCGGTTTTGCTTTGCGGTGGGCCGTAGCACCGTCATTCGCTGGTAACGAAGCTCAAAGGTCACCGTTGAAACCAATCTTGACATCCAGAGCTAATAAGGCATGAGCTGTCATGCCCAGACTCATCACAGTCAACATTCGGGCCGGGAGGCGAACGAGTTTCATGGTGTCTCCGGCTGAATTCTGTTTAGACGCGAGGCCGTCTCGTGGTAATCCCCTGTCCTCGCTGAGTCTGCTTTGCAGACTTGACGCGTCCGAAACATCCTTGTGACCATGCAGCAAGCGAGGTCAGCTTGCGACGTACTGCGCGCGCCTGTATCAGCAACATGCCGTCCGCGGACGCAAGACCTTACAACTCGTCATGTCACTTCGACTGCAGGCGTGCCCCTCATAGGAGGCACATCGCCAACACGCCCGGGTGATTGCACCTATACGAATATATATGTTTATATGCAATTATCGACAACAACGAGTCCTCTACGGACTCTCCTGTCGCTCACCTATCAAGGAGAAGGTATGCCATTTAATCCCACAGTCACCCCGCCACTACTCGAAGCTCGCTTAGCGTTCGTTACCGGAGCTGGCCAGGGCAATGGACGCGCACTGGCCGTCGGGCTCGCACGCGCTGGCGCAAAAGTTGTTGTCAGCGATATGAATCTCGCTCAAGCCGAAGAGACGGCTGCACACATTCGTGAGGAGGGCCGCGAAGCGTGGGCGTTCGAACTGAATGTGACCAATGATGAAGCGTGCTATTCCTTTGCTGAAAAGGTTGGCAAGGAGATTGGTCAAATCGACCTGCTCGTGAACAACGCAGGCATCATCATTCGGGAAAACTCGTCGAGCCCGAATGCGGCAATGAATTGGAGAAAGGTGATGGACGTCAACGTGCAAGGCACGTTCAACGTGACACACGCCTTCCTGCCAGCTATCAAGGCTACAAAGGGCGTTGTCGTCAACGTTGCCTCGATTGCAGCCTATGCAGGACAGGGCGGTAGTCTTGGTTATTCGCCCTCGAAGGGTGCAATCAAGATGTTCACGCAGTCCCTTGCCGCCGAGTTGGCTCCGTACGGCGTTCGGGTCAACGCCCTTGCTCCAGGTGTGATTGAGACACCTATGACCGCGGCGACTCGCGAAGACCCAAAACGCCTCGAGGCGTTCATGACCCGCATCCCGATGGGCCGGGTTGGACAGACAGAAGACCTCGTTGGTCCAACAATATTTCTTGCGTCTGACATGTCGCGCTACGTTACCGGCGTGACACTTGCGGTCGACGGTGGCTTCCTCGCAATCTGACAATGATGGAGCAAAAGAGGCTCGGAATGAGCCTCTTCCTCGATTCGCCGGGCACCATCAAACCTGGCGCCTTATCTGTTTCTCACCGGTTACTGGCCCGCACTTCTGACAGTTAGCGAATTCTTCACAGATGTGACGCCGGTCACCCCTTTCGCAACGTCACCTGCCCTATCGATTTCATCCTGGTCGGGCACTGTACCTTGCAGCATCACAGCACCCGCGCGTGCCCGCACAGTGATATTCGAGACGGTGACGCCCTTATCCTTCGCAAGAGCGGCGCGCACGCGTTTCTGGAGCGCTCGGTCGGCCGACTTGCTCGTTGCGGCTTGACTCGCTGATTTGCTCGAGGGCATCGCGTCACTGCTTGACCCGCCTTGAGCGTATGCAACCGACGTACTGGCGATGAAAATCCCAACCACCAAAGCAATAATCTTCTTCGTTTCCACTAAAACCTCCATCCCAGAAGTATTTTTAGGACGCACCCGTTGAAATGCCTCGGGCAGCGTCTGGCCCGACAAGTGGGCAATTTGATGAGTGAACGGCTGTCTTGAACGAGCACTCTTACTGCGCCGGCTCTGAGCTGGCCCGAACACGGTACGGATGCCAGCAAGGTCAATGTATGGGATGCATGCACCGCATGCTGGACCCTATGCGCCAGATTGCATGGTTTTAAGGGGCCAAGCGCTAGCGAATCCGCGAGCGTGAGCCACCTAGCAACGACGCGCAGCGGCGATGCCGCACTACATGTGGAGGAACGCTGGATAGCGCTCTGAAGATAGTTCCGATGTGAGCGCCGATAGACGCTCCGCAACGCAGCCGTCCCGCGAGCCGTCAATGCTGCCGGACGGCCCAAAAACAGTCACCGCGAGCGCCAGCTCCCCTGCTTGATTGAAGATGGGAGCACTGATGCTATCAATCCCTGGTATCGGCAAACCGGTCGTTCGTGCAAGGCACCTCTGCCTGATATCAAGAAGCAACTCGTCGATGACACCAGTTGCCTGTGGGCCCGATACGCCGCTACGTTCCGCGACGTCACGTTGAAGCATCGGGTCAATCGCGCGCCGTGGCATGAATGCGGCGAAAAGTCGTCCAGTGCTGCTGTAAGCAATTGACATAACTGCGCCCACATGCAAGCCCGTATGCACGTAGATATCCGGCCCCAGATAGCGCACGACTGTTGGACCGCGGTCAGCCCAGATGGCCACAAATACACCGCGATTTGCCTCGCCGGCGAGGTCTGCTACGCGCAGCATGGTCTCCTTCAGCAGTGGAAGTTGTGCCAACGCGCGTAAACCCAGGTTGAGTGACAACGGACCGGGCTCATAGCTCTGGGTCATCACGTCCCTTCGCACGAGCCCTGTGCGAACGAGGCTCACCATATACGTAAAGACCTGGTTTAATGGGACATTGGTCGCCGCGCTAAGCGCCGCCATCGAGACGGGCTGACCAGCATCAGCAAGGTGGCGCAAGAGTGTGCCACCTACCTCCATAGCATGTATGCCCCGCTGTTCTTTCGGGCCCTTGGCAGCAAGCTCTTGAACCGCTTTTTTGGCTTCCATCCCGCTCTTCTCCGCGGCGCCCACTGTGTCGGCCGGGCGTACTGACCAGTCATCCTACGGCAATCGAGAAAAAGCTGCGGTGGCTCGTGGCCACCGCAAAACACCAGCTCCTTGGTCTTTTCGAACTCAGCTCTTATTGCGACACCACCGCAAATTTTGGGGATGCGGAATTAGACGCCACGTCACTCTCGAGCAGCCTGTCACCCGCCACAATGGCCTTGCCAGCGATATAACCAAAGGTAAGAGCGGGCCCGAGCGTGATGCCAGCGCCCGGATAGTTGCCACCCATGATGCTGCATGCGTCATTACCGACTGCGTACAGACCCTGAATTGGAGCACCCTTGGAGTCGAGCACACGGCATGATGCGTCTGCCTTCAGTCCCGCAAACGTTCCGATGTCGCCGATTCGGATTTTGAGTGCGTAGAACGGCCCTTTCTCGATTGGGGCGACGCACGGGTTCGGAGAATGCAACGCATCACCCTGGTAGCGGTTATATGCCTTGCTGCCCTTGCCAAACAGCGGGTCCCGACCCAGTCGGGCTTCCGCATTGAAACTACGAACTGTCTCTCTCAGATTCAACGCGTTGACACCAATCTTGCCTGCCAGCTCCTCCACAGAGGACGCCCGCGTCAAATATCCAACGCGCAGGTAGCGACCAATCGGCATCGGGAACGGCGCGGCGCTTCCCAGTCCATAGGTGCGCAAAGTCTTGTGGTCACAGATGAGATGCGCAGAAATCTCCTCGCCCTTCGGGGTCGACTTGACAAGAGCCTGTACAAAATCGTGATACGAGTTGCCTTCATTCGTAAAACGACGACCGTCACGCAAGACTGAGATTACGCCCGGCTTCGCGCGGTCAATGAAGTGCGGCATGATGCCTGTTGAGCCATCCTTGCGCGTCAATGTTGAAACGGGTACCCATGCAGCCGCATTGGGAAGCGTCGTTGAAACTTGGCCGCCAACCGCTTCCGCCATCCTCAGCCCATCGCCCGTGTTTCCGGTGGGCGAAGGAGAGAAGTGTTCAGTTCCCGTCGGTGCGTGCGGAAAGAGCTGCTTGCGACGCTCGATATCGTAGGGAAAGCCGCCGCTGGCAAGGACGACCGCGCGAGCGGCCTGCACTTTTACCTTTGAACCTGCACGGTCAACCATCGCGCCCGTGATGCGGCCGTCCTGGGTCGTGAGACTCACAGCCTTAGTATTCAGCCACAAGGGAACATTCAAGTCGGCGAGCGATTTCGCGAGACGTCCAGCCAGGGCGTTGCCGTTCGTGAGCGTCATGCCACGACCATGTTTCATCACATCCGCGAAGTGACGCGAAAGACGCTTCGTGACGTACCACGCCGACTTGACTGACTTCGTCACGCGCATGAAATGAACGATTTCCTTGCCCGATCCCAACATCATCCCGAACACAGTCAGTTCGGGCAGCGCAGGGGCCAGGTCCTTGATTGCAGCACCGAGCTCTCGTCCGTCAAATGGTCGCGTAACCATCGAGCGACCACCCTGCGTGCCTCCCGGCGCTTCTGCGTGATAGTCGGGAAAGACTAGCGGCATATCGAACCGGACCGCGGTCTTCGAAGTGAAAAAGTCGACGGCCTCAGGACCGTACTTGATGAAAGCATCGACGCGGTCGCCGTCAAAACTGTCGCCCGCGTCATGCTGAAGGTACGTGCGCGCGGCACCTTCGGGCTCGTGAATGCCCTGGACCTTCGCCAGCGACGTGTTTGGAATCCAAAGCCATCCCCCGGAGCGGGCAGTCGAGCCGCCAAACTTGGGTTCCTTTTCAATCACAAGGACCTTGAGTCCGTTCGAGGCGGCCGTGATTGCTGCCGACATACCGGAGCATCCTGAGCCAATCACCAGCACGTCGCAGACGTATTCGCTTTCCTGCTTCATTACGCGTCTCCCAGAACGAGAAAGCGACTAGGTGACGCTTCCTCACAAGTCATTCCCAATTCCTCGGGCCATGAAAGGATGATACGCCATAATTATATATACGCGTATCTATTTGCTTACGTACAATCCCTAGAAAACCTGGTGCCGAAAAAGAGACCAGCCTTTGGAAACGACAGGCCAGTGGCTCCGGCGGTTCAAATGCGTGGATTGCCCCTTTGGGTCCGCGTGCACCGATTGCACTTTGGCCCAGTCGTAACCTGCGTAAGGCCTCACTGCGAACCACGTTGTATCGACCAGACTTTCTACAGATTCAGGAGACGAAATGATTAAGCGAATGACATTGCTGTCCCGAAAAGAAGGGGCTGCATTCAGCGATTTCCGTGCTTATTGGGCGGGTTGCCACGCAGACCTCGCACTGTGCATGGAGGGCATCACCAGCTACACGCAAAACAGAGTCGAGAAAATTCTCTGGAAACACGCGGACGCTGAAGGGTGCTTCCTGGTGGATGGAATCGTGGAGCTTTGCTTCGAGAACGACGAAGTGATGAGCGTCGCTCAGCGCTCAGCGACGGGGAGCAAATACATCCCGGATGATGAGCCGAACTTCCTTCGTGGGTGGAGTCTCTGCGTCGTCGAACACGAGGATGCGTTCCCAGAACCCTTGGGGGTCAAGGTTCTCGTCGTGGCAGCTATGAAAGACCGAGCGGACCGCGATGCTTTCCGGAAGGCCGTGGTGTCGGCCAAAGAAGCCGATGGGACGGCCGCCCAGATGTCTTTCAACTGGACGACTCGTACAGCGACGCGGGAACGGCTGTGGTCGGAACCCGTCCCGCCAGATGTGCTGACCGCCTTGTGGTTCGAGAACACCGCTCAGGCGCATAGTGCGTTTGAAGCGGACGGCGCGCTCGTCCGTGCGATAAGCCTACTGTCCAATCGAGCTGCCGCTTACCTCATCGACCCGCTCGTGCTGAAGTAATCTTCCGGCTGCTCCCGGGGTAGTCGGCGTCGCAAGGCGCTGACGACTTGCCACCCAACGCGCTCAGGCAAATTCGGCGCCCTGCCGCCCCCTCTGCCTATCGACCCGGTAACGAGCAAATGTTCAGCCTCGCGAGCACTATTCGGCTCGGGCAAACAGTGAATCCGTTTTATAAGGGTTTTTACCTACATCTATCGGTTCTATAGTCTCGACACCGCTGGGCGAGTCGCACCGCCCTTCTACGTATCAGCTAAAGGACCTACTCATGAGAATGCAGCTTCTCGCAGCCGCCATTGCTTGCACCGTCAGCGCCACGAGTTTTGCCGATGAGCAACCGGCCCAAGTGACCCGGGCACAGGTTGCTTCCGAGTTAGAAGCCCTCCACCGCGCCGGATACTCCCCCCAAGACTGGGTTCACTATCCGGACAATATCCAGGCTGCCGAACGCCGCATTCGGGCGCAACACGCTGACGTCCAGACGAAAACCGACCATTGACGTTCCAAAGTCGTAGCTCGCTGACCTCACCGGTTTCTTCGTCGAATAGAACCTCTTATCCCGAATGAAAAAGCGGGCCCCGATGTTATCGGGGCCCGCCAGGTTTTTACTGCACCCAGTTTAGGATTCCTGCAGCCGGCGCGCCTGCTCGGACCGTAGTGCATAGCTCATCGCAACGCAGGCAATTGCCAGCATGACAGCAATGAAGTAGAAAGCGCTACTCATGCTACCGGTGTACGTCTTGATTAGCCCGATGAGATAAGGCGTAATCGTTCCACTCGACACCCCAATACTGCTCACCAGCGCAATGCTCGCAGCTGCATTCGGGCCGCGGAAGAATGTTGCGGGAACCGACCAGAAGATTGGGTGTGCGGCATACACGAGTACGGCAGCGATGGTCAGTAACGCCATCGACACGCTGAAGCCGATACCGTGTGTTGTCAGCAATGAGAGCGCTACTGCAGCTCCGACCGCGCACAAGATGAAGTGCCACTTCCGCTCGTTTCGCCGGTCAGAATGACGGGCGATAAGGATGACACCTACCGCACCGATTGCGTTCGGAATCGCCGAATAGAGGCTGATTTGAACGATGTCCTGAACCCCAAACTCCTTAATCATCGCCGGCATCCAGAACAGCAGCAACAGGATGGCAGACGTCAGACAGAAGTAGACGAAGGCAAACAGGTACACGTAAGGGTTACCCAAAGCCGAAAGCAGAGAATGGCTATGCCCGCTCGGCTTGTCTTCGCGCGCCAGCACATCCGACAGACGGCGCTTCTCGATTATGGAAAGCCACGATGCTGCTGACGGGTTGTCCTTGAGATAGAAAAACGCAATGGCGCCGAGCAGAATGGCGGGTGCCCCTTCAATCGCAAGCATCCACTGCCAGCCGTGAATCCCGGCAACGCCATCCATGCCGCGCATAATCCCGCCCGACACCAAGCCGCCGAGTACGCCAGCAACAGCGACGCCCGCGTAGAAAATCGAAAGCGCACCAGCACGACGACGCGCCGGGAACCAGAAGGTCAGGTAGAAGACGATGCCCGGAAAAAACCCGGCTTCGAACACCCCGAGCAGAAACCGGAGCACATAAAACTGCGAAGTGCTCGAGACAAATACCATCAGCACGGACGCCGTGCCCCACAACAGCATGATGCGGGAAAACGTCTTTCTGGCACCGAACCGATGAAGAAGCACGTTACTGGGCACTTCAAAAAGCACGTAACCACAGAAGAAGAATACCGCGCCAAGGCTGTACATCGCGTCGGTCAGTGACAGGTCATGCTTCATCTGCAACTGCGCGAAACCGATGTTATTGCGGTCCAAAATCGCGATGACGTAGCAGAAAAATAAAAAGGGGATGATTCGGAGCGTTACCTTGCGAAAAAGACGGTCGTCCGCAGTTTCGTCAGGAATATGGCTTGGCGTTACGGGGACCGTGCGAACCGAGCTCGGCGTTGTCATCAGTGGACTCCACAGTGCAGTTGTTTTCCTCGTGGAGCCACCGGTTCCGATGCGCGGTTGCATCGAATCGGGGCCACCACAACACTCCGAAGCCAACTGCAACACAGCACGCCGCCTTCGTTAATTACATATTAACGCCGTGATTCGCATATATATAATTCTCGTTTCTACCTAGGTCGCCGCCGTTTGCCCCTCCGGGCGCAGAGCGTCGCCCTCGGACGACCAGCGACAGACAGCGCACACAAACAGCTGCGCTGCCCGCCACTTCCGCGCTCAGAAGTAATGCATCATCCCGAAGTAGCCGCCCTGCTGGTGGTGACCCGGCAGCGGCAACGAATCTGCCGTTTCAACGGGGAAGTTGGCATTTCCCCCATTGAACATTGCGCCGAACGTGGCGTACACGAAAGTACGCTTGGACAGGTTGTACGTCGTGCCAATAACGCCCAGATTTCCGCTGCCCCCGCCGTGGTTCACGTTTCCGTGGAACCAGGCGGCCTGAAACGCCAGCGCGGCATTGACCTGATAGGTTGCACCGAACCATTCTTGCTGGTTCCGCGTCGCACCGACCGGATTGGTCGGGTCGATAATCGTGTCTTGCCCAGACGCGACGAGTTGCTGGTAGCCCGTGTAGAACTTCAACGCACTGAACTGATAAGTCGCACCGACCATGTATTCGCGCGACGCGTTGTACAGGCTCGAGAACTTGCCGTTAGCGTCTCGAATTTCCTCATAGACGCCGTAACCATTGAACCCGCCGATTGAGTATGTCGCGCTGGCACTGAATTGCCGGCCGCCCCGGAAATTTCCAGCTTCGTTTCCGAAGCCGTTTTGCAGGCGGAACGAGAAGCCTGCCCATTTCGGCGAGTTGTAGGTCAGCGTGTTTGCTCGCGAGCCCCAGGCTCGACCCTTCGCAAAGTTAGCGATGCCCGTTGCCTGCTCTCCGAACGGGTCGAGATAGTATCCCGTCTCGTCCGTGAGACTCATCACGCGACCTGCCCACAACGCACCGTATATTTCGTTCGACAATCCGACATAAGCGTAACGATTGAAAAGACTGTCACTTGGAAGTGAGCCAGTACCCGCAGTGAACATGCTTTCAAGGTTGAAAACAGCATGGTAACCGCCACCAAGGTCTTCGTCGCCCTTCAGCCCCCACCAGCTTATACCGTACTGGTTGCTACCGAAGCGGTAGTTGTTCTTGGATTGCCCATCGGGGGTGGCAACGTTTGTCACAACATCAAGCCCCGATGCGATACGACCATACAGAGTTACGCTGCTTTGCGCATAGGCATTGCAAACTCCGGCTGTCAAAAGAGCGCCGAAAATAACTTTCTTAATCATTTCGTCATCCTTAACGTAAAAATCTCCAATGATTGCTTCCGCCTTCTTGATGAGACGGTGCAACCGACGCGCTAACTCAACTTCACAGCCTTATCGCGCGCCACGACCTAGCGGGCGGGCGCGCTAGTCACTCTTAGTTCTTGATGGTGCGGAATGTTCGCAGAGCCGTCGGTAAATAACGGACGGTGGTTGCGAGCAGAATCGCGCAGGCCTGAACAAGGAGCTGAACTGACGTGCCCGCACCAAGCGCCAACACCATCTGGCCTAACTGCGCCATGAAAAGTGCGGCTACTGCACTCGCAATCACGCTACCCTTGCCTCCCGTAAACGGCGTACCACCCACAACGACAGCTGCGATGGCGGGCATCAGGTAGTCGTTACCCGAAGACTGCGAAGCGCTACCGATAAATCCGGCAAGCAGCATTCCGGCAGCTGAAAAACACACTGCCGAAGCTACATACGCGCCAATCTGGTACTTGAGCACACGCACGCCCGCAGCATCTGCAGCGCGAGGGTTGACACCGACGGCCACGAATCGTCGCCCGACGGCGGTCTTACGAGTGATGACCCACGCAGTGACCACGAAGACGAACGCGAAGAGCACATTCGCAGGCAGCCCCAGGAACTGGGCATGCGAGATGGTCTGCATGATGGGCGGAACGTTGACCGGGACGTTGCCTGTGAGTGAACGGACGGCACCTATGAGGAGCGCGTTCACGGCAAGCGTCGCAACGAGCGGTGTTATGGCCAACCGCGAAACCAGCGCACCATTGAGCATCCCGACGACTGCTCCAACGCATACCGTAAATACTGCCGCGAGAACTATCGAATCGAATCCGAAGCCCGTCCTTGCCATCAGGACACCCGCGAGAGACACCATGCCAATGGCCGACATGTCGAGACCACGCTGCTGGATGACAAGCGTTTGGCCTGTGGCGACAATTGCCAAAATCCCTGCGAACGGCAACATCGCCAGGATAGAACCCCGCGTCATGGTGCCGGGCGCCACCACCGCGCTGATTACAAAGAGAAGAACCAGTCCAATCCAAATCCATGAGAACTCTCCCATGGCAGGAATTGCCTTTGGACGCGGCATCTGCGTCGACGGACGGGGAAGGTGAGCCGCCTCTGCGCGACTCTGAGTCGATACGTTTCTCATTTTGCCACCGCCATTTCTCTGCTCTTGGAATAAAGGGCCACCGACGCGAGAATCATCCCGCCCAACAGATACGACTGCCATGAATCGCCGAGGTCAAGGAACGAGGTGACGACGTTGACCTGCGTGATAAGCAGTGCGCCTAGCAGTGCACCTACAAACGAGCCACGACCTCCGAACAGACTCGCACCGCCAATGACTACTGCCGCCACGCTTGCAAGCGTGTAGTTGACGCCCGCGCTCGGGTCGCCTGAGCCGACCTGGGCCATCATTGGGATTGCAGCAATGCCCGCAAGCAGAGAACAGCCAACGTAGGCGGTAAGCAACGTCAGATGGGGGTGGACCCCAGCCATCCGTGCCGCTTCTGCACGAGACCCCACTCCGCGGAAGGCCAGACCAAGCCTCGTTCGAAAGAGCCCGAACTCGAATGCCAGCGCGATGATGGCGGCGAGAATCGCAATGACGGGGACGAATCCCAACTGCGTGCCAATCCCGTCAACGATGGAGTCCGCGATAAGACCACCTGGGATAGGACGCAAGAGTAGTGAGACCGCCTGGAGAGCCATATAAGTGGCTAGCGTCGCGACCATCGGATGAAGACGGAATGGGTCGACAAGGAGCCAATTAATGAACCCGACGACTACAGCCACAGCAAAGACAATCAACCACCCCTCCACTTGATGGCCAAGCGTTCCGCCATCGTTCAGGAAGAACGACTGGATGACGACCATTAATCCCATCAAGGGGCCGACCGACAGGTCGATACCTCCAACAAGCATCAGAGCCTGCTGCCCGTAAGAGACGATTGCCAGTGTGGCGACAAGCGCGAGCATCCCGCTGAGATTGCGGGTGGAAAGGTAGGTCTCGTTGACGTGCGTCGCATAAATTCCGAGCACGGATATCACGAGTGCAAGCATCACAAGCGGTGCCCAGTCCCCCGCCGCCCATTTCCAGAAACCCGAAATGCTGGCCGACCCTCTTTCCCGTTCCGTGGTCGCGGTCAAAACCGCCGACGTGATGTTGTTTTCGCTCACAGCGTCATCGCGCAATTCCTTCACGATGTGCCCACGCGAGAAAATCAGAACGCGGTCGCACAGTCCGGCGACTTCAAGCGAGTCTGACGATACGACAATGACAGCCGTACCAGCAGTTGCCGCTTCACGGAGTACCTTATAAATCTCCATCCTCGCACCGATGTCCACCCCTTGGGTCGGCTCGTCCACGAGCAGCACCTTCGGCTTACTCGCGAGCACGCTGGACAGAACCAGCTTCTGTTGATTGCCCCCGGAGAGCGAGCGGATGAGTGTCTCAATGGTAGGTGTCTTGACGGCGAAGCTTGAAACGGCCTCCCCTGCTCGACGCCCTTCACTCTTCGGACGCACAAGGCCTCGCACCGTGTCAAATGACAGGCTACGTAGGGAGAAATTCTCGCGGACCGAAAGATCGCCGAAGATACCCTCGCGATGACGGTCACCTGGCAGATAGCGCACATCGCTGCGCGTTGCGGCTTGGGAGTGTTTGAGCGACGCACCCTTGCCGTTGACGGTCACGCTTCCCTTGCTCTTGTTCAACCCCGCGAGCGCACGCATGAATTCACGCTGGCCGTTACCGTCAATGCCGGCGAGTCCAACAATTTCGCCTTTCTTGACCTGCAAGGATATGTCCGAGAATCCGGTGCCTCTCAAGCCGACAACATCCAGCACGACCTCGGCCCGACGGGCGGCAGACTTCGGAGGAAACTCGCGGTCGAGCGCACCGCCGACGATGAGCTCGACAATCTGCTGCTCGCTCAGATTCGAGGCATCGTAGGTGCCTTGTCCCTGCCCATCACGAAGTACAGTGAGGCGGTCTGCAATCTGCTGTACCTCGCGAATCCGGTGCGAGATGTAGACAACAGCGCAGCCACCTGCCGTCACCTTTCGAATACGCTCAAACAGACGCTCGACGTCTTCTGCGAGAAGGTGCTCCGTAGGCTCGTCGAGAACCAGGACCTTCGGCTTTGTCGCGAGCGCCTTGACAATTTCGACGATGAATCGCTGCTCCGGATTCAGGCTGACCACCCGTTCCGACGCGTCAATGGCAACGTCATCGCTCCATTGCTGCAGAAGACGTTGCGCCCATGATGTCGTGCGCATAAGAGATGGGCGCTGCGCTTCCGATACGCCGAGGTACAGATTTTCGGCGACTGTCAAATCGGGCATCAAGGCTGGCTCTTGGCGAACGATGGCAAGCCCGAGCGCACGTGCTTTCTCAGTGTCGCCCTTGGTCTCAACTCCGTTGATGACTACCCGTCCTTCTTCTGGGACCAAGGCGCCCGATGCAACCGCCATCAGCGTTGATTTCCCGGCGCCGTTTTCGCCGACCAATCCGTGTACTTCGCCGACGGCGACTTCAAACGTGACATCGTCCAGAGCTTTGACACCTGGGAAGACCTTCGTCACATGGTCAACCTGCAGTGCTATCTTTCGTTCCATTTTCGTCTCCTGCCTACCTGAATTGCCGCAATGTGAATCTCGTGCTGCGCACTTGATACTTACGGGAACATCTACGCCGACCCACCAGGCTCTCGGTCCGTCTGCTGTCTGAATTATTTTTTACAGGGGTACCGGTCAGTCCGAATCGACGTCAACCGACTCGAGCTGTTTCGAGTACGCGGGGTAGTCGGCATATCCTTTTTCGTCGCCGGTATAGAGCGTCGGCATGTCGACCGGACTGAGGGGCCATCCGTTACGGAAGCGCTCGACAAGGTCGGGGTTCGACACGTACGGTCGCCCGTAGCCGGCGAGGTCCGTCAGTCCCAGTTCAACGAGTTCTTCGCCCGCATCCTGGTCGAGGGCACCTGTGAGAATCAAGGTACCTTTGTAGGCGTCGCGGAATTTTCCGAGAAACTCCCTGCTAATTCCGACGCCGATGAACGCTGTCTGGTCGCTGAGGTGTACATACGCGAGGTTCCGCTTGCTCAGTTCGTTTGCCAGCGTCAGCCAGGTGTTCGCTTCATCTTCGAATGGCTGCATGTCGTACAGCCGCCCGAACGGTGACAGGCGGATGCCCACTCGCGTACTGCCAATTTCATTCGCGAGAGCATCGACTGTCTCCAATGTGAAACGAAGACGGTTCATTGTGCTGCCGCCGTACTCGTCAGCGCGCGTGTTGAGCGCGCCGTTGGTGAACTGGTCGAAGATGTAGCCGTTTGCGCCGTGAACCTCTACGCCGTCAAAGCCGGCTCGCATCGACTGGACGCCCGCAGTTACAAAGTCCGAGGTAATACGCGCAATTTCGCTCGTTTCGAGTGCGCGAGGCACACTGGCCTGAATTGGGCCCGGCTCACCGCTCTCGCTGTATGCATAGCAGTTGCTGTTGCCCGCTGCGACCGAGACCGACGAAACTGGAAGTGCTCCGTTCTCCTGCAAACTGACATGCGACATACGACCAACGTGCCAAAGCTGGATGAACATCTTTCCATCCTCTTCGTGCACGGCCTTCGTGACCTGCTTCCAGCCGTTCACCTGCTCGGGTGTGTAAATGCCCGGCGTGTACAGGTAGCCCGTGCCCTCAGCCGAAATCTGCGAGCCCTCGCTGATAATCAACCCTGCCCCGGCTCGTTGTCGGTAATACAGGACCGTCTGTGCGTCAGGCACCGTGTTTTTCGCACGGCATCGCGTCATCGGTGCCATGACGATGCGGTTCGTCAGCGGGATACCAACCAAGTCGTAGGCTTCAAGTAGCGGGCTCATCACATTTCCTTCGTTCACTTTGGTTAAATGTCTTGACTCTTCTTACGTCGTCCCAGACTACTGGCGGGACAAGCAGCGCCGGCTGCCGGACAGCAACCGGCAACAGGGCATGGGGAAAAGTAACCCACTGGTTACCAGCTCTCTTTCACGAATGGATTCTTTACCCACCCATCCGTCCAGGGGGACGACTGCTGAACCACGCCCGTGATTTCCTCGAAGTACCACTTGCCGTCGACTTTCACGAGCGTGTCCTTGTACTTGCCTGCAATGAATACCGCCTCGCCTTGCGGCGACTGTTCGCTGGGCGCCATGGTCACAAAGCACACCAGATAGAACGTTGCAGTCGCGCGTTGTCCGTCGTCGTCAACGTTGACCGCGGGCGACACTATGTTGTGCAGCGCCCACGTGATGTTTGACGAGAGGTTGCGACAGTGTTGCCTGATGGCCTCCTTGCCTCTGGCCTCGCCGCCGACGCCCTTGATGAGCCAGAGGCCGTCGTCTACAAAGAGCGATGCGACGCCGTCGGGGTTGTAGCCATCGTCAAGGTGCTCTGCATATTGCGCTTTCAGATACTTGATGGCTTCAATGTCTTCGAGTCGAGCGAGACGCTGCTCATGACTGAATCGGGACCCTTCCATGGTTGTCTCCTTGTCGGAATAGCGATACAGGTTCTTTGGAACTGGTGAATTGCATGCTGCAGCTTCATGACAATGCTTCAGCGACGAACGCGTCATGAAATGAAGCAATATCACTGGCGACATCCGCTTCCACTGTCAGGCCACGCAAAAAATTGATGTCTTCTCAGAACCAAGAAGTAAATGCGAGATGTGGGGCGTGACTGTCGCCTACGAGCGACTTCGACATTGCTTCGATCACGAGGCATGAAATCGTCAACTCACACCGCAAATTGATGAGGGGTCGCATTTTCGTCTCCTTATGTGTGCGAGACGGAACCCTGCTTGCTCGGATTCTCGGTCTCTTTGCGACGAATATATGAGACCTCAGTTGACCCTTCGCGACTAAACACGACAGATTCACTGGACCGAATGCGCCAGGTGATCAGCGAAGGTTTTGGTGACGGCCCGTCCGAAAGGGTCTGGCGTGAACGATTCGACGGCTCCCGGAAGAGATCCGTGATTCGGCTGGTAAGCCCATGCAAACGGCCCTTCGAGGTGATTTAAGCAAACATTTCACTACGAATTCAGTCCGGGTTTGCTCCCATATGAAATTCAATAATTTCAAGTTACTTTGTATATGTACAAGTTTGGTACCGTAGTAGGTCGAAAACGTCGTCACGGATAGGCAAAGTTATGATTGAACAGTTCGACACATCTGCAGTGATGGCCCGCGAACGACTGGCCTATTACCATGACGTCATCTGCCGTCTGTACTGTCACGTTGACCTGCCGTCGTTCGAGAACGCAGAGGACGTATTCCGCGCCCGAGTCACCCAGAAACCAATCGCTACAATTGGCGTAGGGGATATTGCTGCTCCCGGCTTGCAATACGTCAGGACCACAACCGACCTCAGTCGCACCCCGAGCGACGAGTTCCTTGCAAGCCTCCTGGTGCAGGGGAGCGCTTCGCTTGAGCAGAGTGGACGCCAAACGAAGCAAAACGTCGGTGATATCGTGCTTTACGACACGGCCCGAGCCTTTAAATACAACTTCTCGTCCGACTATCGGATAATCCTGCTGAAGATTCCTCGCAGGCAAATGCTCTGTCGCCTGTCTGATGCTGAGCGTATGACAGCCATCGCGCTTAACGGTCAATCTACGATGGGTGCACTTGCAGGTGCAGTTATTCGTGGGGCCGCAAATGTCGACGCCGAACTCGAACCGTGTGCTGCCTCGAAGCTCGCCGCTTCAATAATTGACATCTTCGCAGCCGCCGTCGAAACGGAGTTTCGAGATACGAAAGGCGCACTCGAGCGTCATGGTGACGTGCTGCAACGCGCGAAGACGTATATTGAGGCGAATCTTGGCGACTCAGAGCTGGATGTGGAAATGGTTTCGAATGCGATAGGCGTGTCACGAAGAACGCTGAACAGAATATTTGCAGCGCACGGAACGACAGCTGCGCGCTGGCTGTGGCAAAAGCGACTCGAAGCGAGTCACACCTCGCTCACCGAAGGTCGTTCCCAGCATATCGCCGATGTTGCCGTTGCTTGCGGGTTTAGCGACTTCTCGCACTTCAGCAGAGCATTCAAAAAAACGTACGGGGTCGCGCCCAACACTTTGGTCAAGCGCCGTGTCGCATGAGCCATGGCTGTACGTGCGGTACCGAAACGGGAGCGAGCACTTCCGGTTGTGATGGCGTTGGAGACAAAAAAATGGCATCCGCTCGAGGACGGACGCCATGAAAGTGCCGCAGGAGTACGGCACTGAACGAACATCACCTCTCAGGTCTTGTCGTACCCACCGTCTACCATCAACGTGGTTCCGTTGCATCCACTCGATAAATCCGAGAGGAAAAACGCGACGGCATTGGCAACCTCTTCTGGCCGAATCAACCTACCAATAGGCACCTGTTCCATCCATGTAGCCACCATCTCAGGTGACTCCTTCGCAATACGTTCAATCATTGGGGTTTCGGTTCGCCCGGGACCGACGGCGTTGACGCGTATGCCATCGCGTGCCCATTCAACACCGAGCAACGCGGCAAGGTGCTCGACAGCCGCTTTGGTCGCGCCATAGGCAGCACATTTTTCAGGTTGCACAACGGAACGCGCCGCGATAGAGGAAATCAGAACAACACTTCCGCCCCGACCACGCATGTGTCGTGCAAACGACTGAGCTGTGAAAAATGCGCCATCAAGATTAACGCCCATCGTCTGTCGCCACGAGGCTTCGTTGTAAGCGAACGCCTCGGACATGACAGCAATGCCAGCATTCGCGACAACGCCGTCAATAGCGCCAAACCGCGTCACAACCTCATCGGCTACCTTCGTCAACGATGCCACGCTCGTCACATCGACTGGCATAAAGTGGACCATCCCCCGGCCCTCATTTAATTCCGTTGCGATGCTTTCGCCGTTGCTTGAGACCAGGTCCGCAATAACTACCCGACTACCCGCTGTCACCAATCGCTGAACCGTCGCGAGGCCAATGCCGCCAGCCCCGCCGGTTACGACGATGGTCTTATCGCTGAGCCCTTCCATCTACAAGTCTCCTGGATATCGACACAGCTAATGAGCAGTAGACCTCCTTTGATGCCGATGAACGAAGAAGCCAAAAGCCCGTCGGACATCAAAGGAACCGATGCAGTCGAGCTTCTATCCCAGGTAGACACCAACAGATTTGAGCTCGGTATAGGTCTCAATTCCACAGAGCCCCATCTCACGCCCCCATCCAGATTGCTTGTATCCACCAAACGGCAGTGCCGCGTCGGTCTGGTTATGGTTGTTAACCCAGACGACGCCCGCGCGAATCCGCGCTGCAAGCTTGTGAGCCAGGCTGATGTCTCGTGTCCAGACGCTCGCTGCGAGACCGTAAGTGGTGTTATTCGCTTCGCGTACGAGCGCGTCGAGATTGTCGCTGTTCATCTTCATTGCCGAAATAACAGGGCCAAAGATTTCCTGCTGATAGATGGCCATCCCTGGCTGCACATTTGTGAGAACAGTTGGCCGGAGGAAAAATCCCGCCCCTTCAGGCCTGCCGCCGCCTGCGAAAACCTTTGCACCTTCGTCGATACCGGTCTGAAGAATCTGGGAGACGCGCGACAGCTGGCGGTCGGAAATTAGCGGGCCCAGATTCGTTGAAGGGTCGAGTCCATGACCGAGTTTGAGCGAGTTAGCGTACTCCGCAACACCCACGACGACCTTGTCGTAGATATCTTCATGGATGTAAAGTCTCGAGCCTGCTGTACAGGCCTGTCCGCTGTTTAGCAGGACTGCTTCAGCGACACCGGGAATCGCACGGGAAAGATCTGCATCCGGGAAAACAAACACCGGACTCTTGCCACCGAGCTCAAGTGTTACTCGCTTGAGGTTTCCTGCTGCGGCACGAACGATAGCTTTTCCGGTTTCCGTGCTCCCAGTAAAAGCCACCTTGTCTACGTCCGGATGCTCCACGAGTGCAGCGCCTGCTTTACCATCTCCCGTCACGACGTTCAGCACACCGGGCGGCAGGCCAGCCTGCTGACACAACTCGGCGATGCGCAGCGCCGTCAACGGTGTGTCTTCGGCCGGCTTGAGTACGATGGTACAACCTGCCGCCAGAGCCGGCGCCAGTTTCCACGCTGCCATGAGCAGCGGTACATTCCATGGAATGATTTGTCCCACTACGCCAATTGGCTCACGGACCGTATATGCGTGCCATTCGCCCGGCATGTTCACCGGCACCGTACTTCCAGTGATTTTCGTCGCCCAACCCGAGTAGTAGCGGAAGTGCTCCGCCCCAAGTCGAACATAGAAATTCTTCACGACGTTGTACGGCGAGCCTTCATCGAGCACCTCCAGTTGCGCGAGTTCCTCGGCGTGCTCGTCGATGAGGGCGCCGATATTCCAGATAATCTTCGCGCGCTCGCTCGTCGACATGCTGCGCCAAGGACCGTGTTCGAACGCTTCGCGTGCAGCCTTTACTGCGAGGTCAACGTCCTTGGCGTCGCCGTTTGCCATCGTTGAAATCGTGGCGCCGGTTGCGGGGTCAAGGACTTCACGGGTCGCGCCAGACGACGCGGTAACCCACTCACCACCGATGAACAGACGATGCTTCTTGCCCAGAAACCGCTTCGTGGTCTCGGAGATTTGTCCGGAAGTGTCGAAAACTGCGATTGATGAGGTCATAAGTCTTCCATGTGACTGTTTGTTCATTGAACCGTGCCAACGCGTGCTGCGACAGCCCCAATTGCGCCCCTGAAGGGAGTCGCTACCGGAACCTGCTGCAGCGCGTGGCGTTAGATACCGAGATGTTCGACCTGCTGGTTGGTCTTCGCGCCGGCGCCAATTCCGTTAGCAGTGGCGTCGAAGAGAATCATGTCCGCGGCCTTTTCCGCAATCATGATGGTCGGCGCGTTGGTGTTGCCACTCGTGAGCGTTGGCATGATGGAAGCATCGACGACACGCAGCCCGCGCAGGCCACGCACACGCAAACGTGAATCGACCACGGCGTCCTCGTCCGAACCCATCTTGCAAGTTCCAACCGGGTGATAGACGCTTTCGCTCTTGTTCTTGAGGTATTCGTCCAAATCCCTGTCCGACGTCACTTCCTTGCCCGGGCCAAACTCTTCGCCTCGATACGGGTCAAATGCCTTCTGACTCATCAACTCACGCGAGATACGCAGGCCATCACGCATCACACGGATGTCATCAGGTACAGCGAAGAAGTTCGGGTCGATTTCGGGCAACGCCAAGGGGTCTGCGGAGCGAGCCATCACCGTGCCACGACTTTGCGGGCGCGAGATGTTGAAGTACGGCATCACCCCTTCTTCGTGGAAAATCTTCCGGCCATGGTCTTCGTACATGACCATATTCAGGTGGAACTGAATGTCCGGGGCAACCACGTCCGCACGAGTCTTTACGAAAGCCAAGGCCTCGACGCCGTGGTAGGCTGCGGGTCCTGTCTTCGTCGCCATGTACTTGGCGACCGCCGAAGCCGAGTTCAAAATGTTGAGGTGCTTGAGGAGCGACAGTGGTTGCGTAATCCTCTGCTTCAGGCCACATCCGACATGGTCCTGCAAATTCTGGCCGACTCCTGTGAGCTTGTGAACGGTCTGCACGCCGATGGATTGCAGATGGCTGGGGTCGCCCACCCCGGAAATCTGAAGCAGATGCGGCGAGTTGAAAGCGCCTCCACAGAGGATGACTTCCTGCGAGGCAAACACCTTCTTTTGCTTCTTACCGACCAGATACTCGACGCCGACTGCCCGGTCACCGTCGAAAAGGATGCGTGAAACGACGGTGTCCGTGATGGCCGTGAAATTTTTTCGGTCGCGAATCGGTGCGATATAGCAACGGCCTACGCTGGACCGAACGCCATCCGCCAGCGTGCTATCGCACGGGCCGAAGCCTTCCTGGCTGCCTCCGTTCAAGTCGTCGTTGTACTTGTACCCAGCCTGCTTTCCCGCCTCAATAAATGCGAGACAAATCGGGTTGTGGATGCCAAACCTGCTTGTCTTCAACGGACCACTACCGCCGTGAACGTCGGTCTCGCCACCCGACCACGTCTCCGACTTTTTGAAGTACGGGAGAATGTCTTCGTAGCCCCAACCTTCGTTGCCCAGGTCGCGCCACCGGTCATAATCGGTCCGGTCGCCGCGCGTGTAAATCATCCCGTTGACCGTAGTGCAACCACCGATGCTCTTGGCGCGAGGGATGAACATCTCTCGATTATTCATGTGCCTTTGCGGCACGGTGGTGTAGCCCCAGTCAAGCTGGCCGGTCTGCATCAACCGAAAGTACCCTGCAGGCATATGGATGAAAGGACTCTTGTCCCAGCCGCCCGCTTCTAGCAGCGTCACGTTGACGCTGGGGTCGGCACTTAGTCGATTTGCCAGGACGGCGCCGGCAGAGCCTGCTCCGATGATGATGTAGTCAGTCATTTCTTGCCTCCATATTTCCGTTCGCAAGCGCCTCAAGCACCGCGAGTTGTGCGTTGCAATGTTTCACACCCGGTCTGTAGCGGAACCGGCCCGACTAGCGACGACGGCGACAGCCGTATTAACGGATGAACATCGCGTGAGCGTGCCGATGTACTCAGCTCGAAGAATCTATTGCTGGAAAACTGCCTTGAGCTTTTCGACAGAGAGGGCCGAAGAGAAATCAGCGTCGGGCGGAGCCGAGGGGTCACACTTCGGGTCCATTCCCTTGGCGCTGTCGGCGTAAGGAACCGGGAACGCTGCGAGCGGCTCATCGTTCCTGGTACCCTGATAGTCGGCGACGCCGCGACGTCCAGCAAACCTGATGACGGATGTTGTTCCGTCGAGGGAGAAGTACGGAAATGCCTTTCCTGACTTCTTCATATCAAGGAACTTGCAGTTCAACTCGTTGTTGCTCGCGTTGGTCGCAATAGCCGGAATGGCCAGATGCGCCTGTTCGAAAGCCTTTACCGTGGCAAGCGCGGTCACGCCGTAGTCCGTGGCCACGCCATCGATGCGCGGATACTTCGCAATGAGGCCCGAGACGGCCTTTTGAGCGTCAACCGGATTCCAGTTCGTTACGATGAAGTTGTTGTCCAGCAGTTTCAGGTCGGGATACTTCGCAAGTTGCGTCTTGAATCCGTCCAGAAATATCTGCGACGACATCGCCCCCGGCGCGCCACCGAGAAATACGACATTTCCCTTTTTGAGATTTTGGCCGTACCAGTCGGCCCAAACCTGGCCCATCCGGTAGACGTCCTCAGTCACATTGGCTGTATAGTCTTTCCCGGCGTTACCTGAAATCTTGGCGAGGTAAGGGACTACTGTCACACCAGCCTTTGTTGCGGCTCGCATGGCGGGAATCTGTGCCGCACCGAAATCCGGGAAGACAACAAGTACGTTGACGCCTTGCGCGACCATACTGTTGATGTCGGAATTCGCCTTCTGTTGGTCTCCGTTCGCGTTCGTGTACATGAACTTCTTGAAGTTCTTGCAGCGACTGACTTCATCCTTCAACTCGGCAGCCGCCGTCTTTCGCCACGTGACGCCACCATAGCCATCAGAGAGTCCGACGACCATCGGCTTCGTACCACACATAGAACTGATATCGCCCTGCTTCGTTACCAAAGCCGATTCGGCGGACATCACTGGCATGGACGCTGATGCTGCAAACAGACCAGCGGCAACCGAGCGCATCGAGTACAGATAGAGATTTTTCATCGTCTCCTCATCTTTATAGAGTCACAAGTCCTTCGATGAAGCCGTCTTCATCAGACTTGCAGCCAATATATGAGAGGAGGAAGAGCCGTTCCCGACTCAGCACGACATATTCGATGGCCCCAGCGCGCCATAGGTCCAGCTATTCGGATTTAACGGGGCATGAGCAATGCTGGATCCCGTCCCGCCTTGGCCGCAGGCCAAATGCGTCCAAAGCACACTGCGCTTCCTGATTTACCATTATTCGCTAATGGCATATCAGTTTGCTTATGTATAATTAAAACGGTCGAAAACAACTCTTCGACCACATGGATTTCCGAACTGGCAAGACACAGACGAATAGCCCAAGCGCTCGTCCGGAGCTCCCCTCCCTTTCGATGTAAAACTCAGGACGTTCGAGCATGGAAAGCAGGCTATCACCGCGAGTCTTATGGCTGTTGAGCACGTGTTGCTTCGCAAGCATGGCATCGATGAGGGTGTGTGACTCGCTACTGCCATCGTTCCGGTCGACGTTTGAAGTTACAACTGGCGTTGCGGCGCAGGCTATCTCGGCATTTGCGCTTGCGTACGGCGTAATGCAGTTGTTCTTCGGGCCACTGGGAGACCGATTTGGCAAGGTCCGCGTCATCGCACTTGCCACTTTGGCATGCACCATCGGGAACGTTGGGGCTGCTTTTTCTATTCACCTTGACCAGATGGTTATCGCGCGCGTGCTATCAGGTGCCGCGGCGGCCGGGATTGTCCCCCTGACGATGGCGTGGATTGGCGACACGGTGCCGTACGACCGGCGTCAGGAAATCCTGGCTCGGCTGCTAGGTGCTACTGTATTTGGGATGATCGCGGGCCAATGGTTGGGCGCTTTCGTCGCTGACATGTTCAACTGGCGCATTTCCTTCGCATTGTTGGCTGGGATTTCCTTGCTCGCAGGCCTCTTTGTACTACGAGAGAGCGCCGACAAGCCGGTCAACGGAGCGACGACAGGCCGAGGTTTCGGCCATCGTGCGTTTGATGTGCTGTCAATTCCATGGGCTCGAACGGTTCTTGTTGTGACATTTATCGAAGGGGCGCTTGCATTCAGCACCCTCTCGTTTATTCCGAGCTACCTTCACACAGCCTTCAATCTACCAATGTCAAAGGCTGGAGGCATCGTGGCGCTGTACGGCGTTGGTGGTCTCCTATACAGCCATTGTGCGCGCTTGCTCGTCCGACGGTTGGGGGAATCGAACCTCACACGCTTAGGTGGTGCATGTCTTACAGTTTCGTACGGCGGACTCACATTGGCAAACAGTTGGCCGTTTGCTATTCCAGCCTGTCTGATTGCCGGGTTCGGCTTTTATGCCCTCCACAACACGCTTCAGACTCATGCCACCCAGATGGCACCAGGTGCCCGTGGTACCGCGGTGTCTCTCTTTTCGTGCTTCCTTTTCTTCGGTCAGTCTCTTGGCGTTTTTTGCGCGGCTTGGTTTATCGACCGATTTTCCGCACAGCCGGTTTTCCTGGTTTCGGCTACCGGTCTACTTTTACTTGCACTGACCTTCTCCGTCTTGGTATCACGACAGCAGTATCGGCTGGTCCGGACCTGAAGTCGGCCGGAGAAGCAACACGCGCTGTGTATCGTCGAGTCCCGTCCACGGGACAGCTGATATAAACGCACGCTGCATAACGGAGCCTCCGCGGACAGTTCTTCCGTCCTCCCCACAATCGCTGCAAACGAAAAGGTCGGATACCCGGTGATGGAGTATCCGACCTTCTTGCTACGAGCGGCTCTTTTAGCCTGCTTGCATCTCGTTGTCGACGCTTTCCTGGTACGAAGGATAATCAATATATCCCTCGTCCCCTCCGCCGTAAAAGAGCGCGGGGTCAAACGGTGTAAGCGGCCACCCGTTCCTGAAGCGTTCGACCAGATCCGGGTTCGAAATAAACGGACGACCAAACCCTGCCAAGTCGGCAACTCCGGAATTTACGAGCTCCTCCGCGGTCTCTTGCGTTAGCGAGCCGGCAATCACCAACGTGCCCGTGTAAGCGTCACGGAACTTCCTGACGAAATCTTTTGGAATGGCAGCCACTGTTGGGTCAATGTTGCACAGCGACTCCTGGTCGCTGAGGTGGACATATGCAAGATTTTTCTCGCTGAGCTTTCGCGCCAACGTGAGCCAGGTGTTTTCTTCGTCGTCGAAACTGTGCATATCGTGAAGGCGTCCATACGGCGCCAATCTGATGCCAACTCGATTGCTTCCGATAGCTTCGGACATCGCGTCGATGGCGTCCAGTACAAAGCGCAGTCTGTTCATCGTGCTTCCACCGTATTCATCCGTGCGCGTGTTACAACCGGCATTGATGAACTGCTCGAACAGATAGCCGTTAGCCCCATGAATTTCAATTCCATCGAATCCCGCTTCCATCGAGTTCTTCGCGGCCGTGACGAAGTCCTCCGTTACCCGCGCGATGTCTTCCTTCGTCAACGCTCGCGGTGTGCTCACGGGTATTGATCCTGGTTGCCCTTGCTCATCGTACGCGAAGCACGTGTAACCATTGGCGGGAGCGTCCACCGATGAGACGGGCGCGGCACCGTTCTCTTGCAGACTGACGTGCGAAATGCGGCCGACGTGCCAGATCTGAATGAATATCTTGCCCCCGTCCTCATGCACACCTTTGGACACTTCTTGCCACCCCTTGATTTGCTCGGGTGTGTGAATACCAGGTGTGAAGAGATAGCCAGTTCCTTCGATTGAAATCTGAGACCCTTCTGTAACTATCAGTCCTGCCCCTGCTCGTTGGCGATAATACAGCGCGGTGCTGGCATCTGGAACCGTATCGCGTGCGCGCGACCGCGTCATGGGCGCCATCAGGACTCGGTTGGCCAGTAACGTGCCATTCAAATCGTAGCTTTTCAGTAGCTTGCTCATCACTATCTCACCGATTACGTTGCGGTAAAGAAAACGCTGCGCGAATCGGCAAGTGAGCGAGGCCTTGTAAAGGTCTCTCATTGCCAACGACGCAGCTCACTGTAAAAATGCCCTTAAGGCCCAGTCACCACGATTCCTTGACAAAAGGCGCCTTAACCCAACCCTCGGTCCACGGTGACGACTGGTCAATAGTCCCGGTGATTTCTTCGAAGAACCACTGGTCACCCACCTTCACGAGCGTGTCACTGTATTTACCTGCAAGCACAAAAGCTTCCTGCTCCGGCTTCGAAGGCGAGGCGGCCATCGTAAGCAGACATACCAGATAGAACGTCGCGTCTGCGCGCTTGCCATCGGCGCTGAGCGTGACGACGGGCGACGAGATGTTGTGCTGTCCCCAAGCGATGCCTTCCTTGAGGTTGCGGCAATGCTGCTTGATACCGCTTCGCCCCTTTGCCTCACCACCGACACCTTTGATAACCCAGAGTCCGTCTTCAACGAAGAGGGAGGCGATTCCTTCGGGGTTGTATCCGTCGTCGAGATGACGCGCGTACGTCGCCTTCAGTTGCTTGATGGCTTCGATGTCTTCGATGCGCTTGACTCGTTCTTCCAGACTGAATTCGTGTCCCATCATTTCCTCGTGTATGAAAAATTACCTGCATTTCGATAAGCATTGCATACAATCAATTACACGATGTATGCCGTTGAAACCGTTTGACTATTGCTTGAATACCGCTTTGAGCTTGTCCACAGCCAGCACCGACGAGAAGTCTGCGTCAGGAGGAGCCGAGGCGTCGCACTGCGGCGTGATTCCGGCACCACTGTCGGCATACGTGTAGGGGAACACCTTCAGAGGCTCGTTATCGGTTGTTCCCTGATACGTCGCGACTCCGCGGCGCGCCGCGAACCTGATGACTGACGTCATGCCATCGAGCGAGTAGTACGGGAATGGCTTGCCGGCCGCCTTCATGGTCGTGTACTTGCAGCTGAGCTCGTTGTTGCTCGAGCCCGTCGCAATCGCAGGAATCGGCAGATGTGCCTGCTGGAAGGTCTTGACGGTCGCGAGTGCAGTTACGCCGTAATCGGCTGCCACGCCATCAATATGCTGGTATTTAGCGATAACCCCTTCAACTGCTTTTGGCGCATCGATAGGGTTCCAGTTCGTCACGACAAAGTCGTTCTGAACCAACTTCAGGTCTGGATACTTTGCGAGATGTGTCTTGAAGCCGTCGAGAAACGTCTGAGATGCCGGCGCGCCCGGGATGCCCCCGAGGAAAACCACATTGCCCTTCTTCAGGTTTTTGCCAAACCAGTCCGCCCATGCCCCACCAATACGCAAGAGGTCAGCGCTTACGTTCGCCGCATAGTCCTTGCCAGGCGTGCCCGGGATTTCGGCCATGTACGGGATGACCGTCACGCCGGCCCGAGTCGCCGCGCGCATCGCAGGAAGCTGTGCGGCACCGAAGTCCGGGTAGACGATGAGGACATTCACCCCCTGAGCGACCATGCTGTTGATGTCGGAGTTTGCCTTCTGCTGGTCTCCATTCGCGTTCATGTAGATGAAACGCTTCAGATTCTTGCAGCGACCGACTTCGTCCTGCAGTTCCGCGATGGCGGTCTTTCTCCAAGTGTTGCCACCGTAGCCGTCAGAGAGGCCTACGACCATCGGCTTGGTCCCGCACATCGTCGTAATGTCGCCCTGGCGCTGAACTGATACGGACTCTTCAGCCATTGCGGCTGAGGTAGCGGCTGCCAGCAAGCCGCCAGCAAGAATCGTGGAATACTTGAAATGCGCCTTCATCGTCTCCTCTCCTTATAGAGTTGGCCGACTATTGACCAACGCTGCCTCAACATCCATGCGGCGACTATAGGAGCGCAACAGTGCGCGTTCACGACTTGACGCGCCATATTGAATTGCCTCTTTACGCCAGGCAAAATGTTGGGACGACTAGTAGAGAGGTCAGCGCAACTCGCGGACGGGCGCCAGGTAACACGCGGCGACGTATCCAAGCGCGATATTCAGAGATGCGTCTTGAGAACTGATGAGGGATAACACTGAGGCGACGGGCAGGCAGTTGTGTGCCCGTCGCGGCGAATTGCGGCATGCCGTGCATCAACAAGATGAGACACGTCAGAAGATCTCAATTCATGGTAACGCGAACGTCAGACGCTATTCGGTCGGAGCAATACCGCTGGCGTTTTGCTCTGTTAGCAGTCTGGTTGTCGCGAGCAAACTCGTCGCAAGTTCGCCCTTCCATGCGACGTCGAAGGTCCCGGCCACACCGAAAAGCGTCAGGACGAGAACGATGTCGCCACTACCGTCAAAAACCGGCGCGCTGATGCTGTTGATTCCTGGAATTGGCATGCCCTCCCCCCTCGCGAGGCCGCGCTTACGGATGTCGGCCAGAACGTTTTCGAACTGTTCGATAGTGAGCCGATCACCCTCGGGAGTCTGTGCACCAATATCGGCCTTCACCAGGTCCTTGAGATTGGCTGTTTGCTTGTGTGCGGCGAAGACCCGGCCGGTCGTGGAGTGAACGAGAGACATCACCGTACCAACATGAATGCCAGCATGGAGCGATGCGGCAGGTTCGATACTCTGAAGCACTGTCGGGCCCCTATCCCCCCACGCAGCAAGAAGCACGCTCTGACCCACGCGCGTTGCAAGTTCGCTGGATGGCCGCATGGCGTGGCGCACGGCAGGCACCATTCGCAACGCATGTAATCCCAAGCGGAGTGAAAGCGGGCCCGGCTCGAAACGCGACGTAACGGGGTCCCGCTTCACAAGGCCAGTGCGCAAGAGGCTGACCATGTATGTGAAAACCTGATTTGCAGGGATACCACTCTGGGCACTTAGCTCTGCCAGAGTCACCGGCTGGCCTGCGTCGGCAAGATACTCAAGAAACCGGCCGCCTACCTCCATGCTCTGGATGCCTCGTTGTTCCTTTCGAGCATTCGTGTCGCTGCCTTCTGAATGCTGTTCTTTTGCCGGTTGCTTCGTTACCATGCAATCCTCTGCCGCACGAATGTGAGTGTGATTTGCTGATTTTACCGGCTTCTGCACTCACGACGACGGAAGCCTGATTTCAGGGGTTCGTAACCCAACCGAGATAGTCGCATGGACACCGAAAGCACCGAAAAGTCGCAACGGGGTATTCAATCAGTCGAAGTCGGAAGCGAGATTCTGCTTGCGCTCACCTACTCCGATTCTCCCATGCCGCTCAAGGAAGTTGCGCGCGTGACGGGCATGCCCCCCGCCAAGCTCTTTCCGTACCTTGTTAGCCTCATCAAGCTACAGCTGGTACAAAGAGTTGAGCCTTCCGGCGACTATGCACCGGGTCCATTGGCATTGCGTCTGGGGCTCTACGGCCTGCAGCGACTGAACCCACTCCGTGAAGCTGAGGCGGACGTACTGGCACTCGCTTCGAAGACCGGGCAGAGCGTCTTTTTGACGACCTGGGGTCCCAACGGCCCGGTCGTCGTGCGACAGGAAGACCCGTCTTATCCACTTCATCTGACGTTGCGGGTCGGAACCATCATGTCGCTCGTCAATACCGCGACCGGTCGACTGTTCGGCGCACATATGCCCGAGCCGCTAGTGCGCAAAGCGCTGGATGACGAAGGCATCCGGCTGAGCGGCGCAACCGACCTCAAATCGGCAGACAAGGCCCGTCTGTTCAAGGAGTACCAGCAGATTCGTGAAGAAGGGATGACCCGCACAGCCGGTCAGCCACTGCCGGGCGTGAACGCCATCGCGGCGCCGGTCTTCATGTTCAATGGCACGATTGCGCTGGCAATCACGCTTGTCGGTCCGGCCGGAACGTTCGATACGCGCTGGGATGGTGAGCTCGCGCGAACCCTCAGTCAGACAACCACTGACCTCTCGTATCGTTTGGGGTACAAGGCGATGCAGGACAGCGAGGCATAAATCTGACTGTGTCTCCGAGCGATGCTGACTCGCGCTTCGCGTCAGTCGGCTGATGCGAAAGTCTCGTCGATTGTTCCGCTCGGCCCTGTCCACAGGGGCGTACCGGGCACGCTGCGCGGAGCAGCCTCCGCCGAAAACACTCATTGAATCTCGCATCGCATTGATGGCAAACGGCCCTCAATGCCATCGCCTTTAATCCCGAGCCTACGGGCGCGCGGTCCAATCCTCACAGAATTGCGGGCGGCCGATGTTACTCGCGGAAGCGCCCGGGGAACCTGACGCGCCGTTATCAAGTGGCGATGGTCACGCAATTCGCGCGTCCAGCGACAGCTATTCGCAATACCCTTCCCTGCTCGAACCGTCCGCACCTACGTATCGTGCTGGCGCGCATCCGCGCGGCCGTACTGTCACTCGCCAACAGCCAACAAACGTCTCCCGACATATTTTCGGATTTCCGCATTTCCCATGGCGTCCGAGAAAGACGGCAAGGCCGATAGCTTCCGTCTCCGACCGTACGGGAAATTATCTATATGCGACTGTGTTCGCTTATGTATAATTCCAGCAATGCCAGGGTCGCTGAATGAACCCACCCTGTCCCCTTTCAATTACTTTGTAGAGGTTTCCTGCTATGGCGACAGAAAAGAAGTTTGCTTCCCACGCGGACGTTGACGAAAAGAAGGTCACGTTCGAACAGCTTTCCGAACATGCGTATGCATACACCGCTGAAGGCGACCCGAATACCGGCATCATCATCGGGGACGACGCGGTGCTCGTCGCCGATACGCAGGCAACGCCTGTGATGGCTCAAGACGTCATCCGCCGCATTCGTGAAGTCACAGACAAGCCCATCAAGTACGTTCTGCTGACCCACTATCATGCGGTCCGCGTGCTCGGCGCATCGGCGTACAACGCCGAGCAAATCATCGCCAGCCAGGACACGTATGACCTCATCGTCGAACGCGGCGAGCAGGACATGAAGAGCGAGATTGAGCGCTTCCCGCGTCTCTTCAATGCTGTTGAATCTGTGCCGGGTCTGACCTGGCCGACCCTCACCTTCCAGAAAAAAATGACGCTCTGGATGGGCAAGCTCGAGGTGCAAATCCTGCAGCTTGGCCGCGGACACACGAAGGGCGACACGGTTGTCTGGCTGCCGCAGGAAAAGACGCTGCTTTCCGGCGACCTGGTCGAATACGGCGCAACTCCGTATGCAGGCGATGCGTACTTCCAGGACTGGCCCCCGACGCTCGATGCCATTGCCGCACTGAAGCCCGAAAAGCTCGTCCCCGGTCGTGGCGCTGCACTCAAGACGCCTCAGGAAGTCGCCGACGGACTTGCCGGTACGCGAGCCTTTATCAGCGAGCTCTACAGCAAGGTGAAGTCGGGTGCCAGCGAAGGCAAGGACCTCAATGCTATCTACAAAGAGACCTATTCCACACTCAAGCCCAAATTCGGCGACTGGGTCATCTTCGACCACTGCATGCCGTTCGATGTGACCCGAGCACACGACGAAGCGACGCAATATCCCGACCCGCGCATCTGGACCGCTCAGCGCGATAAGGAAATGTGGGAAACGCTCGAAGGCTGAGCGTTTGCGATGGTTTGGCTGCAAGTGAATTGCGGCCGTCCCTGGATTGAAGAACCCATCTGGAGTTTCAAAGTGGAACAAACGACGCAAGATGCATCTATTCGCCACGAATCGATTCAGCCTGCAACCCTACGTAACGAGCAATTGAAGCGCGCGTCGTCGGCGTCGGCACATTCTGCGCATCCGGTTGGCTACCAGTCTGGGTTTGGCAGCGAGTTTGCGACCGAAGCACTGCCCAGCGCCCTGCCGGCCGGTCGCAACTCGCCTCAGCGCGCACCGTACGGACTGTATGCAGAGCAGCTCTCCGGTACCGCGTTCACAGCACCACGCTCCCACAACCGACGTTCCTGGCTGTATCGAGTGCGTCCCGCGGCAGTCCACAAGCCCTTTACGCTCCTCGAAAACAGCAAACTTGTCGGCGACTTCTCTTGCGTCCCGCCTACTCCGCCCAACCAGTTGCGTTGGGACCCGCTGCCCATTCCCACAACACCGACCGATTTCGTCGATGGTCTCGTGACGATGGCCGGGAACGGTTCAGCCGAAGCGATGGTTGGGTGCGCCATTCATCTGTATGCGGCTAACAAGTCAATGTCGAACCGCTTCTTCTACAGCGCTGACGGAGAACTCCTTATTGTGCCTCAGGCCGGCAGGCTGAGCATCGCGACGGAGCTGGGCCTGCTCGAAGTCGCTCCACAAGAAATCGCAGTCATTCCGCGTGGTGTCCGCTTCCGCGTCGAATTGCCGGATGGCGAAGCACGCGGCTATATCTGTGAAAACTTCGGCGCCCTCTTCCGCCTTCCCGACCTCGGTCCGATTGGTTCCAATGGCCTTGCCAATCCCCGCGATTTCCTGACCCCGCTTGCCGCTTATGAAGTGCGCGAAGGAAACTTCGAGCTTGTCGCCAAGCTCAATGGCAACCTGTGGCGCGCGGATATAAGTCATTCGCCGCTGGACGTCGTCGCATGGCACGGGAACTACGCACCGTACAAGTATGACCTGCGCCTGTTCAACACCATCGGCTCCATCAGCTTCGACCATCCGGACCCGTCCATCTTCCTGGTACTGCAGTCTCCCAGCGACACGCCCGGGGTCGATACCATCGACTTCGTCATCTTTCCGCCGCGATGGCTCGTCGGCGAGGACACTTTCCGTCCTCCGTGGTTTCACCGGAACGTCGCAAGCGAGTTTATGGGCCTGATTCACGGCGAATACGACGCCAAAGCAGAAGGCTTCGTTCCGGGCGGAGCGAGCCTGCACAACTGCATGTCCGGTCACGGCCCGGACGCCGGGACATTCGAGAAAGCATCAGTCTCCGACACCTCGAAGCCAGTCAAGGTTGATTCGACGATGGCATTCATGTTTGAGACTCGGACGCTCATCAAGCCGACACAATTCGCCCTCGAAACGTCACAGCTCCAGAACGAGTATTTCGAATGCTGGCAGGGCCTCACGAACAGATTCAACCCGGAAAACCATCGATGACTTCAACTACCGACAATGCAGACTCAGTGGCTGAGACCACCCGTGCAAACCTCAAGAGTTGGGTCGAATCGGCCAACACGGAAGACACTGACTTCCCTATCCAGAACCTTCCGTTCGGCATCTTCACCGATGCCCGGTCCAACGTCGCTCGCGTGGGTGTCGCAATCGGTGACTGGATTGTCGACCTCGCTGCGCTCGAGTCCGCTCGCTTGCTGGCGGTCCCGTACACGGTCGTGGACGACGACGGTAATCCCAAGAGTGTTTTCCGCCAAAAGCGGCTGAATGATTTCGTGGCGTTGGGCAGGCCCGTCTGGAGAAGTGTACGCAGCCAGCTATCGGCCCTGCTTACGACCGATACAGCGGCTTTGCGCGACGACCGTGACGTGCGCGACCGTGTAATGGTCCGGCAGTCAGATGCTGTCATGCACCTGCCTTTCGAGATTCCTGGCTACACCGACTTCTATTCATCACGCGAACACGCCACAAATGTTGGTTGCATGTTCCGTGACCCAGAAAACGCGCTGATGCCAAACTGGCTCGAGATTCCCATCGGGTACAACGGTCGCGCTTCGTCTGTTGTGGTCAGCGGTACGCCGATACGGCGCCCGAACGGTCAACGCAAGGACCCGAGTTCTGCTCGTCCGGTTTACGGGCCGTGCCGCAAGCTGGACATTGAACTTGAAACCGGCTTCTTTGTGGGCGCCGGCAGCGCGCTCGGGAACCCTATCCCCGCGAAGAATGCGGACGACCACATCTTCGGGATGGTCCTGCTGAACGACTGGAGCGCCCGCGACATTCAGCAATGGGAGTATCAGCCGCTTGGCCCGTTTAACTCAAAGGGTTTCGCCACTACTGTCTCGCCGTGGGTGGTGACGATGGATGCGTTGATGCCCTTTCGCGTCGAGCAGCCAGAGCAGCTACCGAAACCGCTGGAATATCTGCGCGGTGCCAACAACGCAGGCGTCGATATGAATCTCGAGGTTCAGTTGAAGCCCAACTTCGCGGCGAAGCCAACGACGATTGCCAGGACCAATTTCAAGCACATGTATTGGTCGATGGCGCAGCAATTGGCGCATCACACATCATCGGGCTGTAACACCCGCGTGGGCGACCTCATGGGCTCCGGAACTATCAGCGGGCCGAAATCAGATTCGAGTGACGAGCACATCGGGACCTTCGGCAGCCTTCTTGAGTTGACGTGGAATGGAAAGACGCCTCTCAAACTTGAGGCAGGCGAGGAACGCGCCTTTATCGAAGATGGTGATGAACTGACCTTGCGCGGATGGTGCCAGGGTAATGGCTACCGCGTTGGCTTCGGTACGTGCGTCGGCACTATCCTGCCGGCCCTCGATGTCGTTGCGGAGAATAACGGATGAAGCTCTACAGCTACTTCCGAAGCTCCGCATCGTATCGCGTCCGCATTGCGCTGGCGTTGAAAGGTCTGCCGTACGAGTATGCGGCGGTCCACCTGCTGAAAGGAGGCGGGCAGCAACTCGCTAGCGTATATCGTGAGCTCAATCCAGACGGGTTGGTTCCGACGCTCGAAGATGGGCCACAGGTTCTCACCCAGTCTCTTGCAATTATCGAATATCTCGACGAGCTTTATCCACACCCACCGCTGCTTCCGTCTGCGCCAGCGGACCGCGCATTCGTTCGCTCCGTGGCGTTGCAAGTTGCCTGTGAGATACACCCGGTCAACAACCTGCGCGTAATTCAGTACCTTAAAAAGCGTCTCAGTATCTCAGATGCACAAAAATCCGAGTGGTACCAACACTGGATTGACGCCGGCTTCAGTTCGCTTGAGAGTCGGCTACGTTCAGAGCGTCGCGTCGGCGACTTTGTGTTCGGTAGCGCTCCAACCATCGCCGACCTGTGTCTGGTCCCTCAGGTTTGGAACGCACGCAGGTTTGAAATCCCATTGAATCGCTACCCCACCATATCGCGTCTCGCTGCAAATGCGATGGCGCTGGATGCGTTCGCGCAGGCGGAACCATCAAAGCAACCGGACGCGGAATCGTAATCGTTGCAGGGATGTCTCGGTCTTTCGGCCGAGAGTCAATTTTCGACCCAGCATGCTGTCCCCCGACGCTAGAGCCTCCGGCCCGCCACGTGCGAACGCGGCAGGCACGAGCGAGCGCTACGCTTGGCTGCCAGCGGCGTCGCGGCCTTGTTGGTCACCTTGGTGGCTGCCGGATACGCCGCGCATCAGCGGCCTGGCTGGCAGCGCCGAAGCTCGACTTCCAGAAGGCAGCAATAGCGTCTAGTGCACGTCCGCCCGTATTAGTGGAAAGCGGCGGGGAAATCATTAGCCGGTTATGCCGTCGCGAGCATGGTGCCCCGACAGCCAGTCGCTCGACATCGGCACGCATATGCTCGTGTGATCCCGGCTGTCCGGCGGCCTTCGACCTGCAGCTGATAGTCGATGTAAAGTAGACTTTAGCGGAGCAACTCCATCCGTCACGCTCCTGCGTCCGCTGTTAGGCTTGGGTGCGCCGATGATGGAGAGGCCACGCTCGAGCCGTGATAACTGCCTCATTATCACGGCAATTCCAATGGTCATGCGCGCACGCCTAACATAATTAAACCCAAACCGCACACACAACATGCTCCCCCTTGCTCTCAATCAGGGAGTCTGCAAAGTACCGTCTTTCAACCGGGTTTGCGTCCAGGTCGTCACCGTGTTCTCGCACGGGTACTTTGCCGCTTCGGCTTCGTCGATATCGACGCCCAGACCGGGTCTGTCGTTCGCATACACATGCCCGTTGCGGAACTCGGGCAAGCCGGGGAAGACGTCCAGCAATGCCGCCCGCGGCCCCTTCAGGTCCTGAATGACAAAGTTGGGCGGCTCGGTGCCCGACCATTCCTGAACCCCGAAATTGCGCGCAGCGAGATCGATATGGATGTTCGCCGCGTGAGCCATCGGCGACATATCGCCCGGACCGTGCCAGGCCGTCCTCACGCCAAACTGTTCGGCGAATATCTGCAGCTTGCGTCCGGCAGTAATCCCGCCAATCTGGCTCAGGTGAACGCGTATGAAGTCGATCAGGCGCTCCGTGATCATGAAACGCCATTCGGACGGGTTGTTGAAGAGTTCGCCCTGAGCGAGAGGTGTCGTCGTCTTTTCTCGCAATTGCCGTATCCATTCGCCCTCTTCCAGCGCAATCGCATCTTCAAGGAAGAACAGCTCGTATCGCTCGAGCTCGCACGCGAAGCGGATCGCCTCGACGGGTTTGAGGCGTTCATGCACGTCGTGACACAGCTCGACGTCAAAGCCTACCTTGCTGCGGATGCCGTCGAACAGTTTGAGCGTCTCGCGCATGTACTTCCTGCTGTCGAGATACACGCCTTCGGGCGCACGCGCCGGCGCGCCCAGTGGCGCCTTGCCATAGCCGCCTCCGCCGTAGCCGCCGCTCTGACAGCGAATGTGCGTGATGCCCTGCTCCCGGTACTTCTGGATGTTCTCGCACAATTCGTTGAGGTCACGCCCGTCCGCATGACGGTAGATCGGTACCCCTTCCCTGCACTTGCCGCCAAAGAGCTGATAGAGCGGCATGCTCGCCATCTTGCCCTTGATGTCCCATAAGGCCATGTCGATGCCCGAGATCGCATTGTTCTCGATGGGGCCGTTGCGCCAGTAAGCGTTCTGGTGCATCAGTTGCCACAGTTCCTCGATCGCCTCGGCGTCCCTGCCGATCAGAAGTGGCCGCAAATACTCGTCGATCAGACATTTGACCGCGACATGCCGATACGCAAACGTCGCGCAACCGAGCCCATACAGTCCAGCCTGATTGGTCTCTACCTTGACGACGATCAGGTTGATGCCTTCCGGCGCGGTCAGGATGACCTTTACATCGGTGATCAGCGTTGCCATGTTGTTCCTGCCTTGCAAATGTTGTGTCGTGGCGTAGCGCTTTATCAGCGGCTCACTGCGAGCCGCCCTTCCTGCTTCGAGCGCTGACCGGCGGGCGCAGGCACGGTGATCATCACAATCACGGAGCAGAGCAGCGCACCCGCCATGAATATGTACGAGGCCGCCGGGCTACCCGTTGCGCCGTTCAGATAGCCGACGATCCACGAGCCGAGAAACGCTCCCAATGCGCCGCATGCGTTGATGAGTCCGATCGCGCCGCCCAGCACGTTGCTCGGGATGAGTTCGGGAACGAGGGCAAAGAACGGTCCGTACGGCGCATACATCGTTGCACCTGCCACGACGAGCAACGCAAACGACATCCAGAAGTGCGAGCTGCCGATCATGTACGAAGCCACGAATGCAATCGTCCCGATCAGCAGCAGCGGCCAGACGAACAGCTTGCGGTTGCGGGTCTTGTCGGACAGCCATGATGCGAGCAGCATCAGGACGATGGCAGCGAGATACGGCACGGCGGCAAGCCAGCCGACCGACACGATATCGATTGTCGAAGCCGTCTTGAGAATCGACGGCAGCCACATGATGAAGCCATACACGCCGATGCTCCACAGCGCGTGAATTGCACAGCATTTCAGTACGATCGACGAGCGGAACGCGGTCTTGTAGTCGCGCACCGGCGCGATATCGGCCTGCTCGGCTTTCAGGCGCGCCTGCAATTCGGTCTTTTCCGCGTCGCTCATCCAGGGCGCATCGGCCGGTTTGTCCTTGACCGTGAACCACCACACCACGGCCCATGCGAGTGCAGGTACGCCTTCAATCACGAACATCTCGCGCCAGCCGAAGCTGTGCACCAGATAGCCGGACACCACCGACATCCACAGCACCGTCACCGGGTTGCCGAGAATCAGGAACGTGTTGGCGCGCGACCGTTCTGTCCGCGTGAACCACCGGCTGATGTACATCAGCATCGACGGCATCACGGCAGCCTCCACGATGCCGAGCACAAAGCGCAGCACCATCAGCATCGGAATGTTGCTCACCATGCCCGTCGCTGCGGCGCAGAGGCCCCACAGGATCAGGCTGAAAAAAATCAGTTTCTTGACGCTGTTGCGCTGCGCGTAGATTGCACCCGGCACCTGAAACAGACAGTAGCCGAGAAAGAACAGCGACCCGATCAGCGACGACGTCCCATGCGTGATACCGAGATCCTTGTCAATGCCGGCAGCTGCTGCAAAACCGTAGTTAGCGCGATCCAGATAGGCGAGGCTGTAAGTGATGAAGATGATGGGCATCAGATACCACCACCTTTGAGTTGCTACGGGTTTGACGCTTTCCATGATGTCTCCGATCGGTACCGCGAAAGACGGCACACACTGCGTGATAAGCGGGATCGTGCCGTTCTTTTAGTTGTGGTAGATCCCCGCGTGAGTTGCATTCAAAGCACGGCCAGCCAGCCTCCATCGACATAGATGATCTGGCCATTGACGTAGCTGGATGCCGGCGACGACAGATACACCGCCGTGCCGACGAGTTCCTCCGGTTTGCCCCAGCGTTGCGACGGGTTGCTGTTCTTGACCCATGCATCGAAGGCGGCGTTATCGACGAGCGCCTGGTTCATATCGGTCAGAATGTAGCCGGGACCGATCGCGTTCGCCTGGATGTTTGACGCGGCCCATTCGGCGCTCATCGCGCGGGTCAGCATCTTGATGCCGCCTTTCGCCGCGGTGTACGCGCCGACTGTCGCGCGGGCCGCTTCGCTCGTCAGCGAACCGATATTGACGATCTTGCCGCCCGTGCCGCGCGTGATCATCCGCTGCGCCGCCTGCTTCGATACGATGAAGGCACTGGTCAGGTTCGTGTCGATCACGCGCTGCCAGTCCGACAGTTCTAGCTCGACGAGCGGCTTGCGAAACTGGATGCCGGCATTGTTGATGACGATGTCGATGCTGATGCCATCCTTGTCCCATTGGGCGAACGCATCGGCGACGGCCCGTTCATCGGTCACGTCGAAGGCTCGGCCTTGCGCGCGGAAGCCCTTCGCATCCAGCCGGCTGACCGCGTCGGCGACCGTATCGGCGCGTGTGCCGTTCAGCATCACGCTCGCGCCTGCGGTTGCGAGTCCCTCGGCCAGCGCAAAGCCGATGCCGCGTGCCGAACCGGTGACGAGCGCCGTGCGCCCGCTCAAGTCGAATAACTGTGTCATGCGTGGCTCCTTGTGCGGAATTCAAAAACCAGGCGCGAAAACGCCCCTCGCGACCGGCCTCCCGCCGCGACGATAGTGGAAGCAGGAAGCGTCAGACGGGTGTGTCGTTTGCGGTTTGCCTGAGCTTGTCGCGGTCTTCGAAGTCCTTCTCCGCACGCTCGATCAGCGTCAGTACGGCAGCCTCCGCGGCCGCTTCATCGCCCTTTTCAATCGCCACGCAAAGAGCCTCGTGCATCGGCAGCGAACGCGCCGGACCGCCGGCGATTTCGGAGCTGAGCTCAAAACTCGTACGCAGAATCGCCGACAGTGCGTTCTGCATCTGCTGGACAAACTGGTTGTGGCAGGCGGTCAGGATTGCGCCGTGAAACGCGAGATCGGCGGGAACGTATTCGCCATGGCCGGCGACAGCGCGTTCCATCGCCTTGAAAGCGCGACGCACGGCAACGCGGTCTTCATCGGTCGCGCGTCGGGCGGCGAGTTTGGCTGCGTTCGGTTCGATGATGAGGCGCAGCTCCATCAGATCCTGGATCAGGCCCGCGTCAACCGTTCCCGCCCTCGCGCGCCACGTGATCACGTCCGGGTCGAACAGTTGCCATTGCGAACGCGGCAGCACGATCGTGCCGTAACGGCGGCGCACCTGGAGCATGCCTTTCGCCGACAGCGATTTCATCGTCTCGCGAATCGTGATGCGACTGACCTGCATCTGCTCGGCGAGCACGGGCTCGGCCGGCAGGATATCGCCCGGCGCGAACTTGCCTGAACAGATCTGTTCGCCCATCTGGTTCAGGACCTGCCGATGGAGCGTTTCCATGTTTTCGCCTCTAGATCATACGTATGATGTAGAGATATTAGGCAAGCGACGAACCGAGTTCAACCAGGGATCTCCCTGTATCTGAACAATGGGATTAGCGACCCTTTCGGGTGTCGCGATTAACGGTGGCTGAGAAGGTTTCTGCGTGCATGTGCCGCGTGCCCGTCGACAGCAAGCAGTCGCGCCTTACCATAGGCGCGCCCGCCCCATGCCCGTTTCCATCCCGATTCTTGTTAGGAGGGCGCTAATCGCCCTTGGGCTTGCGTGAGGAATCAGGTTACGCCGCAACCTGTTTGCATTCGGCTGAGTCATCCGTCGCATGTCGACCCCTCTATAGCCGTCCACTTGGCACGATGTCAATGACGGCTTCCAGAGTGCTGCGGACGTCAGCGTTCCTGCGACGACTTGTGGCCTCGCCACGCGCTGTGCCGGCCAAGGTCAGCTCGTGTCCCGATGGTATCTGCCGGCACGGCGAAGTGGAGTGACCCGAGACCCGGCCCCGAGGGCGGGCCGGGCCGGAGGAACCCTCGCCTGAACGCGGTGAATTTAGTATGAACATACAAGCATATGCGCATATCTTGACACTATGATTTTCATAGTTATACTGAGTCTCTGGGACGCGGTTCCCGCAATTGGCCTACCGATACGGCTCGGTCATTTACTGCAAACGGGCCACGTGCTCGATCCAACGGCTCGACGCATCGCTGAATTTACCGGCATCGCGTCTTGAAGTAGTCGCGCCCTATGTGGTCAAAGAGCTCCGACCTGCTACACGTCGAAGAGCGCACGATCATCATTCAGGCATACTAATGAAGGAGCAATCGATGTTCAGTCACGTTGTGGTCGGCACCAACGACCTTGAAAAAACCAGGAGATTCTACGATGCCGTGCTGGGCTCCCTCGGCTATGGCGAGGGTTTGAACCGGGCCGCCGGCGGCTACGTCTATGCCGCCGGCAATAGTTCTTTCATCGTGACGGGGCCACTCGACGGCCAGCCGGCTACCCATGCCAACGGCGGCACGATCGGCTTTACCTGCCAGTCAACTGACCAGGTCGATCTCTGGCACGCCGCAGGGATCGCCAATGGCGGCAAATCGGTCGAGGACCCACCGGGCGTACGTGAGACCCCGGCTGGGACGCTTTATCTCGCTTATCTGCGCGATCCGGATGGCAACAAGCTCTGCGCCCTGTATCGCATACCCGCTTAACGTACGCCGCATTGCCGCGCTTTGACTCACGAGGCAAGTGCGGCTGCCATCAATATCACTTCGATCGTCGCCATTGCGTCACCCTGCGCGCGCCGCAGACTCGCACGCTCTGACTTGGAGAATTACCATGTCGTTAGTATCGTCAACGCCAACCTGGCGCAGGTTTGTTGCATCCGTCGCGGCCGCACTGGGCCTTACCCTCGCCACTGCCTTCAGTTGCGCCCATGCCGTTCCGGCTGCCGGCCTGCCTTCCACGAAACAGCCCGCGACGACTGACGACGACTCCATCCGTCCGCTGCCCAAAGTCCATGTGCCGCAGGCCGCCATTGACGAGCTTCGCCGGCGGATTGCCGCCACGCAATGGCCTGAAAAGGAGACCGTCGCAGACTCTTCGCAGGGCGTGCCGCTCGCGACCATGCAGAATCTCGCACGCTATTGGGCGACCGATTATGACTGGCGTAAAGCGGAAGCGAAGCTCAATGCCCTTCCGCAGTTCGTGACGACCATCGACGGAGTAGACATACATTTCATCCATGTTCGTTCGAAGAACCGCAATGCGCTTCCATTGATCATCAACCATGGTTGGCCCGGCTCCGTGCTTGAACAGATCAAGCTGATCGGACCATTGACAGATCCGGTCGCGTATGGCGGGAAGGCCGAAGACTCGTTCGATGTCGTCATCCCGTCGATGCCGGGCTACGGCTTTTCCGGCAAGCCGACAACGACCGGCTGGGGTCCCGAGCACATGGCGCGCGCCTGGGCCGAGTTGATGCGCCGTCTCGGATATCAGCACTACGTCGCTCAGGGCGGCGACTGGGGGGCGTTCGTCGTCGATCAAATGGGCTTGCAGGCACCTCCGGGACTGCTCGGCATTCACACCAACATGCCCGCGACGGTTCCTGCGGACATCGACAAGGCGCTACAGATCGGCGCACCGGCGCCAGCCGGTCTGTCAGCGGACGAGACCCGCGCTTACGGGCAGCTCGCCCAGACCTTCAAGGAAGTGGACTACGCCCGCTTGATGGGGTCGCGTCCACAGACGCTTTATGGTATTGACGATTCACCCGTCGGCCTCGCCGCGTGGCTCCTCGACCATAATGATGCCAATGCCCAGCCCGCAGCCGCAGTCGCAGAGGCTCTCAACCGGACTTCGAGCCCCGCAGGCGAACTGACGCGTGACGAAATCCTCGACAACATCACACTGTATTGGCTGACCAACACGGGTGTGTCTGCGTCTCGCCTCTACTGGGAATATAAGGGTGGCTTCTTCAACGCCAAAGGCGTCAAGATCCCGGTGGCCGTGAGCGTGTTCCCCGGCGAGCAATATCAAGCGCCGCGGAGTTGGACAGAGAAGGCCTACCCGAACCTCATCTACTATCACCGAGCTGAGAAAGGCGGCCACTTCGCCGCGTGGGAGCAGCCGGTGATCTTCGCTCAGGAACTGAGGGCAGCCTTCAGGCCGCTGCGCTGAGCTAGTCGAAGCAAGTGGGAATGCGGCGGGGTGCCGTGCTCGCCAATCAACCATCTGGCCGAAGTGTTCGAGGACGGACAGGTGGTGGCGCGCGGCATGCCGGTACTGCTTTTAAGACGATATTCCGGAAAGGGCTCGAAAGAATTGTTTGAATTGCTCGAGAAGCATAACGCTGAGGTCGACGAATGGATGGGTGGTACCAAAGGCTTGGTAACGTACACGCTCGTGCGCAGCGGCGATGGCGGATTCTCCGTGACCGTTTGTCAAGACAAGACTAGTATCGAGGAGAGCTTGCAAAGAGCGAAGGAGTGGATCTCGAAGAATGCGGGGAGCATTGGAGCGGCCGAGCCGGACGTTGACGGAGGGTAGCTCATTTGAACAAGTCATAGTTCTGAGCCTTACGACGCACGCGCTAGATGGCGGCAAGGGCGTGCGTCGCTCAAAGCGTAGACGATGGGGTTCGGCAACACGAGACAAATTCCCATAAAGGCCGACGTGCTGTCGACATGATTCCAACCTCGAAGGTCCAGTGCCTGCTGTGGAGCCGACGCTTGAATGACCATCTGAGCGTGCGGAGGAACGACCGTAGTTGGCCGACCTCGGAAATTTGACGCTCGCAGATAACCGTGCATAACTGCGCCGGCCGCCAACTTCCGAAGTCGACCCAACAAAGTCAGCGAAGTCTTCGCCTAGTTAACGTAAGGAACGGGCAAGCCGTTTCGAATGACATACACGGTTGTTGGCGCGCCTTTTAGATTTCCTTCGGCGTCAAAGAAGTACTTGCCGGCTATCCCCTTGTATTGTTCGTTCGCCAGCTGTGCGATCAGTTTGCTTTTGTCACTCGTCGTCGCTGCTTTCGTCATGGCGTCGGCCAACATTTTGACTCCATCGTAGTAGTTGACCGCATAGACTTGCATGTCTGTATGATACGTGTCCTTGTACTTCTTAATGAATTTCCTACCTTCCTCAGTCTGGTCCAGGGCGGTCCCGCCTTGAGAACAGTAGACAATCGAGGCAGCCTCCCCTGCCACTTTTCCCATGTCAGCTGTACAGATGGCGTCTCCTCCAAGTAACTTTGCTCTCAGACCGCGCTGCCGCATCTGTCTGACCATCGGCGCAGCTTGAGATGCGTACCCGCCGAAGAAGATCACATCGGGGTTCTTAGCTTTGAGAGCTGTGAGGATACCCAGGAAATCGGTTGCCTGGCCGTTGGTGAATTGCTTGTCGACAATTACCAGGCCGTTTGCCTTGGCCGATTCCTCAAACTGTTCCGCGATCCCCTGCCCATACGCAGAACGGTCGTCGATGATGGCAACTGTTTTGGCTTTCAACTCCCTGGCTGCAAAGTCCCCCATCGTTCCACCAAGCTGGGCGTCACTGGCGCCAATCCGGAAAATGTTCTTAAAGCCTTGCTTCGTAATCGCTGGGTTTGATGCGACAGGCAGGAGAGGAACCCCCGCATTGTTGTAGACGCGAGACGCAGGAATAGCCACGCCTGAGTTGTACGGCCCCAGGACAGCGACGACGTTGCGGTCAATGAGGTTCTGCGCAACCTGAACGCCGGTTTTGGGGTCGGCCTGATCATCTTGCGACTCCAACTTGAAAGTCACCTTCTTGCCTGCTATCAGCACCCCTTGTTTATTCAGTTCGTCGACAGCCATCCGCGCGCCATATTCATTGTCCTTGCCGTTTGCCGCTTGAGGCCCCGTCAGCGGGGCCGAATGTCCGATCACGACAACTTCCTGTGCCATTGCCGGCAGCGTTAGTGTGACTGCTGCGCAAGCTGTCGCGCCAAGATTAATGAATTTACGCATGCTTTGTCTCCAAACAAGTGGTCGGTTTTGTAATTACCCTGCCGTCTGTGCTTCTCAGCTAAATTAAACGTCACCCGGCCGTTGGCATCGCGAGCTCGCCGCTCTTTTCGATGCTCGCGGATCAGGTTTCAATAAATCGCGTAAATCTTGCGAACGGGTTCCAGTACATCCCAGCGCCCGGTCCAACCGGGCGGCAAGATCACGAGATCTCCACCGACGATCTCGGTTACCTCACCCGTCGAGTCATCGGTGAGCCTGGCACGGCCAGAAATGATGTACGTAAATTCGGTATCGGGACGGTTTATCACTGGCCAACCTCCTGGCTGACATTCCCAAATCCCCAGATTACCGACCGCCTCGGGCGCAACAGTCTTGACAGCAATTTGGGGATCGCCGCTATCGGCACCGGCGCGCTGGCCGGCTGAGGCGAGTCGGGCCGAAGCAATATCGGCGGCTTTGACGATGGTGAACTTCGTCATGTATCACTCCTTTTTCAATGGGCACCCGTCAGCTTTTCGAGGACTCGTGCTGTACGCGATGGTTGGTTAGTTACACGTTCTTCAAAATCACTGAAACCCGCCGCTGTGAGACCGCCGTTGACGCCAATCCAGCGAAAAGGCTCCGGTTCCCACGCCGGTGAGCGATGGTTGACCACAGGCAACTGGTTGATCTCGTCATTGCAATCGAGAATCAGATTGCGCAAGATGCGGCCAGCCAGGTTACTCGTTGCGACGCCATCGCCGACGTAGTTTCCCGCCCACGCAATGCGCGCGTCTTTGTCCATACTCACGGTCGGGCACCAGTCGCGCGACACCCCGAGCGCGCCGCCCCAGCGATGCGTGATGCGGGTATCGGCCAGGTCGGGGAAGAACTCAAGCATCGCGGCGTGGATGTTGGCATGCACCTTGTCGACGAGGTCATCCTCCGGTGAAATTCGGGAGCCGAAGCGGTATGGGGCGCCGCGACCGCCAAACACCAGTCGGCCTTCCGCCGTCACCTGTCCGTACACCCTTAGATGACGCATGTCATTGAACGCCAGGCGATGATCGAGCCTCAAACGCTGGCGAAAGGCCTGAGGCAAAGGCTCTGTCGCCAGTACCAGGGAGTACAGCGGAATGACAGAGCGGTTGTTCTCCGGAAGCTGGCAGGAAAATGCTTCGGTTGCGCGCACCACCGTTCTTGCCTCGACGCCACCGTGCGCTGTAGTCACCTGCCCAGGCGCGATGTGGAGAGCCGCCGTCTTTTCGTAAATGCGCGCGCCCATTCCCTCGACAACGTCTGCCAGTCCACGCACCAGCTTTCCGGGATGGATCAGCGCGCAGTGCTCGGTGTAAAGGCCGCCCAGCGCACGTTCGGCGCCAATCCGCGTCGAAGCTTCCTTCGCATCGAGCGCGCGCCATTGATCCGGCAATCCAAAGCGAACCGACGCATCGACCGAGGCCTGAATCCGATCGAACTGGGGCTGGCTGCGTGCAAGGGAAAGAAAGCCTTGCTTTGCATAGTCAGCATCGACGCCTTCAAGATTGAGCACGCGCCCAATTTCGTTCACGGTCTCGTTCATCGCGGTCTGCAAATGCAATGCCGCGGCATGCGAATACATTTGCGCCACGCGTTCGAGCGAGATCGGAAATATCGCCGACGCCCACCCTCCGTTGCGGCCCGAAGCGCCGAAGCCGACTGCTTCCCGCTCCAGCAGGACGACCTTTAGCGATGGCTGCGCCTTCAGCAAATAGTATGCAGTCCATAGCCCTGTATAACCTGCGCCGACGATCACGACATCGGCCTGCTCTTCGCGGTCCAGCATGTCCCGAGCGCACGAGGGTTCATGCCACAGCGGGCGGTTTGGAAGTTGCGTCAGTTCTTGTGGAGATGGCATCCGTCTCTCCTACCAATCCAGATTCTTGTTCATGCGATTCGGGGATATTTCCCGCTGCGACGATTACCGTGAAGACGCGAGGCGTATGTAGACCTGTCGATTCCGACGTCACGTGCGATTTGCCGCCGATGGTGTCGCTGTCCGCACCTGCTTTCGCTTGCTCTTGACGCAGAACACCGGGTAGGAGGCCAGGATGACGATCAGGGCAACGACGCTTTGCAGAAGGCTGATCTGGCTCTTCGGATCTAGCGCCATACTTACCAGCACGGCGACGATGGTGATGGTCACGAGGAGCGGCAGCCACGGATGGCCCCACATCCGGAGCTTCAGCACGCCCCGACGTTCCCATTCGCTCCTCAGCTTGAGTTGTGACAGGCAGATCATCAGGTAGACGAACAGAAACACCGCACCCGACGAGTTGATCAGGAACAGGAAGACCGTGTCGGGCCAGAGTGCCGCGATCACCACACAGCCATAACCGACGAGTGTCGAAGCGATGACTCCCCGGGCAGGTACGCCACGTGCATTGACACGTCCCACCCACTTCGGTGCCTCGTCGTTCGAACTGAGGACCAGGAGCAGACGCGACGATGTATAAAGTCCAGCGTTGAGCACGGACAGCACGGCCACCAGGATGACTGCTGTCAATACGGTGGCGGCGCCCGGGATGCCGATCTTCTCGAGCGTCGCCACGAACGGGGATTTGCCTGGCACGATGTCCGTCCACGGCTGAGCAACAACAATGAAGAACGCTGAAAGAACGAAAAAGATCAGGATGCGGGCCATTACCGTGTTGACTGCACGGCGAACGTTGCGCTCGGGATGCTCGGATTCGGCGGCAGCGATGGTCGCTACTTCCACACCTGTCATGGAGAAGATCACGACCACGACGCCCGTGAACAGCTTTCCCACCCCTTTGGGAAAGAAGCCACCGTGTGCGGTCAGATTGGAGAACGTTGCTGTCGATCCTGGCCAGACGTGGAAGACGTAGGCTCCCGCGATGATGAGGAAAGCGGCAATAGCTACGATCTTGACGCCCGCGAACCAGTATTCAGCTTCGCCGAACGATTTGACGGACAACAGATTGAGCGCCGTCATCATCACCATCAGCCCTAGCGAGATGATCCAGACGGGAACGGTGGGAAACCATGCATGGATGGTTTGCCCGCCCACGACGGCCTCGAACCCGATCACGATCACCCAGAAATACCAGTACAGCCATCCCATCGCATAGCCGGCGACATCGCCGTAAGCGAGGCGCGCGTAGTCGACAAATGAACCTTTCATGGGATGAGCCGCTGCCATTTCGCCCAACATGCGCATGATCAGGGCGACGATCAACCCGGTGATGCCGTAGGTGATGAACGCGCCGGGTCCGGTCGACGCAATGACTGCGCTAGAGCCTACGAACAAGCCTGCTCCGATCACGCCTCCGAGCGCCAGCATACTGATATGCCGGGTTTTCAGAGCGTGTTTCAGCCGCGGATCGAGCTCCGTCTGGATAGGCATTGGTTGTCTCCTGGAAACGAAGTTTGTCTTTTGTTACCTCCATTAAAAGCAAAACGCGCGGGCCAGGCTATGCGCAAAATGTCGTCTTGAGGGACGGTTCTCATACAAATGTATGATTATCCATCTGATGATTTCAAAGGGCATCAGACAACAGATTGGCAGCCTTTCCAGCCTGAAGGGCCAGCCACAACCGCGTGATTCCGTCGGTTGTGTTCGGTTTGACGCCGGTCAGCTGCTCGATGTGTTTCAGGCGGTAGACAAGGGTCTGGCGATGAATCGACAGGTCGAAGGCAGTGGATTTCCAGTTACCGTCGTTCTCGAGAAACGTCATAAGCGTCGAGAGCAGAGCGGTACCGTGGACGCGGTCGTACTCGATCACGGGACCGAGATAGCGGCCAACTAACGCGCTCGCTTCGGCAAGTGACCTCGGCATCGTGATGTAGCCGGTCTCGATTTCTCCATAGCGCACTAGACTGGTTCCGACTTCACGTGCCTGTGCCAGCGCCAGGCGCGCCTGGCGCACGCTCTCGCGAAAGCCGGCTGCCTCCGTGACCGGCCCACTGGTGCCGACCACGGCGCCCTCGCCCAAGTCGAACCGCAGGCATTCCAGCGTGTCCGCGTGATCCTGAACCAGCGCGAGCAGTACGTCGTCTTCGAGCAGCAACGGTGTGCGGGCGTGCAAAGGTGGCGCGTGGTGGATTTCGGCTACGCTCCATCGCCCATGCTTTCCGGGAGAGACCGCGAGCACAACGAGCGTGCCCGTTAAGCCGCGGCGCTCCAGCATGGGACGAAAGGAAAACTCGGCCTCCCCCTTCAACAGGCTGCGCAAGACTGCCGCGCCTTCTTTTCGCAGGTTGTCGCGGTCGATCATCATCCGCTCCAGCTCGATCTCGAGCAGCCCGAGAAGAGAGCGCACCAGCAGCGGATCCTGCAAAGCTTGCGCGTCTCGGCGACGAATGACCAGATTCGCCCTCGCTCGGCCGCCGATAGCGACGCGGTCTACAGAAACCAGGTCGGTCTCATCGGACGATGGCAAGGGGCTCGAGGAAACGATGATCGAGCCGCTGCGAGCATCTTCGATTGCCAGCCCGAGCCGCAACCGATCCGATAGGACAGTCAGTCGTCCGGCCATGTCTGGCACTTCGCGCAGTGCGGTCGCATAAGTCTCGAACAGTTGTTCGCTGGCTCTGAAACGGTCGCGCTGGGCTTGTAGCACACTTTCGATCACATGCTTCGACAACTGCACGAATTCAAGCTCGAAGCTCCCTGCCAGTACAGGGAACATAAGACGGTCTGCCGCTTCCAGCATCTCGCGTGACAGTTCCGGCGCGTCGGCCTGGCGCGCGACGACTAATGCACTTGCATTGCTATGGGCCAACTTCTCCAGCCAGACAATCTGGTCCGAAGCATTACGCGGCACGCCTAGACCCGTCGTCATGACCAGATTGCCGGCGGCAATCCATCTCCAGGGATCGGGAAGGTCAACGGCATGGGCCCAAGTGATTGTCCGCGTCAGTCCGGACAAGCCAGCAAGAGCCGTTAGTTTCAGGGATTCGGTATCGAGCAACTCCTGCACGGTAATCATCGCTTGCACTTGATAGATAGATAAAGGAGGTGAGGTGATCTGAACGCCTTCAAAAATCCCGTCGACCATCGTCGGCATCCGTTGTGTCAGGCCGTCACTTCGAAGCGTACCAAGCCAGAACGGGTTAAGCACGGCATGGCGGGAGCCTCTGAGCCTATGGTCATCATCCAGCGACGTTGCGGTCTCCTTGCATTTTCCGACTGGTCGGAATCGTCGGCGCTGCACACTAGACTACAACTACACCGACCGACACACTGTTCAACACGGGCTACCACGGGTCTCCCGTGAAATCATCGCTTGTTAAGGATGTTTGTCGGGGAAGGTCCGCAAAAGTCCTGGCGCTGGCGCGAGTGTGGACTATCCTGGGAGCAGGATTATGCAAGGAGTGGCGCCATGGATACAACTCGGTCCTGGCTGGGTCAGTCAGGGAGGCGCATCCGCCGCGATCGGGAAACGGCGCCGGCTGTCTGGAGAAAAAACGATCCGCCGCGAGCGGCCGCTTTTGGATAGGGACGAGCCGCGCTGAAGCGGCTTCGCCTGGGCGAGAGTAAATGTCCCTTCATGGCCGATTTTTCCCGTTGATCTTTGCAGGGGATTGCCGTCCGAACGCTACATGCGACAAATGACCGGTCTGAGTGATCGAAAGTCGACAAGTCCACATGCGTAGCTTTGCCATGGCCGATCAGCATACGAATTTCGCCCTTTCCATCACGCGACGCCCGACTCAGGAGTTTGCTGTGATAAGGCGCAGGTCGCGGCAGCCTTAACGCGCGTGGCTATGAAAGGGTTGCGTCAATGAATGGCAGCTTAAAACAGGTTTCATTGCGTCGGGGATTTGTTCATGTGCGCGCGTTGCTCAGTCAGGGGTCTTCATTGCGCTAGCGCTGTCGTGCAGGTTATCGACTGGAATTTCGAGCGCGACGGACACGACGGCTGTTGCCTAGGCTGAAAGAGGGACGTCGGTTCGTCAGCCACTTTGTGTTCGCGACGCGCTTGCCGGCGCACGGATAACGACGGCGTTTAGACTAGACTCAGGTTTTAGACCTTAGCCGCTTGCAGTTCCCGTTTGCGAGCCGCACGATAAATACTGCCATGGGTTGGTTCGGATGCAACAATCACCTGCAAATGCCGCTGTCCGGCGAATTGCCGGACGAGCGCATTGCGCGCGCGATTTCCCTCGCTGGCACGCCCGGTCAAGCGTATGTCGAGCGTCGCGGCATCCCCCTCGATATCGCAGACGCCGCCGGGATGCGCTTCGATCCCGATTGGGACGGCCGGGCTGCCGTACTGGTCGGCCTGTATGACCATGAGGGCACACTGTCGTCGGTGCACGGCCGCTATCTCACCACCGTGCGGGGCCAGAACAAGATGCTGACGGTCGGTCGCAGCGGCGGGGTGGCCTGTGTCGGCGATGGCTGGCATGCCAGACGCCTCATTCTGGTCGAGGGCATCTTCGATGCACTCTCGCTCGCAGTCTGCGGCTGGCCCGGTGTTGCCACCATCGGACGTTGGGCTCCCTGGTTGCCCCAGACTTGCGCGCAGCGTGTCGTGTGACTCGGTTTCGATGCGAACGCGCCCGGCGATCGCGAGGCGGAGCGCTACATGCAACTGCTGTCCGAGGCAACTGTGTTTCGCCTGTTACCTCCCCCTCGCTGTAAAGATTGGAACACGGCGCTAGCCAAACGCGGACCTGCCGCCGTGACACGCTGGCTTCGTGACCGAATAGCTGCCGGCGACGAAACGAGCATACGATGAGCGACAAACCCAAAACTGAGATCTATGTCAGCACGGACGTCGAGGTCGACGGACCGATTCCAGGCCCGCATTCGATGCTCAGCTTCGCGTCTGCCGCGTATGAGTGTCTGAAGAGGATGCTCAACGCGTTCGCGTAGTGTCCGGGCACGATGACCGAAAAGCAGATGTTGGAGTGTCCGCAGAACATGCCGGCGCAGCGCGATCATCTGTCAAACTTCGTGAGGAGCCTTGCCGCGAACCGGTAGCCTGTACGCGGCCCGCCATCTGCAGAAAAACTTTCCTGGCGAAGCATGGATAGCAGGCTTGGGAGTCTCACGATTCATTGCGCATACAACGGTTCAAATGCGACGATCGTGACGATATGCTTTCTACTCGCCTGAACAGGCGAAGTCCGATCGACTTAACAAGGGAATTGTTACATGCCGCGGCGACGCATCACCTTCCGGAAGTGGGCGTGATCTGGGGGAGTCTTCACGGTCGGTCTACGCGCAGGCAGTCAAACCAACCTGGAGACGGCCATGGAAAAGCAGTGGACGCTCTATCTTGCGATCCATAAAGCTTCCTATTGTATAATCTGTATACAGTGAATTCACGCGGTTTGAGGGCGGGCTTGATCGGGCCGGAGCGTCGCCTGCGACGCATTGCAATGGCGCGCGAAGGCCGCATGCAGGAGCCGTTCAGTCAGGCAGTGAAAATTCGCGACGCCATTGTGGACCGCTCGTCGAATGCGCAGGAATTGATATGTGAACAGTTGCCTGGCGCGTGTCACGCGGCGCTGGACGTGCTAAGCGATGCCAGTAAACAGTCGAGGAATACAGCCATGCTCAATACGCAAACCGCCCGGATGTTTTCCCGGTATAAGACCTGGGCCGACGACGTCCTATACGATTCCATCGAAGCATTGCCGCCCGATGAAGTCGTCAAAATTCGGCAGACGTTGTTCAGGACGATGATCGGCACGTTAAACCATATTCACGTGATCGATCTGATCTGGAGGGCGCACCTCGAACGCAAAGAGCATGGCTTCACGACGCGTAACGTAATCGTGCACGCTGATCTGGGCGATCTGCGTCGCGCGCATCAGGCCATGAACACGTGGTTTGAACATTGGGCCGATGCGCAGTCCGACGCGTCGCTGGCTGAAGAACTGTCGTTCGCGTTCATATCCGGGGAACGTTCGACGATGTCACGTGGCGCGATGTTCATGCATCTGGTGAATCACGCTTCGTACCATCGCGGGTGGGTTTGCGAAATGTTCTTCGACGTTCCCGCGAAACCGCCCGCTACCGATCTGCCGGTTTTTCTCGTGGATCACCCTGAATCCAGCTTCTCGCACGCGTGGCGCGATCACGCGAAAACGTAATGCCCGTCTGTTTCGGGCGCGCGGAGCCGGGCGGGCGAAATTGCCGGGTTCTGGTGCGAATGGGAATGTGGACAGTTTGAGCTGTGTTCATCGAACGGTCCCATTTCCACTCCGCGCGAAGGTGGTTCGACCCGACCGTCAGCGAAAGGGGAGTTCCCGCCGGCTAACTATGCGGCGTGCGGTGCCCGGGGCGAAGGCTGAAGCAGCCGGCGGCTGGTTTACGGCTTCGCAGTCGATGGGTGTCCAACTTGCATAGCGACCACCGGTTTGAGATGACCATCCTGGATCAACTCCCTTTCGATTTACTTTGGTATCCTTATAACAATAATTTCTATAATTAAATTCACGTCAACTCTCGAATGTGCTTGCGGAGAGTGCTGCAGCAACACAGACAGGATGGTCTGTCCACATTCATCGAAGCGCTCGCGTTGATCACGCGCAGCTTCGGGTGACAGATATTCTGTCAGTTGTAGCCTAGAATCGCGGCCGTCGCGACATCGGGTCGATCGTTTGAGTGGCGGCCAGCGAGACGGTCGGCTCCTTCAACGCGGAAAGATACGACCGCTGATAGGTTTCGTTCGCGGGGTTCGAATCGCGATGCATGTGTTCCTGCGCTTGGCTGCTTTTCGGGTGATTCATTGATGCTGCTCCTGAGGTTCTGCGGTTTCAAATCGATTGATTCAAAGGACGAGCGACGTGCTCTTCATCACTCGCGTTGCGCTTCAATAACCGGCTCCGGGTCCGCTTTGTGATGGCGATCACCGCAAGCACGACAGGTCCGATCGCCAGGCCTTCGGCCAACTCGGGCTCGATGGGAAGACTCAGCACGTGCAACGCCTTGAACGCAGCAGCAGCCAACGAAAGCACATAGTATGAGATTGCCGCAACGGACAGCCCTTCGACAGCATGCTGCAAATGCAGCTGGTTGCGTGCCGTCCGCTCCATGCCGACGAGCAGGCGCGTGACGTCCTTTTCCTGAGCGAGGTTGACCCGCGTGCGCAACAGATCGACGGCGCGTGCGATTCGGTCCGCGATCTGTTCATGACGGGCCCAGACGCTGCGGCATGTCTCCATCGCGGGCGCGAAGCGGCGCTCCATGAACTCCAGGATCGTCGGCATTCCCTCAATGCGCTCTTCTCTCAACTCTTGAATGCGTGCCAGTACCAGTTTCTCGTAGGCCCGTGACGCGCTAAAGCGTCCGCCGGACCCCGAAAGCGATTCAACTCGAACCGCGAGGTGCGTGAGTTTGACGAGCAGCTGTGAGTCGTCGCCATCTGCGCCCTGCGCATCCATGCTCTGCATCAGCGACTGAAGCGAAGAATGAATCTCGTCCAGATCGCGGCTCATCCTGCGCGCGATCGGCAGTGCCAGTAGCGCCATCATCCGATACGTCTCGATTTCATACAGCCGCTGCAGCAGACGGCCGCCCTGCTCCTCACGAAAGCCCTCATCGATGACGAGAAAGCGCATAAAGCCATCCGGCCGCACGCACCAGTCGCAAAACGCTTGACCGCCGCCAAGCACATTGCTGCCGACTAGAATTGGCCCGTCGATCCATTGACGCAACGCATCGCGCGCCGCGCGCGCGCCGTCTCCCGTCAGCAGTTCCATACGAGACGCGACGAACCGGCTTCCAGCGAGTTGCATGAACCAGCTGGCGGGAATGCCCTCAGTTGCAACATCGTTGAAATAGTCGCTGTCCTTGCGCGGGATGACGAACGTGAACGTGGAGAATTCGGTGTGACGTTCCCACTTCAGATGCCATCCGCACGGCGACTGCACGGAGCAATGCGTGGCGCCTTCCGCTGGAATCGGTATTCCTGTGTCCCGGCACAACGTATGTAACAGAGTCTCGTGTATCGACGGATTGTGCTCGGTGTAAATCGCGTAGTGGGTGAGGGATACAGATTCGGCCAGCCGCAGAAAGGGGCGAGCATGCAATTCCGCAGCCAGCGTGGCGCGCAATGGGTGGTCCATGGTCGAAATTTTGATAGGTTGCTATTCACGCAGACAATTCGATGCTGCAGCACGACTGCTTGCAACAACTATGGCAGAAGCGCGTCGACAAAGAAATCTCATAGTCCTGATCGATATCTTCAGGTTTTCTGATGGATCGGCGCGAGCAGATCCGGCAGATTGCGGTGTTCCAAAATGTCGTCTGTAAGAGAGAAACAGGTGTTGCCGCTCATTGAACATGTCATCGACTGCCTCGGCATAGACCGTGTCTTTTTGGGGTTCTGTCACGTCAAGGCGGTAGGCAATGATGACGTCCATTCGCTCAGAGTATGCGACCCATTCCCAGCAAAACTTCCACTGCTCCCAGAGCAGCACCTCATAAGCACACTGCTTCATCCCCAGCAACAAGAACTCCTCGCCATGCCCATTCGTCAAGGTCCAGAGAAGGTAAGCGCGATGGCACATCTCGTGCTGTTTACTTTCGACGAAGAGAGTCTGATCGCTCCGCACCTTGACTTTAGAGAAGGCACATGACATCACAAATCGAACTGGAAAAATCGCCGCTTTCATCCGGCACCGACTACGAAAAACTGGCCGCCACGTTCAGGCCGATCTTCAAGCGCATCGCGGACGGTGCGCTCGAACGCGAGCGTGCACGTGCGCTGCCTTATGAGCAGATCGTCTGGCTGAAGGAGGCACGGTTCGGCGCCGTCAGAGTACCGGTCGAGTACGGTGGTGCAGGCGCGTCGTTACCGCAACTCGTGCAACTCCTGATCGAACTGGCCGAGGCCGACTCGAGCTTGCCGCAAGCACTGCGTGGCCACTTCGCTTTCGTCGAGGACAGAATCAACGCGGCGCCCGGCGCCGCCAGGGAGAAATGGCTTCAACGCTTCGTGGCCGGTGAAATTGTCGGCAATGCGTGGACCGAGGTCGGCGCGGTCAAGATAGGTGACGTGATCACACGCGTGTCGCGCAACGGCGGCCAATGGGTTGTCAACGGGACGAAGTACTACAGCACCGGAAGCATCTTCGCCGACTGGATCGACGTCTACGCGCAGCGCGACGACAACGGCACCGACGTCATCGCCGCGGTGAATACGCACCAGTCAGGCGTCAAGCAAAGCGATGACTGGGACGGCTTTGGCCAACGCACCACCGGGAGCGGAACCTCCGTATTCGATAACGCGATTGTCGACGAGGAAAACATCATCGACTTCTCCACGCGCTTCAAATATCAGACGGCGTTCTATCAACTCGTGCTGATCGCTGTTATCGCGGGGACGGGTCGCGCGGCATTGCACGACATCTCGGATGAGGTCCGCAAACGTACCCGTATATACAGCCATGGCAACGCGCCGCGTGTCAGCGAAGATGCTCAGGTGCAGCAGGTGGTGGGACAAATCGCGGCGCGCGTGTACGCCGCGGAGGCTGCGGCCGTGCGTGCGGCCGAACCCTCGCAACGAGCGTACGAAACGCGCTTCGGCACCGACCGCAGTGCCGAACAAGCCGCAAACGTGGCAGCGGAAATTGAATCTGCAAAAGCGCAGGTGGCTGTTGCGGGTCTGATTCTGCAGGCGACGACTGACCTGTTCAACGCGCTCGGCGCGTCGGGCACCAGCGAAAACAAACTATTGGACCGTCACTGGCGCAACGCTCGCACAGCGGCATCGCACAATCCCCTCATTTACAAGGAACGGATCGTCGGCGACTGGGAAATCAACGGCAAGGAGCCGCCCTTCGTCTGGCAGATCGGCAACAGCCGAACGGCTACCTAGCTCGCTGCCGCCGAGGCGCGCGGCATCGAGTGGGCCGGTCTCGCGGCCGGTCCGCTTCGATTTCCGATGCCACGTAACAGACTGCCTCGACGACCACCCGCGTGCATCTACTTCTGCGCCGAGATCTGCTTTGCGCGAATCAGCCGCGCCCGCAATACGTTGCGACTGATGCCGAGCAGCCTCGCGGCCTGAATCTGGTTCCGGTAGCAGAAGTCGAATGCCACGCGCATGACGGTGTCTTCGATCTGTTCGAACAGGTTGCCTTCCGCGTTATCGAACAGATGACGCAATGCCGCCTCCAGTTCTCCGAGCGGTGTCGCCGCCGCCGGTTCGTTGACCGCTCGCCGCGCCCCCTGTATCCCGAACGACGACATCTGCAGATCGCCCTCGCCCAGTGAATCACTGCGGCACACCGGCAACGCGTAATGGATAACATTTTCAAGTTCGCGAATATTGCCTGGCCAGCTGTGTTCCAGCAGCTTGCGTTCCGCGCGCGGATCAATATCGACGGCGCCATAACCCAGACGGTTCCGATACTCTTCAATGAAATAGCGGGCCAGCGGCAGGATGTCGCCAGGCCGGTCGCGCAACGTCGGCACGGCCAGATGCACGACATTTAGCCGGTAAAACAGATCCTCGCGGAAATGCCCCGCCGCCACCGCGTCCTGCAGATGCACGTTGGTGGCAGCCAGCACGCGCACGTCGATCGGAACGCTGCGGCGCGAGCCGAGCCGCACGATCTCGCGTTCCTGCAGCACACGCAACAGCTTGACCTGCATTGAAAGCGGCAGGTCACCGATTTCATCGAGAAACAGCGTCCCGCCATTCGCCGCTTCGAACCAGCCGGGTTTCGCGCAGAACGCACCGGTAAACGCGCCCTTCTCGTGGCCGAACAATTCGCTTTCCACCAGCGACTCGGAAAACGCGCCGCAATTGACCGCGACGAACGGGCCGTCCTTACGGGCGCTCAGGTTGTGCACATGGCGCGCGACCAACTCCTTTCCGGTTCCCGTTTCGCCGATCACGAGCACATTGGCATCGCTCGGCGCCACCATGCGAATGCGTTCGAGCAACGCCACCGATCGGGGGTCCGAGAAGATCTGCGCAGTAGCACGAATGGAGGTGGTGAGCGTGCGCTTGTCGGGCATCGTCAGCAACGGTGGCACTTCCGTTCGCGCGATGGCTGGGCGGTCCGGCAACACGTGATTGAGTGAATAGTTCATGAGTAGAAACTCGGCGTCGGATATCGTTGCGTCAAGGTCCATTCGCCGATTTCACGAAGCTTGTAGGCGAGCGGATCATGGAGCGTATGGGTACGCAAATTTCGCCAATGGCGGTCCAGCCTCAGCGCGCCGTGTGTCGCGCGGGCACCGGCCACGTCGAACATCCGGGTACAGATACTGAAGCCGATTTCGGTAGCGGCGACTTTGGCCGTTGCAACGGCCAACGCCACTTCGCCGCGTTCGGCCTCGGTCAGCGCGTCCTCGCGGGCCCAGGCGGCATCGAAACGGTCCGCCGCGCGGTCGGTCAAGAGACGCGCCGCCTCGAGGCCCGCCCAGAACTCGCCGTACTGACCGAGAATATATGGGTCCGCCGACGTGGTTTGCACACCGGACGTGTGCCATGGACGTGCTTCGTTCAGCGTGTAGTGACGCGCATCATTGAACGCGCTTTCGCCGATGCCCAGATAGGTATTCGTCAGGATCAGTTGCGCGAGCAAGGGACGCAGGCAGGCGAAAGGCGTCGACAGCGGCCCTGGCTCGGTCAGGAGCTCATGATTCTCCACGCGTACCTTTTCAAGCGTCACCGTGCCACTATCCGTTTGCCGCTGACCGATATTGTTCCAGTCCTCGCCAACCGAGATACCTGTACGCCCTGTCGGCACGGCCGCGACCAGCAGCGTTCGTGCATCCGCGTCCCGCGCAGACACGATCAGCATTTCGGAATCGAGCGCGCCGGAACAGAAGCTCTTCTGTCCGCTGAACTCCCGCCAGTCCGCGTACGAGTGGCTCACCGCCCGCTCGTCTAGCGGATTCAGCGCATTGCCCCAGAACCATTGATGGCGCGCCGTCTGCTCGAACCACGAACGCCACTGCGGCGGCGAGCCGAACAGACGCACGGTCGCCAGCATCAGATGATGAAAGCCGAACACATGCCCAAGCGAGCTGTCCGCGCGGCCAAGCGTGCGCACCACGTCCAGCGTTTGCCGCCAGTTGGCGCCGGAACCGCCGTGCGTCGCGGGAATACTCATCGCCAGCAGACCGCTGGTGCGCAACGCATCCCGCTCGGCTTTCGGCGTGCCACCCTGGGCGTCGCGCTCGGTCGCGGTCGTGGCAAACGCTACGGCCAGACGTTGTGCGATCTGCAGCGGCGTTTCAGTGATAGCGGGCGTCTCCTCGTCAGGTAATACGGAAAGCGGTGCGTTTTGCTGTAGGTAAGTCGAATTCATATCGCCACAGAGTTGCTTCCTGAGAGGCATATTCTGACGACCTACGCTCCCCTCCGATGCATTTTGTTGTGGGAACCAAAGTCGAATTGCTGATTACGCAGCAGCGTCGTTATCGATGCCGTCTCTGCGTCAGCAGTCACGTCACCCGACGTCTCTCAGACGCCGGACCGGTTGGACTACTGAAAGGCTGAAGGCGCCCCGCCCTGCCCGTCGCTGCTGCTCCAGCAGCAGCGACGAGACCATCCTGATTCACCAGCTACATACGCCGGTCTGCAATGGTTCCATGTCGTCACGATATGCGGCCCCGAAACAGGCTCAAACCGTTATGCCCTCTGGTTCAGCGTGCTGAAAGAGACAGCTCGCCACATTCGCCGCGAGCATCGTCTGTCTGCGCAAAGTCAATGGCACGGTATTCGCTAAATAGGCTGCAGTCCCGATTAATTCGATTCCAGATTGAAAGGATTGTTCGCATGAGCAACAGATTGAAAGTGGTCGCGGTCTCCGGTGGATTGCAACGGCCGTCACGCACCCTCGTCGTGGTCAAACGTGTTCTCGCGGCACTCGGCGACGCAGTGCCGGTCGACACGCATCTCGTCGAACTCGGCCAGATCGCCTCGAGTCTCGCCGGCGCGGTTCATCGCGCGCAGGTCCCCGTCGACGTGGAGGCGCACATCAAGGCCATTGAATCGGCCGACCTGCTGGTGGTGGGAAGCCCGGTCTACCGGGCGTCGTACACCGGACTCTTCAAGCATTTGTTCGATCTCGTGCATCACGAGGCGCTCTTCGATGTGCCGGTTCTGCTCGCCGCGACCGGCGGCAGCGATCGCCACGCGCTCGTCATCGATCATCAGTTGCGTCCGCTGTTCAGCTTCTTTCAGGCGCGCACGCTGCCGATCGGCGTGTACGCGTCCGAGGTGGACTTCAACGGCTATGCCATCTCGAACCCGGCGCTAGAAGAGCGCATTGCACTGGCGGTGACGCGCGCGCTGCCCTGGCTGCATGCGGGCCGCCTCCCCGATGCGTTTGCGCAGGCCGCGACACTGGCTGCATAAACCCCTTTCACTCAACTATCAGGAACACCATGAGCCAGAACCCTACTCACGACGACGTCAAGTTCGCCTACTGGGTGCCCAACGTCAGCGGCGGCCTGGTTGTTAGCACGATCGAACAACGCACCGACTGGAGTCTGGAGTACAACCAGAAGCTCGCGCAAACCGCAGAGCAGGCTGGTTTCGACTACGCGCTGAGCCAGATTCGTTTCACCGCCGGCTACGGCGCCGAATATCAGCACGAATCGGTTTCATTCAGTCAGGCGCTGCTGCACGCCACCACCAAACTCAAAGTGCTCGCCGCGATTCTGCCCGGCCCGTGGAATCCCGCAGTCGTTGCCAAACAACTGGCCACGATCGACCATATTTCGAATGGCCGTATCGCGATCAACGTGGTGAGCGGCTGGTTCAAGGGCGAGTTCACCGCGATCGGCGAGCCATGGCTCGAACACGACGAGCGCTATCGGCGTTCAAACGAATTCATTCAGGCGCTCAAAGGCATCTGGACGCAGGACAACTTCACCTTCAAGGGCGACTTCTACCGCTTCAACGACTACACGCTGAGTCCCAAGCCGGTTCAGAAACCTCATCCCGAGATCTTCCAGGGCGGTAGCTCACGCGCCGCTCGCGACAACGCCGCCAGCGTGTCCGACTGGTACTTCACCAATGGCAATACGCCGGAGAACCTGAAAGCGCAGATCGACGACATCCAGGCCAAGGCAGCCAGAAATAACCACAAGGTGCGCGTCGGAGTGAACGCCTTCGTGATTGCGCGCGATACCGAAGAAGAAGCGAAGGCCGTGCTCGACGACATCATCAGGCATGCTCACGTCGAAGCCGTGCAGGCCTTTGGCGATGCGGTGAAGCAGGCCGGTAAGGCTTCGCCCGAGGGCGAAGGTAACTGGGCCAAATCGAGTTTCGAAGACCTCGTGCAATACAACGACGGTTTCCGCACCAATCTTATCGGCACGCCGCAACAGATTGCCGAGCGCATTGTTGAACTGAAGTCAGTGGGCGTGGATCTCGTGCTGGCCGGCTTCCTCCATTTCATCGAAGAGGTGGAGTACTTCGGCAAACGCGTCTTGCCGTTGGTGCGCGAGCTCGAACGCAAACAGCAGGCAAAGGCTGCTTGATGACGGCGCACGCACAACCGTCGACGCTACCGGAGTGGCTGCGCCATCAGGCGCAGCGCCGGCCGCATGCCGTCGCGTTGCGCTACAAGCGGCTGGGTACATGGCACGCGTTGTCGTGGCAGGACGTGGCCACGGCGGTCGAGCAACTGGCCGCCGGCCTCGCGCAACGCGGTTTTACTGCGGGCGACGCCTTGCTGCTGGTCAGTCATCCGCGTGAAGAGGCGCTGTTACTGTCGCTCGCGGCTCAGTGGAACGGTGGCGTGGCCATCCCGCTCGATCCGCAAATCGCCGACGGCACGTTGCGCGCGGCGTTCTCCCAGCTTGCGCCACGTTTCGTGTTCGCCGCAGACGACAGCCAGTTGGACCGTCTGCTGGCGCATGACGGATTGCGCGTGATCGACGCCAACCCGCGTAACCTCCCGCCCCATCCGCATCCCGCCGTCACCGACTATCGCGCACTGTTGATCCGCCACGAAGGCCGCTTCACCTCGACCGCGCGTCCGCACGACGACGCGTTCGCCTTCGTGCGTCTGGATGCGGATGGACAACTCGTCGCGCAACGCTTCTCCCATGCGACGCTGGTACGCGAAGCAGAGCAACTCATCGGCACGGAGAAGCTGACCGCTCGCGACGACGCGTTCGCCGCGCGGGCCTTTGCGGCGGCCTCCCAGGCGCGCTACCTGATCGCGCCATGGGTAGTGAGCGGCTTCCGCCTGAATTTTCCGGAGTCGCTGGCGACGCGCGACAACGATCGCCGCGAACTCGCACCGACGCTGGTGGCCGGCACGCGCGAAACCTACGCGCGGGTGGCCCAGTTCGTCGATGAGCGCTTGCCCGGCGCACGCTCATTGCGCCGCCGCCTGATCAGCCGGGCGCAACGCGGACAGGGCGGCCCACTCGCGCGCACCTTGACCTGGTGGCTCATCACCCGCCCGTTGCGCGAGGTGATCGGCTTTTCACGCACCCATGCGGCGCTCGTCATCGGGCCGCCGCTCGACGAGACGACCGCTTCGCTATTCAGCGCGTTACGGGTGAACGTGCGCGCCTGGCCCGATACCGGCGAATGGCGACGCGTCCAACACCCGCGCGAAGCCGCAGCGCATGTGCGCCATGGCGCAGACGACGCGGCGCAACAACCAGCGTATTGATGTATGACTCAACTTTCCATGACTTCGTCTTCCAACGCGCTGCTGTCGCTCGATCGCATCTCGCTGTCGTTCAAAGGCGTGAAAGCGATCACCGATATCAGCTTCACCGTGCGCAGCGGTGAAATCTGCGCATTGATCGGCCCGAACGGCGCGGGCAAAAGCTCGCTGCTCAACGTCATCAATGGGGTGTATCAAGCGCAGCAGGGCAGCGTGCATTTCGACGGCCGCGCCTATCGGCGGATGAATCCGTATCACGCCGCGCACAGCGGCATTGCGCGCACGTTTCAGAACATCGCGCTGTTTCGCCGTATGAGCGTGCTGGACAACGTGCTGACCGGCCGCAATCTGCACCGGCGCAGCACATGGCTCGAACAGACCTTGAACATCGGCCGCGCGCACGCCGATGAACGCGTGCAACACCAATACGCCGAAGTCGTAATCGACGCGCTCGACCTGCAACGTTACCGGCATACCACCGTCGGCACACTGCCGTACGGCGTGCAAAAGCGCGTCGAACTGGCCCGCGCCCTCGCCGCCGAGCCGCGTCTGTTGCTGCTCGACGAGCCCATGGCCGGCATGAATGCCGACGAAAAGCGCGCCATGGCCGGTTATGTGCTCGACGTCAACACGCAATTCGGCGTGACCGTCGTTCTCATCGAGCACGACATCGGCGTGGTCATGGACCTGTCGGATCACGTGGTCGTGCTCGACTACGGCAAGAAGATTGCCGACGGCGCCCCCGCCGACGTGCGCAGCAACCCGGATGTACTGGCCGCCTATCTCGGCACCCGTCATTGAGAGACCGCAGAACATGGGATTTTTTCTCGAAGTACTCGTCGGCGGCTTGCTGGCGGGCGTGATGTACTCGATGGTCGCGATCGGCTTCGTGCTGATCTACAAGGCGTCCGGCGTCTTCAATTTCGCGCAGGGGTCGATGGTGCTGTTCGGCGCGCTGACCTACGTGAGCGTCGTCGAGCGGCATGTGAACCCGGTCCTCGCGTTTGGTCTCGCGCTCGCGGCACTGGTGCTGATTGCCTTGCTGATCGGCCGTCTCGTGCTGCGCCCGCTGGTGAATCGCCCGCCCATCGTCCTCTTCATGGCGACGCTGGGTCTGAGCTTCATTCTGGAAGGCGCCGCGCAGTTGTTCTGGGGCGCTCAGGTGCACGGCCTGGAGCTGGGCATCGACGACAAACCGCTGAACGTGGGCGGCGTCATGATCAGCCAGTTCGACATGTTTGCCGCGGCCACCGCCGGCGTGCTGGTGCTCGGCCTGTCGCTGCTGACCAATCGCACGCGGCTCGGTTTGTCGTTGCGCGCCGTGGCCGACGACCCGCTCGCCGCGCTGGCCATCGGCGTGCGGCTGCCGCGGGTCTGGGCAATCGTGTGGGCGCTGGCCGGGTTCGTCAGCCTCGTGGCGGGGCTTCTGTGGGGCGCGCGGCTCGGCGTGCAGTTCTCGTTGTCGCTGGTCGTGCTGAAGGCGCTGCCGGTGCTGATTATCGGCGGTTTTTCGTCGATCGGCGGGGCGATTGTCGGCGGCTTGCTGATCGGCGCGTCGGAGAAGCTTGCCGAAGTGTATGTGGGCAGCCTGCTCGGTGGCGGCATCGAAAACTGGTTTCCGTACCTGCTTGCAATGCTGTTCCTGCTCGCGCGGCCCGTCGGTCTATTCGGCGAACCCGCCGTCGAACGTGTGTGAGGCCGGCTATGTCATCGTCTAATCCCGTGTTGGCCTCGCCGCGCAAGTTCAAAGCGTACTCGGGGCGCTCGCCGCTGCTGAAACCGGCACTCGCGGTAAGCGCCGCGCTGATCGCATTTGTCGTCGTACCGGCGTTCGGCAACGACTATTGGCTCAACGCGATTCTGATTCCGTTCCTCGTGCTCTCGTTGGCGGGACTCGGATTGAATCTCGTGACCGGTTACGCGGGACAACTGTCTCTCGGGTCCGCCGCGTTCATGTCGATCGGCGCCTATGCCACCTACAACCTGGTCGTGCGCGTGCCGGCGTTGCCGCTGGCCGTCGATCTGTTTCTCGGCGGACTGATCACCGCTATTGCCGGCGTGCTGTTTGGCCTGCCGAGTTTGCGCATCAAAGGCTTCTATCTAATCGTCTCGACCCTGGCCGCGCAGTTCTTCGTGGAATGGATCTTCACGCGGGTGAGCTGGTTTTCCAACGACGATACGTCGGGCGTGCTAAGCGCGCCGCGACTCACGGCGTTCGGCTGGAAAATCGACACGCCCGCCACGCGCTACCTGCTCGTGCTCGGGGTCGCCACGGTGCTGTTCGCTCTCGCAGCCAGTCTCGTGCGCAGCGAGCTCGGCCGACGCTGGATGGCCGTGCGTGACATGGACACGGCCGCACGCGTGATCGGAATTCCGATCGGCCGCACCAAGCTCCTCGCCTTCGCGCTCAGTTCGTTCGTCATCGGCATTGCAGGCGCGCTGTGGGCGTTCGCGTATCTGGGCACGGTCGAGCCGCACGGCTTCGATCTCAATCTGTCGTTCCAGGTGCTGTTCATCATCATCATCGGCGGCATGGGCAGTATCCGCGGGAATTTCCTTGGGGCCGCGTTCATCGTCCTGCTGCCCATCCTTCTTTCGAATGCGGCCGGTTCGCTCGCTACCATCGGCATCGAAGCCGGCCAGTTGCAGAACCTGCAGAAGATCGTCTTCGGCACGCTGATCATCGTTTTCCTCATCAAGGAGCCGGACGGGCTCGCAAGACTGGTTCGGACCGCGCGGAACCGTCTGCGCGACTGGCCGCTGCGGGCATGACGCCGCGTTCTCTCATCGTTTTTCAAACCATCTCTTTTCCATTCAAGGTCCGACCAGTATGAAGCTCATCGACTCCTTCAAAAAGCGCGGAACGGTCTCGCGCGTGGCGGCTACCGCCGGCCTGATGCTCGCCCTCACCGCTGCGTTCGTACCCAATGTGCGAGCCGCGGGCGAAGAATATTTCCCGCTGCAAAGCTATCGCGTCGGTCCCTATGCGGCGGGCGGCAGCGGTTTCTTCGGCGGCTTCATCGACTATATGAACCTCATCAATAAGCGCGATGGCGGAGTCAATGGCGTCAAACTGACGTGGAGCGAATGCGAAACGGAATATGTCGTGGAAAAAGGCGTCGAATGCTATGAAAGGCTCAAGAGCGGCCTGAACGGTGCCCCCGCGGCGGCGACGAATCCGCTTTCGGTCGGCATCGCCTATGCGACGCTCGACCGGTCGAGCGCCGACAAGATTCCACTCATCACGATCAACCACGGCCGCACGGATTCCACCGACGGCGCGGTGTTCCCGTATGTCTTTCCGCTGCAACTCAACCCCTATAGCGAAGTCTCCGCGATCGTCAATTACATCGGCCAGCAATCAGGCGGCCTGAATCAGCTCAAGGGCAAGAAGATCGTGGTGCTTTACCACGGCTCGCCTTATGGTCGCGAAACGATCCCTGTGCTGGATGCCCTTTCCAAAAAGTACGGTTTCGAGCTCACGCAGATCGAAGTACCGCATCCGGGCAATGAGCAAGGTTCGCAGTGGCTCACCATCCATCGGATCAATCCGGACTGGGTGATTCTGCGTGGCTGGGGCGTGATGAATCCGGTCGCATTGAAATCCGCACAGAAAGTCGGCTTTCCTGCGAATCACATCATCGGCAACATCTGGAGTAATTCGGAAGAAGATGCGCGCCCGGCGGGCGAAGCCGCGAAAGGTTTCATTTCGATCACGACGCATCCTTCAGGTACCGACTTCCCCGTCATTCAGACGATCAACCAGTACGTAATCAAGCCAGGCAACGGTGACCTGAAAGATCCTGCGCGTTTCGGCACGGTGTACTACAACCTGGGCGTGGTCAACGGCATTCTGAATGTCGAGGCGTTGCGCGTAGCGCAAGCCAAATTCGGCGACAAGCCGCTGACGGGCGAACAGGTGCGCTGGGGTTTCGAGCATCTCAATCTCGACGACGCGCGTCTGAAGCAGTTGGGTGCGTATGGACTGGTTCAGCCGTTGAAGCTGTCCTGCTCGGATCACGAAGGCGGCGGTGCCGTGCGCTTCCAGCAGTGGGACGGCCAGCAATGGAAGGTCATCAGCGGCTGGGTGCAGGCAGATCGCGCACTGCTGCGTCCGATCATCGAGAAGTCAGCGAATGCCTACGCCAAGGAGAAAGGTATTACGCCGCGCGATTGCAGCAAGGATATCTGACCATGAGCACCGCGCCGATCCTGCAGATTGACGACATTGCCGTGACGTATAGCCAGCTCATACCGGCACTGCGCGGCGTTTCACTGACCGTGCCGTCAGGCGCCGTGGTCGCCTTGCTGGGCGGCAACGGGGCCGGCAAGACGACCACGCTCAAGGCTGTTTCGAGCCTGCTGCGCGCCGAACGTGGCGAACTCACCTCGGGTCGCATTGCGTATCGCGGCAAGTCGATTACCGAAGCGGATCCATGGACGCTCGCCGGGCGTGGGCTCGTCCAGGTGCTGGAGGGACGGCGTTGCTTTGCGCATTTGTCGGTGGAAGAGAATCTGCGGCTGGGCGCTTTTGTACGGCGGCCCGCAAGGGCTGACCTCGAGGCGGAGCTCGAGCGCATCTACGGGATCTTTCCGCGACTCAGGGAGCGCCGCAAGGCACTTGCGGGTTATACGTCAGGCGGCGAACAGCAGATGGTCGCGATCGGCCGCGCCTTGATGGCGCGGCCCGCCCTGGTCCTGCTCGACGAGCCTTCAATGGGACTTGCTCCGCAGGTCGTCGAAGAAATCTTCGAGACGGTGGCGAAGCTGAATCGGGACGATGGTGTGAGCTTTCTGCTGGCGGAACAGAACGCCGCGATGGCTTTGCGCTATGCGAAATTCGGGTACGTGCTCGAAAGTGGCCGGATCGTTGCAAAAGGCGATGCACAAACGCTGCTGGAGCTCGACAGTCTGCGAGATGCGTATCTGGGGGGCGACAAACCCGGCAGCGGTGGAGCGCTGAAAAGATCACGCCGATCTCAGGCTCAGTCCGCTTTACTAAACGTCAGGATGGGTTCCGTCCCGACCTGGCAAGATCGGTAGGTGCGCGCGCACCGAACTTCGCTACTCCCGCCTGGTTCAGCGCATTAATTATCTGTTCACTATAACGTCCGTGCGATCGGGGCCGAAGAGTTTGTCGCGGCTTTTAGAACTTCCGCGACGATCAACCGCGTGAAAGTGTAGGGCGCTTCATACTCATAAGCTCTTTCACCTCATGCTGATCATCCGCAGATAAGATCGGGACAGTCAGCCATTTCCCGTCAGGGTATGCGCGGGCTTCATCGTAGAGCTTGACCAACTGTGGGCTCCAGAAATAACGCCGCGCCTCAAAGTTCTCTCGCTCAATTCGCCCCAAGACTACCAGAACCGAAAACAGCCCGTATGCCGGAAGCAGAGTGCAGAAGGCCTTGGTCTTCTTGTAGCGCAGTGACCAACCGCGTTTCTTGCCGCCATATAACCAATCTGGCGCGAAAACACCGGGGTAGGTTGCCTCGATCCAGTTGCGTAGTTCGACCCAATGTTCAAACGCCTCCGGCCCCATCCAGTCGCGGACAGTGCGCTCATCAGGTTGCGAAGATTTGTCGGCGATTCTATCGCCGATCTGTGCGGACTGTTTCACGTTGCTTTCCTCTGTGTCTTCATGGGTGGACTGCTTCTAGTGGTGCCGATGCTTTCCCTGCCGCGCCATCAAGGCAAATAGGCGGAACCGGATCTGATCCTGTTGAACTCAGGCGAGTGCTAAAAATCGCCTGCGCATACCCATAACGTCGTCCGCCGGCACGCCGTGATAAACAGCTTTTTTGCCATTTGGTGGGGGCGTATGAGTCATATGTCATTTCCTGTTGACGTAGCCACCAGAACGACATCATTGGCTTAGTTATTTGATCGGCGTGGTCAGAGCTTTGTCATTGGTGTCGAGGACGAACACAGCGATCAGCTTTGCCGGCTCGGTCTTGCTCGCGTTGCGGCTGATCGAATGGATAGCGCCCGGTGGTTCGGACCAACTCTCGCCTGCCCGATAGATGTGCGTCTCACCGTCATTCACCTTCGACTCGATCGCACCCTTGATCACGTAGGCGTAGATGAAGGCCGACTTCGCGTGAGTGTGGGGCGGGGAGGCCGCGCCCGGCGCGTAGTCGACTTCCACAGCAATCAGCGACTTGCCGGGAACATTGGGAATAACCTCATCGAAGTTCTTCGAGACGGTTTGCCCTGCGCCGTCGTGGGCCGAAGCTGAGCAGGCCGTCACGATGGCGAGTGTCACGTAGCTGGCAGCGATGATAGTTCGGATCTTCATGGACCTCTCCCTCTGAGTATCGGCTAGTCTTTGTCCTTCCGTGTTTTATGCCGGCCTTACTTCAGGCCGCCGCCACTTCTAACCCGCGCTGCACTGCCGGACGCGCGAGACCACGGTCGTACCAGCGCTGGACATGTGCGAAGCGGTCGAAGCCGACGAGTTCGCGCGCTTCGTAAAAGCCGATCAGGTTGCGCACCCAGCCAAGCAGTGAGATATCGGCAATGCTGTAGTCAGCGCCCATCACCCAGTCGCGGTCCCCGAGCCGCTCGTCGAGGACACCGAGCAGCCGTGCTGATTCGGTTGCGTAGCGGTCGCGCGGGCGCTTGTCCTCATAGGCTTTACCGGCGAATTTGTTGAAGAAGCCAACCTGACCGAACATCGGCCCGACACCGCCCATCTGCCACATCAGCCACTGGATCGTTTCGTATCTAATGTTGGGATCGGTGGAGAGCAGCCGCCCCGTCTTATCGGCGAGATAGATCAGGATCGCTCCCGATTCGAACAACGGAAGTGGCCGTCTGCCTGGACCGTGAGGATCGAAGATCGCCGGAATTTTGCCGTTGGGGTTGAGCGCGAGGAATGCCGGATCGTGGTTCTCGTTCGCCATGATGTCGATACGGTGCGCCTCGTAGGCCAAGCCCGTCTCCTCTAGCATGATGCCGACCTTCACTCCATTGGGTGTCGGTAGGGAAAAGAGCTGGAGCCGATCAGGATACTGCGCCGGCCAACGGGTGAAAATTGGATGATGAAGCGTCATTTTTTTCCTGGGTGAACGGACGGTGCCAGCCCTGGACGGGACAAGGCCGGCTCCTGGATCGATCCGTGGCGGGGCCGTCGGCACCAGGCAAACGGACAACAATGATCCACGGGAGGGCAGAACTGTTCGCCCTAGAGGCTTTCTCACGGACGAACGCGGACAGCCTCAATCGGGTGAATAGAGTTCAGATCGAGCCCGCCGGTGCGACAGCGGGAAAGTCCTTCTCGGGATCGAACACGTTATTGAAGAAGTTCGTCAGGGAGTACATGGCCACCAGCGCGACGACCTCCATCACGTTTGCATCCGTGTAGCCGGCATCGCGAACAGCTTTCAGATCGGCGTCACTGACCCGGCCTCGGGTTTCGATGACTTTGCGCGCAAACTGGACGGCGGCGTCCCGTTTCGGATCGGTTGCGTGACCCTTCCGGGCGAGAATGATTTCATCGGCCGGCAGCTTCGCCATGTGCTCAGCCGTAAAGCTGTGAACCGTCAGGCAGTAGTTGCACCCGTTCACTTCGGAGACAGCCAGGCCGATGCTGTCACGCGTCTTCACGTCAAGTGCCTTGCTCAAGGAGCCGAGCAGGGTCGCCCACGCATTGAACGCGATCGGGCTCTGCGCGAAGGCCGCCATCATATTCGGAGTGAATCCGATATTCTTGGTGAACGCATCGAGTGTCGGCTTCGAATCGTTCGGTACCTGGTCCTGATTTAAGATAGTAGTCCTTGTCATCATAGTCTCTATAAGTTACGGGTTTACTGGTTGGGGAAAGTTCATGTGAAAACCATTCCCTCGGCTTACTTCCTGCCTGACCTCGGGTCGAAGCTGGTCAGGTCTTCAAATAGAAGGTACTTGCTCTTGCCTCCCGTTTTCGCGGCCGCTTGTCGATCCATGCGATCGCCGCCGCGACGACGCATTTATACGAGCGCTAACACATCGGCCACGGGACGGCGTGGCTTCTGTGCCCAGTTTCCAGGTCGCTCCGTTCCGACGGACAACAGCAGGACGGGCACTTCGTCCGCGGCCAGCCCGAACTCGCGGTGCACCGCTTCGGCATCGAAACCGATCATCGGCGTCGAACCCAGGCCCAGTGAGCGGGCTGCATAGATCATCGCCGCTGCGCCAAAGGTAGCGGTGCGGACGGCTTCGTCGCGCCGGCGCTGCGGATACGCCATGTACAGATCGCGCGCGGGGTTTTCCCATTCCGGCACCATCGCGGCCGGCATGACGCCAGCTTTCACCAGTGGGGCCAGGCGCTCCGGTATGACGCTCGTATCGACCAGCTGGCCGCAGACGATGAAGGTAACAGCCGCATCGGTGACTGCGGGCTGGTTCCAGGCGATCGGACTCAGCCGTGCCTTGGCTTCAGGCGTGCGTACGGCGATGAAGCGCCAGTTCTGCAAGTGGAAGGATGTCGGCGCACTGGTGCCGATCCGCACCAGATCGCGGATCTGGTCGTCGCTCAAGGTAGCAGCGGGATCGTAATACTTGGCGGCGCTCCGGCTCAGGATGCATTCGATGACTGCGTTGGTCATGTTGGTTCCATTGTTCATGGGGATTCCTATGGGTGCGAAGAGGGGTTGTGGTGCACGAGTGCTTTCGGTGCGAGGTCTTCATCAGGTGGTTAGGAGCCTCTAATTTAGGCTCACGCGAAAGCAATTTCACGCCTGCATTTGCTCAATAAAATGTCCAAAAGGATCAAGTGAACGCAGACGATTCATCCTCCACTTCAAAACACGGAACGGAGGCATGTTGTCTCATCGGGATCGAGGTTCAGGTATAGACGAACGCGTCGAGGGTCGCCCGCGCAAATGAGCGGCCATCCGCACCGACACTTCTAACGCCTCATCCACGCTTCACACGGAAAGCGAAGCGAGGGTTCGCGGCTACTTACTGGCACTTGCGCGCCAGACGGCGCCATTCACCAGCCGTCATTCCCATCCGCTCGGCGAACAGGCGCCGGAATGAAGATACGGACTGGTACCCTACCGATTCGGCGACCGCCTCGGTGCTCATCGTCGAATTCTTCAGCTCGTTTGCAGCCAGGCTGATGCGGATATCAGTCAGCAAGTCAATGGCCGAGCGCCCGAGCGTGTCCTGGAAGTGCCGCATGAAGGTGGCGCGTGACATGCTGCACAAGCCTGCCAGATCAGGCAAACTCCAGGATCTAGCGGGATCGGAGAACATGGCTGAAATGGCCGGAGCCAGTCGTGGATGACCTGCAAGCGCCAACAAGCCTGCGGGGGCCTGTTCGGATTCGCTCGCCTCGCGCAGTACGAGGGTGAACAGCGCCGAACTGAGCGCGTTGAGGATCGCGTATCCGCCCACCTTCTCGCCCGTGGACTCCTCGCGCATCAGCCCCACGAAACTGGCGAGCTGATTCGAAGCGGACCCGATACCTTTTTCACCATCGTCATTCATGGTCCGTACCACCAGATCTGTAGGCAGGTAATTGCGAATCAGCCGATCATGTGGCGGCGCAATGAAAAATCGCCCGCACAACATGTCCAGATGATCGCCCGTGCCGTCATTCTCGCTGAGCATCAACCCAGCAGAACCTTCGCGTTCGTAAGTAAGCCCAGGGGCACGTCCGCTGCCGTCGTGCAGAACGTGCGCCGATCCGTGTGGCATTAGCACGATGTCGCCGCCGACCAGCTCTCTAGCCGTCCCTGTCTCCGGATTCTCAACGACGGCCCGTCCCTTGAGCACGACGTGGTAGGGGATCTCATTCGCTGCCGACTCGGCCCACGCCACACGCCATGGCGCACCGTAGGTGCAACGGACCTCCAGCCGGCCGGTGATGGTGATCATTTGCAACAGGTGACTCAGCCAGTCGACTTGGGACATAGGACTCCGTTAGGCCTCAGCACAGGAAAGATCGGAATGTGATTGGGCTATTGCGCCAGCCTGCACGTGAAAATTGGATGATTGAGCGCCACTTGCTTCCTGCTTCGCAATCAGCGTCGGCGCATCTCAGCGGCCGGCACTTTGCCCGCCGTCGACGCGCAGGATCTGTCCTGTGATAAACGGTGCGGAATCAAGAAAGAGAATCGCGTCGGCGATATCGCTCATCTCCCCCACGCGTCCCAGCGGATTAAACGCCCGGAGTGCATCATGAGTCTCCGGCGCGTGCATCGGCGATTTGATGATTCCGGGCGCAACAGCATTCACGCGAATCCCCTTCCGCGCGTATTCGATCGCGAGCGACTTTGTAGCGGCATTCAGACCGCCCTTAGTCAGCGCTGCCAGTACGGAATACACGCCGGTGTAAGCAGTGTCGGCGATGCTGGCGGTCACGTTAACCACGTGACCACTCGAATGCCTCTCCATTTCGGCAATGGCGAGTTGCGTGATGTAAAAGAAGCCCCTCATATTCACGTCCATCACAGCAGCGTAGTCTTCGGAGGTGTGTTTGGTGAAAGGCTTTCCGATGTAAATGCCTGCGTTGTTCACCAGAGTGTCGATCCGGCCAAATCGGGCGATGCGTTCGGCAATGACGCGCTGCGCGACGGCCCGATCACCGATATCACCGGGCACCGTCAGGACGTTCGTGTCGTCCGACGGCCTGATCGAACGTGACGTTGCAACGACGGCATAGTCGAGCTCGCGAAATGCCCGAACGATCGCAGCGCCAATCCCGCGAGACGCGCCGGTAACGACGACAACCTTTCGTGACGTGCTCATACTTTAGTACCTTTTAACGTGATGGTATCTGGAGATAGCCAGACACTGCGGAAGCTAGAATCATCCGATGGCGATTGATGGGCACTTGCGATTGATATACGCGCGGACGAAATATCGAATCCCCGTGGCGTATCGGCTTACCGGACAGCGCACAAATAGCATCCGCGCGCGCGAGACCAATACCCCAGATCTGATTCGCGTAATGACCCAGACAGGGATCGCTCCAGCGTATGCTGATTGTCGTCGACGACAGCTTCTCCACGATTGAGATGTGTAAGGGCGAACGTTGGTTTTGCATGGCCGGGCATCGCTCATCATTGAAACCTTATCGGTAAGCACGAATGGGCTCCCAAGAATTGTTGGCATCCGGGCTTTGGTAACATGCTCGTATCAACCTCCAGGGGGCATCTGGAAATGGTGGATACACCGTCAGATCGAGCCAGCAGGCGCAACAGCGGGGAAGTCCTTCTCGGGATCGAACACGCATCCGTGTAGCCGGCATCGCGAACAGTTTTCAGGTAGTAATCCTTGTCATAATATTCATCCTATTAAATTACTGATTTTCGTCTGCTCAAACGGGGCAGCGCACGAGGCTTGCCATCGCCGGTTCGATCGTGGTGATGAGCGAGCGGCGAAGTTCGGCCGCGCGAGCATCATCGATGAAAGCTGTGGCCTGCAACGGCAGGTAATGGACTGTATTGAGGCCGATGCAGCCGAGTACAGCGGTCAGATAGGGCGTAAGGAAATCCGGTTGATTGGCTCGATCGCCCGTGAATACACCACCCGAAGCGATCCCGACGAATACTGGACGGTCCCGAAGCAATCCGACCTTCCCAGCCGGTGTGGACTTCATCGTGCGACCGACACGGAGGATCTGATCGATCCACGCCTTCAGGACAGACGGCACCGTGAAGTTGTTCATCGGTGCTCCGATGACGATGACATCGGAACGCTCGACCTCTTGTATGAGCTGCTCGGCCAGAAATACCGCGTCGGCGGACCGCCCTGCTGCGGCCAGCGACGCGGGCGTCGAGAGCGCGGTGGCATAGGCGGCCCCGGGATGAGGTATCGGTTCATCTCCCAGATCCCGGCGGCGAATATGCGCGTCGGGGGCGATCGTGAGAAGCCTTTCGACGACCGCCGCCGACAACTGTCGACTGTGCGACTCCGGTCGCGGGCTGCAATCGATATGCAGGATATTCACTCCTCTTTCTCCCGCCGCTTCACAGAGGCAATGGCGGCGTCAAGCGCCTGTTCAGGATCAGATTGGCGGGTCCTGCCGCGTACCTTCCACATGCATCGGCTTTTGCGCAAAACGCAGACAGAATCGGACGAGTGATCATGACCAGCTATCTCCGCGTTGGCCTTACATTGATATGAATGATGGTGTGATTATTCTGTACCATCGATGGTACGAACAGAAGAACCAAGATCACCCACTTTTGTGTGTACTAAGAACATGGATTCGGACTTGCAGATTCAGCTGGACCGGACAGCGAAGCTTTCCTTGGCAGAACAAATTCGTGAGAGCATCAGTAGGGCCATAGAGTCAGGTGTGCTCGCTCCTGGCACCCGACTGCCTTCGTGGCAGGACCTGGCCGCGCAACTCGGCGTGGCGCGCGGAACGGTTCAAGCGGCATATGAACGGTTGTCCGACGCGCAGATGATCGAAACATTCGGGGCAGGGGGCACCCGCGTGGCCCCGCGGCTCCGCGTGGCGGCAACGCTACCCAAAGCGCCGCGGCTCGGAGCGTTTATGCGGGCTTATGAGGAGATGAACGCTGGACCGGCGATCTTTCAGCTGGGTATTCCGGCGTTTGAGGGGCTACCGGAGAAGCTTTTTTCACGGGCGCGCTCTTCCAATCTACTGAAAACGGGATGTTTATCGTCCCTGCTCTATCCGGATCCAAGAGGGGAATTCGAACTGCGCAGGGAAATCGCGGGCAATCTCTCCATTGCCAGAAACTTCCACTGCCACCCTGAGCAGGTGTTTGTCACTTCGGGATACAGCTCCGGCTTAGGCCTGGCACTGCGGGTGTTAGGTTTGGATGGAAAGAAAGTCTGGATGGAAGAGCCCGGTTTCATGGTCACGCGGAAAGGGTTGGAGCTCGCTCGCTTGAATATCGTGCCAATACCGGTAGATGCAGACGGTCTCAACGTAGACTATGGTATCGAGAAGGCCGCGGACGCTGCGTTAGCCGTCTTGACACCCGGTCAACAGGCCCCCTTGGGCTCGACCCTGTCGTTGAGGCGACGTCTTCAGCTGCTTGAGTGGGCGGCTTCGAGCGGCGCCTGGATCATTGAAGATGACTACCTTGGCGAGCTACAACTGCAAGGTAGGGCGGCACCCGCCATGGCGTCACTGGGCGAGGGCAAACGGGTCATCCACATCGGTTCTTTCAGCAAAACTGTTAGCCCCGCCCTGCGGCTTGGATTCGTCGTGGCGCCGACCGAACTCGCCAACGCATTCTCCGAGGTTGCCGCAACACTTGCTCCCGCACCATCACCAGTAATTCAACTCGCCACGGCTCAATTTATGCGTGACGGCCACTACATCCGGCGCGTGCGTCGGCTCAAGCGTCTATATTCCGCCCAGCGTGACGCACTATGCGAGCAGTTGCGGATGCGCAACGCGGAGTGGGTCAACGCCGGCCTGGCAGTACTTCTCCGACTTCCCGACGGCGCACCAGACGTGCGGATCGTTCGTGAAGCGATGACCGTTGGCATGGCGCCATCGCCATTGTCCGTGTGGTTCGCGAATCCTTCCTGGACTTTACCTGGCCTTTTGCTCGGGGTGGCTACCGCTCCTGAACAGCACCTCGCTACATCGTGTCAGCGACTGTTCGAGATCATTGAGCGATATCGCTCATGAGACGTGCCGGGCGTCGCTTAGATTTGGTGAGCATGGTGAATTGCGCCGGGGCACCTTCGATCTGGATAACTCGCGTTGCAAGCCGCGCTCGATTCCTGCGAGGTCGGCGCGACTGCGTATATTCTTGCGGGTCGTGCTTACCTGAAGCTCGGGGCGCGCGTGTGCCGCGCGCGCAAATCCGCTAACGGCGCGCTTCCATCGCCATCCGAAGGGTTCGGTCTGTCAAGAGCGTCCCATCATCCACAGCTGCATCGCGAACCATCTGGGTTGTACTTCTGTCGCACCTTGATGTTTGCTTCTATACCACGCGTAAGTAGGAGCGGTTCGGTGGATCGTCGCGAGGGCGCGCCGCTGTCAGCTCACGAGTCGATGGATGACCGGTATCGGGTCGGAACTGCCACCCGAGTTCCGCCGACCGGACGGCTGATAAGGGTCGAGCTTGTGTGAAAACACGCTGATCACCTAAACTGGATTAACTCATTCAGCATGGGTGATCGGATGAAGCGATTCATTGAAGGTGAAGATCGCAAGCAGGTGACGTTGCTTCCGGAGTGCCTAGATGACTTCGTCGCTGAGGACAATCCGGTCAGAATCATCGAGGCGTTGTTGAAGAGCTTGACCTTGCATCAATGGGCTTCGATGGCGCGATGCCGATTACTGGTCGTCCGTCCTATCATCCGGGCGTGCTGCTGAAGATCTATATCTACGGCTACCTGAATCGGGTCCAGTCGAGCCGCCGGCTGGAACGTGAATGTCAGCGCAACGTAGAATTGATGTGGCTCACGGGACGTTTGGCGCCACAGCTGACTTCCGCTGTGACAACGGCACTGGCATTCGCAGCGTGTGCCGCCGTTTCGTGATGCTGTGCCGTGAGCTGAAGCTGTTCTCGCAAGCACTGGTGGCCATTGACGGCAGCAAGTTCAAGGCAGTCAATAGTAAGCGCTCGGCAAACCCATCTTGAGTCTGGCTGTAGCGCTTGGGAGTATCGTGTCCACTTAACAAATAAGCGGACACGTGAACACTATCGAATCGGAATCACTCCCGGAGCGTCGTCGTCGTCAACGCTACAGCGAGGAGTTCAAGGCCAAGGTTGTAGCGACCTGTCAGGGAATCGGCGTATCGGTTGCGGCGGTCGCGCTGGAACACAGGCTCAATGCGAATTTGCTTCGACGCTGGATCGATCAGGCAGAAGGTCGACTTCCCAGAAGACCGTTGGGCCGCCCGCCAGCCACACCACCGTCGCTGCCAGCCTTTGTGCCAGTGGCATTGACAACACCGAGTCCACAATCGTCTGAGATCCGCATCGAGATTCATCGTGGAGATCAGTCGATAACGGTTAGCTGGCCGACATCAGAGGCAGCACAATGCGCTGCCTGGCTGCGTGAGTGGCTCGTGTGATCCGCATCGATGAGGTGTGGCTGGCGGTCGATCCGCTGGACATGCGCGCCGGCTTCGATACGGCGCTGGCGCGTGTCGTCAAGGTCTTTGGTGCTGCGCACCCGCACCATGCGTACCTGTTCGCCAACCGGCGGGCCAACCGCCTGAAGGTGCTGGTCCACGACGGTATTGGCATCTGGCTGGCGTCGCGACGGCTGAACGAGGGGCAGTTCGTGTGGCCTCACTCTGGTAGCGAACCGAAGCATCATGCGCTCACGCAGGAACAACTCGCAGGTCTGGTGGTGGGCTTGCCGTGGCAGCGCATCGGCCCGAACGGTGTGATCCGCGTCGTATGAGGCCAGCAGGGACGAAAACTGTTGCGCTTCCACGGTGTCTGGGGTTCTGGCAGACTGGCCTGCATGAACCTGCCCGCCGATCTCAACGCCCTCAGCCCGGAACAGTTGCGCACGCTTGCAGAGCAACTGATTGCCCAGGTCCAGGAGAGAGAACGGGAGCTTCAGGACAAGACCCGGGAGGTCGACGAGAAGGAACGGGAACTGCGTTACCGGCAGACCCGTATCGACCAGTTGACTCATGAGATCTCGATCCTGAAGCGCCAGCAGTTCGGCCGGCGCAGCGAACAGTTGGGCAGCGAGCAGATGAACCTGCTGGATGAAGCGATCGACGCGGATCTGGTCGCCATCGAACTGGAACTCGAGCAGCTTAAGCCGGACACTCCCGCCGACCCGTCGCGCCAGCAGCCTAAACGCGCAGCGCTGCCAGCACAGCTGCCGCGCACAGAGATCCATCACGAGCCCGATAGCAACGTGTGCCAGTGTGGCTGCGAGCGTGTACGGATTGGCGAGGACGTCAGCGAGAAGCTGGATTACACGCCAGGCGTCTTCACGGTTGAGCGGCATATCCGTGGAAAGTGGGTGTGCAAGAACTGCGAAACGCTGATTCAGGCGCCGGTGCCCGCACACGTCATTGACAAGGGCATCCCCACCACGGGACTGCTGGCGTCGGTGCTGGTCAACAAATACGCGGATCACTTGCCCCTGTATCGTCAGGAACAGATCTTTGCGCGCGCGGGTCTCGCGATACCGCGTTCGACACTGGGCGCCTGGGTCGGCATGTGCGGCGTGCAGCTGCAACCGCTGGTCGACGCGCTCCATCAGGAAATCCTGCAACAGGGTGTACTGCACGCAGACGAGACGCCGGTGCAGATGCTCAGTCCTGGCTCGGGCAAGACGCACAGGGCCTACCTCTGGGCGTATACACCGGCGCAGTTCAGCACACTGCGCGGCGTGGTCTATGACTTCGCCAACAGCCGTGCGGGCGAACACGCCCGCACCTTCCTTGCCGGCTGGCAGGGCAAGCTGGTTTGCGACGATTACAGCGGGTACAAGGCGGGATTCCAGCAAGGCATCACTGAAATTGGCTGTGCGGCGCACGCGAGGCGCAAGTTCTTCGATCTGCACGCCAATCACAGCAGCCAGATCGCCGGGCAGGCTCTGCCTTACTTCGCCAGGCTTTACGAAATCGAACGCGACGCGGCCGTGCTGGATGCCGAAGCACGCCGAAGGCGACGTCAGAGTCTGGCCAAACCAGTGTGCGACGCCTTTTACGAATGGATGGTGGTACAGCGAAAGCTGGTTTCGGAGGGCTCGGCGATTGCGAAAGCGCTGGATTACAGCCTCAAACGATGGGAGGCGCTCACGCGCTATCTCGACGATGGGCTCGTGCCCATTGATAACAACTGGGTCGAAAACCAGATACGTCCATGGGCCATCGGCAGAGGCAACTGGCTGTTCGCCGGCTCGCTGCGAGCAGGTCAACGCGCTGCCGCCATCATGAGCCTGATACGCTCGGCACAACTCAACGGGCACGACCCGCACGCCTATCTGAAGGACATCCTCACGCGGTTGCCGACGCACAGAGCGAGTGAAGTCGAGACACTGCTGCCGCATCGCTGGCAACCGACTGCGATCGTCCGCTAGCTCCACCCGTCAAGACGGGTTTGCCGAGCGCTTACAGTCAATACACGCGATCGCAACTTCACCGAAGGTAAGGATACCGCTGGATGCTCTCTTCGATCTGCTTCTGGCGCTTGTCAACCAGATCCTGAAACAAAGCCCTTAAACTCGTCCCAAAGGCATCTCACAGGGCTCACTTCCTCGTTGTCGCCGTGATGACCGCAAAGGCAGTCAAACGCGCCGCTCCGGTCAGCGGTCACGCATCGCAGTGGAATTTCATCAGGTTTCCACACAGCCTGGGTCGCTTTTCGCCCACCATGTGGGACGGCAGTCGGCCAGGAAGAGTCGTTCGCCACGGCACTAGCTCGCACATTCAGATGTCAGTTCGTCACCCGTAAGCGGCCGCAGGCCCTTCGCTGAAAGGACGATCTTCAACAATGGCTGCGTCGGGGCAGTGGGTGAAGCAACGGTGTAGTTCGCGCGGATGGATGCTGGGGTCAAACGGCCGCTGGCAGGTGCAGCGCCGAGGCGATGGAAAAGGCGCGATCGCTCTGCGCTGAAACTGTCTTTGACCAGCTCTACGTTACACCGTCGGTCCGTGATCGATTTCAAAACTCACGCTTCGGCCACTCTGCGAGGTAGTCGAAGCGTGACATTCTGAGCCGGTCAACCGACTCAATGTCGAATCTCCAATTTCTCTCTAACGGCCTTAGTTAATTTCAATTTAAGGTCGAACTTTTCCGAAAGTCTTTTGAGCCGTTCCACTGTCTCGATTTCCGATAGGGCAAGCCCCCGCGAAATATCTTTTACGGTCTCTAAGGAGATGGACGCAGCCGGGTCGCGTCCTGACTTGAAGGTCTCGGCGAGCCGACGATCGCGCATGAGTTTCTGATCGATATCATCCGCACAACCACAGCTCAGCGCAAACATGGCCGCTCGACGAACCTTCTCCGAGGAGTCTCGCACATAGTGTTGCGCTACGGCCTCAATGCGACCACCGCTGAGTTTGCCCAGTGTTTCTAGAATTTCTGCGCGAGTCCGAGGATGGCTGATAGGAAGGTAGCTTATCAATGCGTCGCAGCCCTCCGCATATCGAGCGCGCCGAAGTACCTTAGCTATCCAATAGACCGCCTCAGTGTCACACCTCGAGTTCGAAAGAGCATCAATTAGACGCGTGAGTTGCCGCTTGGTGGCCTTCCATGGAAACGCGCCGGTCGTACTCATCCATCCGAGCGCCCAAGCTGCTGCATGACTAACGGCGGGATTCTCAGACGACACTCGCCGGAGAAGAGCATCCGCTAACCCCTTCCTTCTGCAGTTTTTATTTTCATATGCTAGGACCATTACCGTGAGGCTAATTCCAGCTGCTTCGCGTTCATCGCACGTGCGCAGCCGGTCAACGTAATTCGATAACACTGTATCTAAATTAGCGTCGGCGTCGAGCCGATCAATACTAATCTCACCGTAGAGACCACCACAGCTACTTCTTGTGTCTATGGAATTCTTAAGAAATGCGTCGAGAAGGTTGTCTTTTAGTGCCGTCGCCCATCGAGATTGCGAAATGCTGTGTGCGGCAATACCAAGTCCAGTTCTAAGGCCTAGACCGTTTCCGTCCATCTCCTCAACGCACTCCGGGACAGCATTAAGTACGATCTCGCCGACTTCAGTACTGACATTCGGCTCATCGGCCAAACAGAGAGCCGCTAGGATCAGCCGTGCCCGCGCTGTTCCCGTCTCCCCGGGCAGGGGACGCAGAATTGCCAAGATTGCGCTGTCGACGATGTCATCGTTACACGCAGCGACACATAGGCGCAAAGGCTCGCGCCAGTTTTCGACAACGGCGACATCAGGCTCTCCTGTGCCCTGTGAAAAAAACTGGCCAACCTCACCGGCAAGCGGTGCAATTACATCTTCAAGACGCTGGCTTTTGTCGCGGCCACGATAATGGCCTTGAACCAATGCAATTCCCGCCAAGTACTCCTGAAGCGTGAGGTGTCTAAACTCGTAAACCGGCACACTTAGCCCATTGTGGCGCTTATGCCCGCTTTGCATGAGAAGTCCGGTCCGGCGCTCAAGCAGCCGAAGAAAATCTTCTGGGGAATGCTGCTGCAATGCATGAATGTGCGGGAAATTGTTTCTGACTTGTCTCAACAGTTCCAGAGCTTGATCTTCTCGAAGTTGCTGCACGCCGTCAGCGCACATGGCGTGAGCCAAATACTCCAGTTGTGGCAATGCTTCTCGGGGATCCAGGGCAGCATCCACTGCACTGCGCCAATTTAGTAGTACCTCCACCGCTTTTTCGTATAGATCTACACGCCTCTGAGGCAATCGGCCAATCTTGCGCTTGACCAAAGCCATTGTTGTTAGGAGCATAGGGTTTCCAGTCAAGCGTTCAATTCGATCGCTTGAGTGAATGTCCTGCGATAATTCACGTGCGGCGTCGACTCGCCGGTCTGGTCGCTCAGTTAAATCGCACCACCGCTGGGCAAAGTCATCCTTGTCCGTAGCTGTCAGATCGGCAACCGTTAGATGTTCAAAGCCACTCCTAATTTTGTAGCCCATTTCGCGGTAACCAACAATTCGCGACGTGACTACCATCGGGGCATCGGGAAATGCGCGATGCACCTGCTCCAGTTGCGCAGCAAAGCGCATGCGGGCCGCCGGCTCAGTGATCTCGTCAAGTCCATCCACAAGCAAGAGCGCCGTCCCTCCCTCGACCTTGGATCGCAGAAGTTCTTTCAATTGCTCACACTGCGTTTCACTTAGCTCGCTCTTTCGCAAACTATGATGCAGCATTTCCTCCAGCGTGCCAGCATTAGCAGGCAAATCTCGACACCGAATCAGGATAGGGAGCCAGTCCGCATCCGGTAGGCTAGCTATGTCTGGGAGCTCGCTCCAGTCAGGCGCATTCTGCAAGCGCAACAAGTATGCTGTCGCAATCCAGCGAAGGAGAGTACTCTTGCCTGCTCCGGGGTCGCCAAGGACAACAAGTCGCTTTACCGCAGCGAGGCGCTCACCCAGGGAGATCGACTTCTCGGCATCCTCGTTTGTTGTAAATCCATCTCCCCACTCTGGTGTGCGACGAGATTCCAAAGCCAACAGTGTTTCGTCGTTGACCTCCTCGGTGGCATGGACTTCAACATGCATTCTCAATGCAACATATAGTCGCCGCAATTCCAACTCGCGCGATGCCAAATGACGGTCGTCTTCTGGCAAATTCGCCAGATCGATGATGTCACATGCCTTCAATGCAAGTTCCCGGTACCGAGATTCGAGGTCGTAAGCTCGCAGGTTTAATTTTGCGTCGTATCCAAGGGGGTAGCTCTTTGACAGTGCTGTAATCAGCTCAGCCGCCGCCCTGCGAGGATCTTCATGGTATAGAGCGACCCTTTGCTCGAAGGCTACGGCGTCTGTGTCAGCATCTTCCTCCATCTGCACAACGAAGACGCGCACTCCCGGATAATTGCGTGCCGCGCTCGCGACTTGTCGCGCCCAGCGAGTCCCCATTGCTCGAACGGTGCCACATACAACAACCGGGCCCCCCTGCGCTAGCAGGGTGCTCGCTTGGGCGACGACAGAATCACCAACGAGTACCGTCCCAGAATGAGAAACGGTGTAACCCGCTTCGCGGATCGGGCGAGCAAGCAATTCCGCCTTGTCTTCCTCCCCCGAAGCGTGTGCAATCAATACATTCACTGTCATTTGATGGCTTTTAGAAGATCCCGGACCCCTGCTTCCCAATCGCTCACCAAGTCTGCAAAGCGAATATCCGCGAGGATGGCTGGAGGACGGCCGCCACTGACGCGTACCGGCAACAACCGGACGTTGTGGCCACTTAGTTGCCGGTGCAAGGTCGAATGCCATTCGCGATCAGTCCAGTCGGAGGGCCCGTGTTCGGAATAACACAAGACCAGATACGCAGTGTCGGTCAAGCCTTTATTGATCTCCGCCACGATTGAATCGCCGACATTAATCTCCCACTCATCAAACCAGATAGCATGGCCCGCAGCCTCAAGCTCCCTTGCGAGACGTTCTACACTTTCGGCGTCGCCCTTGCGGTGACAAAGAAAAACATTCGACATTGAAGTTCCTTGATAAGGTACAAGTCCTGCAAATACGCCGTAATGCCACGCGAACCATCGGCGCATGCAGAGCCGGTTTGCCGGTTCTGCCCCCCATTATGCCAAAGGCGCGTGCTCGGCCCTAGCACGCAACGCTTTCAGGAACCGTTATTCGCCCGCATGCACGGAGGTCGGCCTCACCCTGTCTCCGCAAACGGGTCATCCAGTCCCGAATGCGCACTGGTTTATCGACCTTTCTTTGCTGACATTGATGCACGGATATTCAGTAGGTTCGAGCCGCTTGAAGAGATCCCGGTTATCTGCGAAGCGGCTGATCAGGTCGTCGACGAGCCAGCCGCCCTAGTTACGAGTGGAGCCGATGCCGAGCAAAAGGATGTGCGCCATTCGGACTCCCCCGAGAAATCAGTCTGTTTGTTCTACCCGTCCTCCTGAGCGTGATTTCAGGTGGACAATCTGGAGCTAGCGGCCCATCGCGTTGAACGACTGTTTCGCACCTGAAACCCGCCGCTGCCCGAGAGCTGCGCCGTCGGACCGCTGCGGGTCGGGTGCTGTCCTCCGGCAGGAGGACAGCTGTCGTTCGACGTAACAGATGGTCCAATGACCGCAGAGCGACCAACAACTGCCCTACGCCGGCGACCGGCTTAACGACCGCAACGGCCGCCGACTTGCCGCGATTCCGTCCGGAGTCAATGCAACCATCAGGAAGGCCGAAGGGCGACGGTTGGCCAATACCAACGAGGATGGATACCCCTTCATATGCTGTTATAGGGTTTTGTTTTCGCTATCTCAGGTCTGTGCGAAACCTGTTCACGACGGTGATGACGCTCCAGCTATACTTGTGTTCGTCACATTTCACAGCTGAAGTCATGAGAGGAAAAATCGCTGACGGCGAAGCCCGGGATCGTCTGATTATCTGGATCCGCCGCCGCATGGACGAGTTCGGCATTTCCATCGAAGCGTTGTCAGCTTCTATTGAACACGACAAGGCCCACCCGCCGCTATATCGCGATGCACGAGGCCACGAATGGAATGGGCTCGGCGACATGCCAGACTGGCTCGTCGCTGCGAAAAACGCTGGCGTCAATCCTGATTTCTTCCGGATCGAAACGAGGGTGGAAACTGCAAGACCGATTGAAAATCAGTCTGCCATCACTCGATCGGTCGATTCCCGACAACTCGATCTTTTCGACGCCGTATGATCGGCACACTGTCGCGCGGTGCACCCGAATGGTCATCACGCTCGCTGCGAACATGGTCCATTATGACCTTCCAGGCGGATCGGCTTCAGGAATCGGCGAACTCGCAGTTCCCGCCAGAAACTGCCTGAGACGTTGCTCCGCGTGAATCACCTTATGCAGCGGAGCGGTCGCGAGTTGCGAATCATGCAGCGCCAGAAGACGCTCGAAAACAGGAACAGTATCCTCCGCGAGCACCCACTCATCCGACATGTGCGCCAGTTCCAGCGCGGCTTCCACAGCATATTCCGCGGTCTTGAAGCTGTTGACAGGTTCCTCTCCGTAGCCGTCCTGCTGGAGGAACCATGCCACGTACACAGTGCGCATTAGTTCATTAAACAGATGCCTGTTCCCGTGACCATCCCTGCAGGCGACCAGAGCAAGATGCGATGATAGTGACTGCTCGCGCACAGACGCCTCGGCCATCGGTAATAGCATGGCTTTCGTGAGGTGTTTTCGGGGGCCGGGAGCATGCGCCCCACGTCGCTTTGAACTCATATTGTTTGTCAATGCACGTGCAACAGTGACTATTCTAGCGAAATAAACCACTACACCCACAGGCACCGGCCTCGGTTCTGTCCGTGCGAAAACGTACTGTCCACCCAAGTTGCATTCATCCCGGTCCACAGCGTCCAGTGATTCGCCAAAGTAACTCGAACACGTAGGCTCATGGAGCAGGCGACGGAATCACGGATCAGGAATACGTCGAGCGCATTCAAAGCTCTGCAAGAGAAAAGCGGATGACGACGGCTTTCAGTTGCTGTGTGTTTTTTCTGACGATATGCTCACCCGCGCTTGCGGGTGAGCATTACATTGAAGTGTGGAATCCAACGGAAGCGCGCGGCAGGATGGAGCCGGCACATACGGCTCGCAAGACATCCAAACAACGTCAACGCGTGAGCGACCCACTTGCGCACGAGCGGTCACATCACCGCGTCGTCGCGGCGGTGCCCGGTCCGAACGCTTCCGTCGCGAATGTTGGGCGCCGTACCCACGAACCGCGTTATGAAGATATTCCGCGCCAGTTGGCACCTGAGGATAACGTGCTCCGCGTGGATGGACAGCACGCTCGGACGGAGGTCGAACGCTGATGCGAAGCGAAAACCATAAAGGGTGCATGCTCTGGGGGCACGCCATCCTTTCAGCAAAAGGAGAATTCGCAGCGCGGACGCTATGCAGGCAGCGACTCGATCACCCTCGACAACAAGGTTTTTGAAGCTTCGGGTGTACTCGGCGAGTTCGACACGGAAGAAGAGGCAGAACTCGCCGGTCTCAGATGGGCACGCGCATGGGTCGACAGTTTCAACAACTAATGCGCTCGCCGTTGTACTGTCGCCCTCTGCTCACCTATCCCGCAGTCTTTGATTCCCTACACGCTGAACGAAGACCGTCGACTTCAATATCGGCAATGAGCACCGAGCTATCACAGGCGGGAGCCGATCAGATCAGACGTTCGACAATCGCTTTGCCTAACGCGCGAAATGGAAAAGCGCCGCAGCACCGGCGATCAGTGCCGCGCCGAGAACCCAGTTGGTACGCCGATAATAAACCTGCCACATTGCCCACCAGATCGGGTGAGCCTCCTCCCGTTTGCGCTCGCCAATCAGATCCTGCAGTGAACGGGATAGTCCCCCTGCCTCTGCTTGCGCAGCCCGATGCGAGTCGGCCTGCTCCATCAGAAAATCGAACATGCGCCGCTCGGCGATATTGTCTTTCCAGCTCTCGACAGCCTTCAGATCACGCACCTTGACCGGGTGCGACATCCCGGCCCGATGTTGTGCGTCCATGCAGTCGAACGTAAAGCCAAACTGTTCGTAGAAGCGATTACGCCGGGCCGTATTCCTCTTGTACGCCTGGCCCTCAAGCAGTTCGATGTTGTTCACGTCCGCGTCGGGCCACTTACGGGCCCACCTGACGATCTCGTTCATGAGATACGTGCCGACACGTTGCCCCTCGAGACCCGGAAGATCGAGCGTCACGAAGCCATGTTCCCACACACTGGACGCTGTCACGGAGACTCGATTATCCGTCGCCGAGTAGCATCCCCTGAATTCGCCCTGCCCGCTTGCGGGCGCGACAGCTACGCCAATCATGCGATACGAAAGTTCGATCCGCGCCTGACGCAACTGTCCGTCAGCATAGCGGTCATATAGCTCCTCGCGCTCGACGAGCAAACGCGCGATCACACCACGATCAGTTTTATTGCGATCCCTGATCTCAAGGACGAGCACGCGTGGCTTCTTTCCCAGTCCTTCATTGACTTCTAGTGATGGAAGCATTGTTGCTCCAGGCTATGGACCATCTGGCTGCCGCGACGTGAACCGAAAAACCACCAAGCTGAACCCTGCCGATATTCACTTCATGAAAGCCTTTCGCGTCACGCAACACGATCGCTGCGAGGTTGAGGCTATCGCGCAACCGCTGCGCGTCAAGCATCCCTCGTAACCACCAGTGGGGATTGTTTGAGTCACTGATTAGCGCGATTACGCTACCCATGCGAAAGGGTTGCTAAGGCCCGCTACCACCACGGATGCAGCGACGTCACATCGTGGATGCGGAAAAGCTCGAGGCTCTGTATCTGACGGTTGAAAATGCCCTGCCGACAGGTGACGCCCGCAGGGTCGATGACGATTTCCGTGCACGCCGTTCGCAGGTACGCCACCACGACACCGATGGCGATCATCAGCAACGCAATCAGTGGCGCGAACCACGGCACGTGCCAACAGGTTGTCGCATACAGGTAGCCGGCAAACACGATGATCGCGGCAACCACGCTTTTGACGTAAGCGGGCCGGTTCACGACCTGCGACGGCGTGCCACTGAAAATCACGGTGTCCGCGACAGCCACGACGCGGTTGCGGTGGAGGGTAGCAAACCGGGTCATCGGATTCCTCTCGGCTGGGTGCTTATCGTTCGGTATCGGGACCGCTATCGGGTACGTCGGCATCTGCCGGAGGCTCGGCATCCCGGCCTTGGGTGGGCAGATCGTCACGGACAGGTAGTTGCGTTTCACGTACGGTATTGCGCAGTTCATCCGATTCCTGCCCGTCGCGCTCGCGCTGCGCGACCCGACGTTCGTGCGCTTCGGCATCGAGCTCGGCCAGCCGGACCTGGCGGATCTGCTCCAATTCCGCCTGCTCGAACACTATGTGCATACGCGTATCGGCGGCTATACGCGCCGCTGCGGCCTGAAAAGCTTCGGGGCCGGACAGCGACAGCGTGGTGCCGAACTTCTGCTGCGCGAAACGCAGCGCGATCTCGATCGCTTCACGTTCGCTATCCCATAGCCGCAACGTGTGACCCTCATCAACGAGAAAGGCTACGCCATCCTTGCGGTAGTCGACCTCTCCGCTGGGGCGCACCTCATAGGTGATGGACGGGCCGTGGTGGATAAGCTCGTTCTGATTAGCTCCGACCTTTGGTCTGGACGCTTGGAATGATCCACTTAGCGCGATGACACGCTCGTCGCCAACATGTCTGACCGGCTGGCGAATCTCCTGCATGCGTCGCAGCTCGCGCAACGCTCGCATATCGCCCATCTGGGCGCGCTCCCGCAGAAAATCCCGATACTGGTCCGTGACCGGTTGCCGTCCTGCTCCTTTAAGCGCGTCACGTTCCTTTGACACCCGATCGCGCAGCGCAGCCTCGGCTTCGAGGCGGGTCACGCGCGCGGCCGACAGCTGCTCCCGCCGTTCCATCGCGGACAGGTCCTTCCGGTCCACTACGGTGCTGCATGCCGCGTAGAACGCCGTCTTGATCGCGCTGCGGCGCGCCCTCTCTTCCTGAACCTGCTCATGCCAGGCGCGGCGTAATCCACCGCGATATGCCACACGCCATTGCTGGAATTCTTGCCAGAGGTCACGCTCGGGCGTACGACGCAGCGCATGCCCGGGGCGATGTCCCGTTTGTGCGCGATAAGTGTCGCGTAGCAGCTGGGCGGCCTCTTCCCAGAAGAGATTCATTTCTTTCGTCAGGAAGTCGGACACGTTCAGATTACGCGCCCCTGCCCGGATGCGATCGCCGCCGTCATCGCCCTTCCCGATACTGTATTTCTCGACGATCAGCCCGTGCGAATGCGCAAGTACCGCGAGCAGCCGGCTGGCATCAAGCGTCTCCCGAATCTCCGCAAACTCCGTGCGCTCCCGCGAGCGACGGACGCTGCGCGACTCGACAAGATCCCGCGCAAACTGGTCGCGAACGGTATCGGCCTCCCGTCCGCTCGACGCCCGGGCGCGCGAATTGAAGCGTTCGACTAGATCAGCGACATCACGCCGTGCCGGCTCGAATGGAAGCGAAACAATGGCATTGAGCGACGGGATATCCGCGAGACTGCGGATCTGATCGTCTGGGCCAAAATCCTTCGGCGCCTGTCCGCCCCCGAACGCTGGATTCAGACCAAAGCCGTGGCCTGATCGCCCCCGATCGTCAAACGGCCCTCCGGTACGCGTGAACTTGTCGGCAGCGGTCACTGCGAGCCGCGCCCGACCGGTATCATCGGCCGCATCCCACGTGGCGTACATGCGTGCCGCGATCACATCGAGCAGGGACGCGTTGGCTGGTTCTAGTTGTTCGCGTCCCGCTCGCTCGCGATCGCCAGTCCATCGCAATTGGTCAATTCGGTCGGCTTGGTGGTTTCCCAACTCCAGTAGTGCATCAGGCGGCAGAAGCATTTGACGTCGCGCGGCGTCGCCATCCATACCGCGGCCGGGCACACTTCGCATACCGTGTGCGGATCCGGACGGCGAACGGGATCGATCGAAGCGAGCGTCAAGGTCGTGATCCGCTCCCTGTTTCCACTTTCGCCACCGCTCCCTGACTTCGTGCTCCGCCGGCTGCGGTTCGTGCCACCGCCGCCCCCGCTGCCATCTCCAGTCTCGCCAGTCTCCTGATCCACTACCGCTTCGTCGTGCCCGCTCATTGAGTCCTCCTGCTGCGTCATAGAACCGCTGTTCGCGGTGGTCCAGGATGCGTCGCTGCTCTGTCGGTGACGCGGCCTGATAATCCTTGTAGAAACGGCTACCGCTATTGAGGTACTTGATCTCCCGCGCGCGGGTATCGTTCCACTCGAAAAGCGCGTCGAGATAATGCCCGGGCGTCGGACGCGGTACCCCCGGTTCGATGTACTCGGCATGCACGTTGCCGACGTTACGATTCAGCGCCTCGCGCTTGCCTTCGGAATCGAATTCAATAAATTCCCGCGAGAATACGAACTCCTTCAGGTTCACGCCCTTCGCCGCACCGGGCACCTTGACGTTTTCAAATTCACCTTCGCTGCCGGCGTTCCGGGTGCGTGTATCGCCGAATTCGGTAAGCAGCGCCCGGAAGTCCTCGTAACGGGTGACGTCGCGCGAGATCAGCGTCTCGAGGATCGCGGCTTTCAGCTCGCGGTTCATCGGCGCAAACACGTCGCCCTTGTACCGGCTGATCATCTCCGACGCATCGGTGAAATGCACACGGCGGTTGTCCTTCGGACTCGCCAGTCCGTATTTCGCGTTGATGTGCTCCTGGAAGGCTTCAAGGAAGTGGTGATGCCGGTCAACCTTGCCGAACGGCTCCAGTCGCCGTCCCGTGAGCAGGTTCACTTCTGGTATCACGACATGAAGATGAACTTTGCGCTCGACAAGCTCGCCGCTGCGCCGGTCAGCGTAACTCTTGAGCCGCGGCACATGCGCTTCCGCATAGAAGTTGTATTCATCGGGCCGGTACGCGGAAAAAGCGAAAGCCTCAAATTCGCGCACGATCTCCGCGAGGACCTCTCGCGAAACCTCATCTTCCTTGAACGACAGCGTCACATTGATATAGCGCTCGGCTGTTGTATCTATCGACTGGATGATGTCGTTGGTCATCGTCAGATCGCCCGCGAGAACCACGCGTTCATCCATCTCGTCACGTTCGAATTCACGATCCTGCTTCTGGCCCTGCTCCAGGTAAGCCTTGATACCGTCGTGGTAGCCGCGAATCCGAATTAGCATCGCTCACCACCCATGTCTGAAGCTGCACGAACCATCATCTCCCGGCGACTCAAGCCCCATCGGCAATATCGGATGAACGAGATTTAACGGTCGCATGCCATTCACATCCTGCTCATCCAGTATCACGTTCTTCGTGACCACTGCTGCCATGTTGGGAAGATCAGTGCCCATGCGCGTTGTACCCTGTCAGTCCACTTTCTCGAGCGTGCTTCTCAGATAGCGCGAGATCATCTGCAGCTGCGAGAGCAGTTGTTCGTAGGTCGCTTCCGACAGATCGCCGCTCAGGTGTTCAGAGTTCGCGCGATGCGCGATCTGGTTCAGGTTGTTGCTGGCTTTGTTGAAGATGTAGAGCAGTCGCTTGCGGTCCGCACTGGCGACAGGTCGTGCGATCACCTGGGTCCGGTTCGTCAATACCGCCTGCCTGAAAAATTCAGACTGCGTCAGCCCGCTTCGGTTCACCTTATCAAGATAGACCGCGCGGTCCGCATCTGACAACCGGAATGCAATCGGTTTGCCTAGGCCTGCCCCATCGTTGCTCTTCTTGCGTGGCATGTCATAGCCCCACAGGATGCGTCCAGTCTGCCGCCTGACCGGGGAGATCGAATCGCGTCATATCGCCATCGATCGGATGTGCACGGAATTCGTGTGCCGGCCAATATGCTTCGCATTCGCTTAAAGCGCGCATCGCCTGATCGCCCGTCGTGGGACAGGCATAACCCGCCCACGGCAGATACCGCCATCGCCTGTTGCGCCCTGACGCGTGGGGTTTCATCACGATCTGGATCACCCATTCGATGGTCGGAATCATCGCAAGCGCCTCCTATTCATATTGCATACCAGGCAGTGCTTAGTGTCGCCGGCAATCCTGTCGACGCGATGGACGCGGTGCAGTGGCCCGCGTCGGGGTTGCAAAGGGGCCTTGCCCCTTTGGCACACGATATTTTACGAAGCGCGTAGCGATGCGTAAACATATCCGACGTGCCTCGATTTTTTCTGTCAGTCGTGCTTACGGCACAAGTATGACACGTCTACCCCACGAATACGGCACCCTACCCCAACTTTACCCCTTTTGCATGACACCTTTACCCCGTTTCTATGGCAGCATTACCCCATCGTTGAGACACCCGCTTCCAATGTCCGAAATCGATACCCGCCGGGCCATCGCTTCGCTCGCGCCCGAAGCCGATACGCAAGCCAGACGATCCGAGTCCGCGCGACTCGCGGAACTCATTGAGCATGTTGAGGCGGCATTTGCACGTGGCGTGTCGCGCGAAGAAGTGCTCGCCCGTCTTCATGAAAGCGGCTTCACAATGAACCTTCGCACTTTCGACAAGGCGCTCTATCGAATCCGCAAACGGCGCAATCCCACACGATCGGTTCGTCGTCCGGCAGATAACGCGGTGCCTGCACCCGCTCCGGCAAGCGTCATCAGATCCGGGGAAGTCGGGACGGAAACCCTCTCGAATGGCCGCACGATCAAATCGGCTGCACAGTTGCGCCGTGATAACCCCACCCTCCCAGGTGTCCAGATCAGCAAACTCTACGCACAGCAATACGCTGATCCGGTGATCACGATGGACGAACTCGAAGAGATGAAGCGAAAGTACAACCCGCCGCTAGTAAAACGCTGAACCGTCTTCATTCCGTAAGGATCACCATGCGCCGTGATTTGCGCGCGCCGCGCGCAGGCTTGAGGATTTTCAGGGCGACAGGCTGCTTGCAGAAAAGGGGCGGCTCCAGGCTTCGCATGCGGCGCCGTGAACAGGGCAACCCGGCTGGCCACCCGATCAGTCCGGCGTGTGTTGATGGAGCCAGACGCGCGAGCGGCCCGGCTTCTTTTTTCCGGCAATGCAAAAGCCGCCCGGGCTTTCGCCCGGACGGCCACATAACTGATACCGCTTAAAGGATGACGGCTCAGGCGGCTTCAGCTTCCTCAGCGTCACCGTCTATTTGCCTCTCGGCCGTCTGGTCGGACCTGGCCAGGATTTCGCCTTCCGGTTCGCCTTCGGGTTCGGACTCGTCGTCGGGGTCTCCGCCTGGGTTCTCCGCCTGGGTTCTCCTCATCGTCCCAACGTCCCTACGTGATCCATTCCGGTACCTCGCGGTTACGCAGCACTTCAGGCAACCAGCCCGAGTTCCGTCATACGGCGCACGGCAGCCGCTGCTGCATCACCCTTCTTCATGCCACGCAGTTCGCCCGCAGCCTGGGTCGAAACGATCTCCCCACCCACGGTCACGATGCGGTCCTTCGGGACGTGCTCGAAATAGCCCGCGCGCGTCGCCTTCCAGTAGCGCGTCAGATCCACTTCAAGCGTATTCGCCAGTTCGTTGGCGGGGTGCGCACGATCCAGAGGGCTGATGCCGTCTACCGTCGCCGTCACGCAGAATGCAAAGGGTTCGACATCACATCGGTATCCTGCTGCAGCAGCCACGGCAGTAGCTCGTCGGTCCGCTTCGGCAGCATTCGCGCCCACTTCGACAGCTCGCTTTCAAGTGCCTTCCGTGCGACGCTGTCAGCCATGTCGTCGGCATTGGACACCAGCGCATCGCGCGTCGTATGCACATCGATCTTGACCGCATGATCGGTGTAGACGTAACCGTACAGGTCATCGAAAACAACGGGAATCATGCGTTACATCAGCGCCGCAAGCGCAACACCTGGCTGCTGTGCAAGCTCGATCTGCACAGCAGCGGTTCAGTGCGCAGTCAGTCGCTTGCAGAGTTTTTCGCCGTGCAGGGGCCGCTCCCTGGGTGTGCGCTGCTGCGTGGCCGTTTACATCATCGAGATAGCCGAAGGCTCCCGTCCCTTTCATGTCATCCGCATCGAACGATTCGAACCGTTCGGCATACAGGTCAACGGCATACGTCGCAGCGGAAACTTCAGCATCGAGCCGGTCCCTTGCGACAGTTCGATCAGCCGATCCGTGGCGAGCCGGTGGGGCAGGTCGGGGGCTTCGATGTGTCCGGCGATCTGGTCATCACTGAACAGATCGCGACGACCGCGTGGCCACCTGGCGCCTCATAGGCCTCCAGGCCGACAAACTTCGCGAGCGTATTCTCGCGCGCGTCGATTTCAGCGGTTGTGATCGCAGCATGCAACTCCGAGGGCCATTGTTCCCACACGTTGTCCGCATCGTTCCATACGCGCTCTTGCATAGCGTGATCGTCACGCCAGCACCTTCGCCCGCTCATAATCGAGTCTGTCCTCACGCAGCAGGTCAAGCAGCATCGGCAACAGGTTGGCGATTTTCAATGCGCGACGCACGGCGATGTCCGGCGCCTTGGACAGCGCTGCAATGTGAGCCACGCTTTTGCCCCCTCCGTCAAAAAGCCGAACGCGGCCCACTTATCCGCGATATGCATCGCCTCGCGTTTGCGGTTCTCGATCTGCGAGGCCGCCAGGGCTTCGCCATAGTTCACGTTCAGTACCGGTACCAGGTAGTCCTTTGTGATTCGCCCCTGCTCACACAGCAGATCTAGCGCGGCCAGACGTCGCTGGCCCGCGCACACGCCGAGCTTCGGCAGTTTCGCGCGACTTTTCATTTCATGCACAACGAGGTCCAGCATCACGCCCTTGCGTCAATCGCTTCCGCCAACGCCTCAATACCGGTCGAGCTTTTCTTACGCACATTCAGCGGTGAGCGGCAAAGGCGGCTGAACAGTACGCACTCAATAGTAGCTGTCCCGATTGCCCTGTTTTTCACTCATCAGATTTCTCCGGTCTGGTCATCGCTATTCAATTTATAGGTCTATTAGTCCTTATATTGATGGATTAATAAAAGTAATTGCGTTGCAATAATTGTTAAGCACATTTAATTATTTATATTCCAATCGAATTATCTTAAACGGGCTTTATGTCCTAATATAGAAAGGTGCCGCGCAATAGAGCGATGGCCAAACCGGAGAAACCGATGCTCGAAATCAAAATCAATTCTTCACTCGTCCCGGACGAACTTCGCATGAACGTCCTGCCCCGCTTCCTCGGTCGTCACTACCTGACCGGCGAATCGATGGTCTATGAGTGGGCTGCGCGCCTGTGTTGTAGCTATGAGGGTGGCTACTGGAACTTCTTCACGCTGTCGAATGGTGGTTTCTATATGGCGCCCTCGAATATCGACCGCGTGCATGTCCGCTGGCATATGAACGGCTACAGCGACTTGATGGGCGCGGACGCCTTCGGCATTACCGTCACACTATTCGCTCTTTGTCACCTAGCAGAGCACACGATCGATGACGCCATCGTCGCGCGCTATCACCAGTTGCGAGAGTTCGCCGCGCAACATGTAGAGGCAGCCAACATCCTCCGCGCAATCGATTAATCAACCGGCCCCGGCCTGCAGGCCGGGACTGCTCCTACTTCTGGGGAACAGCAATGAATATGCTTGCAAGCCGCTTCGGCCGCAACGCACTCGCCTTGCGCGCGGATCACCCGTTGTCCAATGACGAGATTGGCGAAATAGCGCCCTCCATCCTGGCGCATTCAGCGCATGAAAGTCGTTCGGATCGCTACAGTTACATCCCCACCGTTGATGTGCTCGACGCTTTGCGCAAGGAAGGTTTTCAGCCGTTCATGGTTTGCCAGACTCGCGTGCGGGACGATGGCAGACGCGCATATACGAAGCACATGCTTCGTCTGCGTCACGCAGACCAGATCAGCGGATCTGAGGCGAACGAGATCATCCTTTTGAATAGTCACGATGGGACGAGCAGCTATCAGATGCTCGCCGGTATGTTCCGCTTTGTCTGCAAGAACGGGATTGTGTGCGGCGATAACGTAAGCGATATCCGCGTGCCGCATAAGGGCGATGTCGTCGGTCAGGTGATCGACGGCGCATTCAAGGTATTGGACAGCTTCGAGGGTGCTGCACAGCAGCGCGAAGACATGGCGGATACGGTGCTGGACGAAGGCGAGCAGACAGCCTTCGCCCGGGCAGCGTTGACGCTGCGCTATGACGAAGACAAGACCGCGCCCGTCACTGAAAGGCAGCTTCTCGCACCCCGTCGTATAGAAGATCGCGCGTCCGACCTCTGGACGACATTCAACCGCGTTCAGGAAAACATGCTCCGTGGTGGTCTTCACGGTCGCAACGTGAACGGCCGGGCAACCACGACCCGCGCTGTCACCAGCATCGACCAGAACGTTCGTCTTAACCGCGCCTTGTGGGTGCTCGCCGACGAAATGCGCCGCCTGCGCGGCTAACTGGGTTCCCCGGCCTGGAGGCCGGGGTCCGACCAGGAGACATCATGGATAAGCTCAATACCCGACCTACCTGGCTGGCGGCCCTTCTTCCCTTGCTAGCGATGTGGCAGTACGGAGATCGAAACATCGTTCGTGGCGAGCTGTATCGCATGGCATTGTTGGCTGATGCAGCAGCACGATCGGCAGACGCGCTGATACGCATCGCGGACATGCTCGACCGTAACGGGCACACCATTGGCATTCATCGTGAGGAGTTGTGGTCCATCGCACGCACCGCTCTCGCCGATTTCGAACGGGTACCACCCTCCGGACCTGTTGTGATGCCCATCGAACACAACGGATATCGTCAATGAGGCTCGCCGAGGCCAATTCAGATGCAACGCCCGCGCAAGGTTGCGCGACGCCGCCATCTAATGTCGGATTTCGATCGCCATTCACAGGGCTTCGACTACAGCCAAGATCGAACAGGCACTCAACTACTGGCGCGTCCGATAGGCCCCCGAGGAGGATGCTGCGCTACGCGTAACGGCGCGTCCGCCGGCCGACGCCTACGGGTTGATTGATAGTCTACGAGCAGGCATCGTCTATCGAGGTGTCGCGGATTGCCCCTAAGCAGATGGACGCCATTCGTGTTGCGCTGTATCAGCGAGAGCTGCCACTGTAATGGCGTGTCAGACAGTTGACGGCCGCCGTAACGGAGCAACCGCCCTCCCCGCTGCAAGCCAGACGTCGGATAATGAGGGGTGTGTCGCGCGCGCCGCACGCCCGGATCGAGACACACCGGGACCCGCGCGGAATGCGTGGGGAGAGTGCCGTCCCGCCGCGGATCGAGGCGGGACGATCTGAATCGGACGCAGGCAGACCTTTGGTCGGGGTCGTCAAGCGCCCGGAGGGCGCGTGTATCCCCCGCAGCGATGCCGCGGGGGATACACGCTGGGTTCGAAAACAAGGAGTGGTCTTGCCAATTAGTTACGGAATCACGATCCGCCCTGAGTGTTTGCGCCCAGCCGACGACGGTTGGGAACGACCGCGAGGTGCGGAGATCCAAGAGGTGATCCGGATGACTGGACTGCCGGGACGAGCGATTGCTAGATATCTTGGCATGTCCGAGTTGGGAGGCCGCCAAGTACGCCGGTGGATCAGCGAAGATGCCACAATTCCCTACTCTGCATGGGCCCTGCTCTGTGATCGCGCCGGCCTCGGATGTATTTGGCGACCAAAGGAAGGTTGGAGCGCCTCGTCCACAGAACAAAACTGAGATATCGCTTCATTGAGGCTTTGCCAGCGACAGCGGTGAAACATTCAGTCAGCTCGCCGCGTGCACTTGTCGCCACCCGCCCGCGCTCGCGCGAATATTAAGGATCGGCGTCAGGCGGTGAACGAATCGATCGCGATCCTCTGGGGGGACCGCCTGCATCTGATCGTTACGCAGGGAGTCTAGTCCGTCGTGGAGTTGTTACGCGCCTACACTATTTCGACGTGTGCTAAACGACCGACCGAGTGATGATTACTTCCCCGCTTGAACCGTACTTTCGCAACCGCATAGAAATACCTTTGTAGCGGCGACCCGGTTTGCGCTCGGACATACTTCTTGGCCCCGATCCGCAGAAGGGATTCAGTACCGTATTGCCCGCGTTCGAGAGAGAGCCAACGAGACCGTTTCCTCGGTCGTTTGGGGCTGTTGTCGCTGTACTCGGCTGACAACACGTCTGAGATGAGTTAACACGACACGGGCGACCGCTGAGTATTGAGCGCGGACTTAACCCATAAAAAGAAAAACCGGAGAAGCACCACGTCATCTCCCCATTCGGAGATGATCGAACCCATTGGAAACCCGCGGTTGTTATTTCCGTCACTCACGCAGCCGCGCGCGACGAATTCACACGTCCGAATATGAATTGCCCCAAATACCACACCAGCTCTGCATTCGCGACGATCTCCTCCTCTGTCACCGTCGCGGCCTCAAGCTTCATCCGACGCAGCATGAGCTTGCCCTCCCTCGACGCCACCCATGCGCGGACGAGTTCCTTGCGGGTTTTGGCGTCGGCCGCGTTGAAGTGTTCACGGCCCTTCCGCGACTCCTCGTTCATACGTGCACGGACTTCTTCTTCGCGCGAAGCGATGGTGTGTGCGACCGAAGCCTGGGTCTCTGTCTTTATCACTGCCGCATCAGTTTCTTCCGTAAGCAGCTTCGCCTGAACCTCGACCATCTTCCTCTCGGCTTCAGACATCTTCCAGTTATCACGCAAAGCGCGCATCAGGTAACCGGCGGGACTGCGTTTTATCTGTCCGCGATTAAGCTTGAAACGTGTGTATTCGACAGCTTGCTGCATGTGCGCATCGGTCCAGACTTCGCGGTTCTCGGAAATTTCGCTGAACTGTTTCGTGGACAGGTTGAATTCTTCCTTGAGAATCTTGTACAGGTGGCTGGCGTCAGCCAGGCTGGCCAGCGCGGCGTCGGCAGTATCCTTGCGCTTGAGCAGGAACCTAATACGGTCGATTTTCTTCGATGCGCTGGACTCGGTCCGGGTTTCATAGGACAGCTCGATGTCCGACACCTCATTGATTTCACGCACAGCTGGCTCAAGCCAGTCGCGCTTGAAGTATTTGAAGATGGCCGCATTCGCTCCCATTTTGCCCGGCCAGTTTCGCATGTCTTCAAGCCGTATCCATTCCGTCCGGCCATTCGGGACACTGGGCAGGACCTGGTCATAGATCGCGCGCGCCAGGCTGCGGGTAAAGGCCGTCGAGATGCGCAGACTCAGCCAGTGTGATTTTTTGGGATCGCGGATGTGCGGAACCAGACGGGGATGCACGTCGAACCGGATGCGCCCGCGGTGAAAGCCGACCATGCCCATCAACTGAACCGAAACCCATAGATCGTTTTCGTTTGGATCGCGGTCGAGCGGCGTGTCGGTAACCTGAATCTTCGCATCCTGCGCTTCTTCTGCGATAGTGCGCAGGTGCTTCAGATTGCGGCTGTCGTAGCGCATCAGCCACTTGAAATAGTTCAGCTCGACGTCGTATTGGTCCCGTGCTTCCTGCTCCTGGGCAACAATGAAATACGCGGCGTCCAGAAAACGTCGCGCCGGCAATCCCATGTTGACGACCTGGGTGAAGAAATTGTTGCGCTGGTAACCAATTTCACGGCTGGCTTCGCTGATGGGTAAGCCCAGGTCGAACATGTCCTCGAACAGCGCGAGCGCCATCTGCCGAGGCGTCACTTTCGGCTTGCCTTCTTCCGGATTGTCCTCCGCCGCCAT